>CADEGN010000099.1 GCA_902826865.1 uncultured Myxococcales bacterium
ATCCCCGATCCCACCAACATGTACGCGGACGACCCTGATGCTGCGGCTTTGGGGCAGAAGTTCTTCTTCGACCCCCGCTACAGCAGTAACGGCGCAGTGTCGTGCGCGACCTGTCACGAACCGTCCCAGGGATTCGCCGACGCGCGCGGGAATACTTCGGAGGGCATTTCCTACACCCCGCGCGCCTCGATGAGTGTGTTCAATGGTGCCTACGGGGCCGCGGCCGAAGAGCTGATGACATGGCAGTTCTGGGACGGCCGAAAGGACTCGCAGTGGTCCCAGGCGCTGGGACCACCGGAGAACCCGGCCGAGATGGCCAGCACCCGCACGACCGTCGCCCTGCTCGTCTACGACGCCTACCGCCCTGAGTACGAGGCGATCTTCGGAGCGATGCCGGAGCTCCGCGACGGTGCCGGCGCTGCGCTCGTTCCCGCTGCGGCGATGCCGGGCACGCCCGAGTGGGACGCCTTGAGCGCGACGCAGAAAGCGGACATCTCGCTCATCTATGCCAATTTTGGCAAGGCAATCGCCGCGTATGAGCGCCTGGTGGTCAGCCGAAATTCGCGCTTCGACAGCTTCTGGAACGACCTCGCAAAGGGCGCGAAGGACAGCGACATCCTAACCGAGCAGGAGAAGGCGGGGCTTCGTGTCTTCATCGGCGCCGGGCGATGCCTCGGCTGCCACGGCGGGCCCAACTTCACGGATGGGCAGTTCCACAACATCGCGGTCCCTCAGATCGGCGACAACGTGCCAAGCAGCGATCTCGGTCGGGCCGACGGAGTCGGGAGCGTGATGGCCGACGAGTTCAACTGCGCGGGTCCGTGGAGCGACCACCCCGACAAGTCCGCATGCGCAGTGATGAATCTCGACTCCGCGCAAGGCGAGATCGGTGCATTCAAGACGCCCTCGCTGCGCAGCATTGGCAGCACCGGGCCCTACATGCACACCGGTGGCCTGGCAACGCTCGCAGAGGTCATCCAGCACTACGACATCGGCGGCGCGCCAAGCGGCACGTTCGACGGCGTCCGCGACGAGTTGATGCGCCCGCTATCACTCACGGCCGGGCAGCGCGCGGACCTCATCGCGTTCCTCATGACCCTTGAGGGCGAGCCGCTCGACCCCGCCATCCTCGAACCCCCGCCTTGAGCAAAGAACGGAGCGCGAACTTGCACAACACCAGATACATTGTCGCCGTTGCGGTCGTCGCGCTGGTCGTGTCGTCCGTGCCAGTCGATGTGTCGGCCGCGCCGAGCGTGGCCGCACCGGAGAGCCAACCCGGTCAACGCGAACAAGGCGAAGCCAAGGCGCTACGCGCGGAGGCTGAGGAGCACTTCTTCCGCGGGGACTTCGAGGAGGCCGCGCAGAAATTCGAACGAGCCTTCTCGGTCGCCGGCCACGCGAGCGATCTGTTTAACGCCGGTCGCGTCTACGAGGAAAAGGGTGACATCGTCGCCGCCCTCGAACGCTACGAGCAATTTGCCCAGCAACCGCGGGTGCCGCTCGAGGACCGAGCGGTCGCGGCCAAGCGCATCGAAGTGCTGCGGGTGCTCGTCGAAGAACGAGGGGACAACGACGGCGACGAGAAGCCCAGCACGCCAGCCCCGGCCGCGTACCCCAGCAACGCGTCTATGGATGACCCGCGCCCTGCCGAAACCGGCAAGTCGATGGTGGTCTCGGGCGTGGCCCTGCTCGGCCTCGGCAGTGCGCTTGCCGTCGCGGGCGGCGTCGGCTTTGGACTCGCAGCGCGCCGCAACAGCGACAAGGTGAACGACCTCTCCGACGGCATAAATACAGATCGCGTGACCTTGTCCGAGGCCGAGCGGATCGACGCGCGTGGCCGAGACTTCGCAGCTCTGCAGATCACCTTCCTCGTTGCCGGGGGCGCGACCGCAGCCGTGGGCGCCGGACTCCTGGCCGGTGGCCTGATTCGCCGCAAGTACGCCAAGCTTCGCGCCGTTGCACCCACCGTCGGTCCGCACACTGTCGGGGTCAACACCCTGTGGAGGTTCTGACCATGAATGTACGCACTCTCTTGCGTGTCGCCGTTTCGCCCGTCGTGCTCAGCGCCTGCTATCAAGCAGAGCTCGATCCCTCGATCTCTGGTGTGTACGTCTGCGCAGATCACGTCGATTGCGCGATCGGCAATGAGTGTCTGGACGGTGTGTGCGTCGCCACGGCCAACGTCGAAGGGCCGGTGTTGCAGATCGCAGCGCCGCAGCAACTCGAGATCTTCCCAATCGACAACGTAACTGCCGTACCTCTCATCGTCGCCGGGCGCAACCTCAACCTCGACATGGATGAGTCTGAGGATCCGCTCGGAGGCTACATCGAGATCCAACTCGACGGTGCAGTCGTCGATTCGGTCGCCTCCGGATCACTAGAGGACGGCATCGAGATCGACTCGCTGCCACTGCCGCAGGCGCCCGGTCTCCACCACCTCCGCGTCGTCGCGCGCCGCGCCGACGGCGAGCTGTTCGACTCCGAGGGCGCCGCGGTGACCGTCGGGTTCTGGGTCGACGATGGCAAGGAGCACATCGGAATCTTGACTCCCGCCCCGTCCGACCGCGTGCCGTTGTTCGAGAACAGCGGGGTAAAAGTCGAAATTGCCTCGCTCAATTTCACGTTGGTGAACCCCGGCTTTTCGGCGCCCGCGGATGCGACGATGCCGGGCCTCGGGTACGCGCATCTCTACGTGGATGCAGACCTGCCCTCGTGCTTACCGGGCTGCAACCTCGACTATCAAACCACGCTCATGCCGGCCGGTCTCTCGCGCGTGAACCGCATCACATCAGAACAGCCGATCGACCTCGCTGCCGACGTCGGCACCATCCGCCTGCAAGTCGTGGCTCAAACTCTCGCCAACGCGCCCTATCACCAGGACGGCGGTGTCGGCGACGTCGTCTTCTACTCGCTGCCCGTACAAGCCGTGGTTGGGGAGAGTCCATGATTATCAGTTCAATGCGGCGTCTTTGCGTCCGACTCTCTTTTGGGCTCGTGGCCGCGTGCGACCCAGACCATGCCGAGCGCGCCGGCGCTGATTCCGGCGAAGATGGGAATGACGAGGCGCAAGCCGTCGAGATCGACGAGGACGAGGTGCTCGCTGCAGGCATGGACTATGCGAGCCAGTTGGAGCAGCTTAGCGACACGCCGGAAGTCTCCGAAACCCACTCCGATGCTGCGAGCGTTATGGTTTGGGGTAGTGCCGACGCCGCCAAGCGCTTTCTTTCCATCGATCCGATGGATCCGACTCAGGAGGTCACCTTCGAGGAAGGCACGATGTTCGTTAAAGAGCACTTCGACGCGGCCGGCGCGAAGGTCGGACTCACGATCATGTACAAGGGCCCCGAGGGCTACGACTCGGCCGCGCGCGATTGGTTCTGGGCACGCGTGCGTGGCAACGAAGTCACCCACCGCGGTCGCGTTGACTTCTGCTCGGACTGCCACGAAGCGGCCCACAACACCGACTTCGTCGTGGGATTCGGTAAGAGCCAATGACACACGAGAACAACGCCGCTACCGCCGGCGAGAGGCACCCTGCGAAGCGACCGCCGGTCGATCCCTTCATCGGCAGGACGCTGGCCGACCGCTACGTGATCCGCGCGCTTCTCGCGCGTGGCGGCTTCGGAATCGTGTACCTCGCGACCTGCCTCAACGACGACTCGGACGTCGTCATGAAGTTGCTGTCGGATACGTGGGCCGGTGACGAGGAAGCGGCGGCTCGGTTCGAGCGAGAGGCGAAGCGACTGAGCTCGCTGCGGCACCCCAACATCGTCTCGATGCTCGACTACGGGCAGGCGGATGGACGTGCGTACCTGGTCACCGAGTACGTTCCTGGTGAGTTGCTCGGCAACTTTGTCGCCCGGCACGGTCGACTCTCGCTCGACGTGTTCGTACCGATTGCAGCTCAGATCCTAAAGGGTGTCGGCGAAGCCCATGCACGTCACTTGATGATCCGGGACATCAAGGCGAACAACGTGATGTTGTGCGAGCTCAAGAATCGCGCCAATTTCGTCAAACTGCTTGATTTCGGCCTCGCGAAGCGGCTCCACGGCGAGACCCGCGTCACCGAGGCGCACGTGATGGGCACCATCGGGTATCTCGCGCCCGAGGCGATCCGTGGCGAGGAACCGGATCTTCGTGTCGACGTCTATTCCCTCGGCGTCCTGTTCTACTTCATGTTGAGTGGTGTGTTGCCGTTCGACGGCAACAGCGATGCAGCGGTGATCTACAAGACGGTCAACGAAGAGGCGCGCAACCTACAGCAGGTCATCGGACCGGCGCAGCCGCTGCCCGAGGGTCTGGTTGACCTCGTGCACGCATGCCTCGCGAAGGATCGTGAGCAGCGCCCAGCCGACGCCAACGCCATCATCGAGGCGATGATCGACGTTCTGCCGGGCCCGCTGTTCCGACTCCCGCGCGTCATGCCACGCGCCGATGGGCGGCCGATCGCGGAAGCATCGCACATCGATAGCAGTTTCTTGAGTCTCATCGGTTTGCAAGCCTCGGGTGCCCACAATCGGCTGTCGAGCGAAGCCTCATCGAGCTCGGCAGCGGCCATGATGCTGACGGGGTTCGGGTCGACGTGGAAGAGGCGCCGCGTGCTCCTGTGGCTCGGCGCGCTCGCGTGCGGCGTACTCGGACTCGGGGCCACTGCACGGGCCATTCGCGGTACGGACCCGACGACCGCCGCGGCGTCGGTCGAGCCGTTGCACACGACCGCTGCGGCGTCGGTCGAGCTACCACCCACGACCGCCGCGGCGTCGGTTGAGCCGCCACGCACGACCACCGCCTCCGCGGCGCGCGACCAACAGCCAGCCGCCGCGCCAGTCATCCCCGCGCGGACTCCTCCACCGACAGCCGTGGAGCCAGTTGAAACACCTGCGGAGACGAGCGCTGAGCCGCCGAGCGAGCCCGCGGTGGTCGTGATCCAGCAACCGCGTCGTGATCGCCACCGCAAGCCCCACGGTGGCGATGACACATCCGACGACGCACCGGCCCCGACGCCGACACGGGTCGTTACCGCGACCGAAGCGTCAGCGGCACCTGGTGAGACCCCGGCGCCCGACCGCCAGCCGGTGTTCTTGCCGGCCAGGGCGCGTGGCGATTCGACCGAGCCCGTGTTTCTACCCGCCGGTGAATCGAAGAAGTCGCCGTCCGAACTGATGGACGACTCGGCGCAGTGATCAAGTCACCGGACGCGATGCTCGCGGATTAAGCCTGCGGGTCCCGCCCAAGCGCGAGCACCAGTGCAACTAGCCCCACCGCGGCGGTCGCCCCGATCGCGAACGTCACGGTCGCCCCGAGGGCGTGCCACGCCAGTCCGACCAGGGCACCGGAGGCGACGGTCGCAACGCCGGTGGCGAAGTGAAGCATGCCGAATGCGGTTCCACGCGCAGTCGTGGGTGCGACGTTGGCCATCCAGGCCGAGAGCAATCCCTGACTGAGCGCGAGGTGCAACCCAAAGAACGCGACGCCGACGAGCGTCAGCCCCGGCCCAGCTGCGAGCGCCACGGTTGTGTGCGCCACCGCGAGCACGACGCATGCGATCGCCAGCATGCGCGGGTGGGCGACGCGATCCGCCCAGCGCCCGGCCGGGTATGAGGCGGCGGCGTAGCAGGCGCTCATCACCGCCAACGCCAACGGCGACAGTCGACCGTCGAGCCCGCGATCGATCGCCGCGAGCACCCAAAACGCCTCGGTCGCCCGCACCATCGCCAGCGCGGCCGCAAGCGTCACAACGCGCCATACGCCCGCGCCCAGGCGCGACAACTCCCGCAGGGCTGGCGGCGGCTTGCCGGTCCGCGGTGACGCCGGCGGCTCACGCACGCCGATCACGAGCAGAGCCACGGCGATCCACGCTGGCACGATCGCCAAGACGAACACCGACTGGATCGTCGCGCCCTCCCGCCACAGCCACGCGACCGCGAGCAATGGCCCAAGCAGCGCGCCGATCGTGTCCAGCGCCTGACGCAAGCCATAGGCAGCGCCGCGGATCTCCGGGGGTGTTACGTCCGCGATCATGGCGTCGCGTGGGGCCCCACGGATGCCTTTGCCCACACGATCGACCACCCGTGCCACGACGATCCCCGGCAGCGCCGTCGCCACCGCGAATAGCGGTTTGACCAGCGCCGACAGTCCATAACCCAGCACGGCCAAACGTTTGCGTCGACCGCTGCGGTCGCTCCACGTGCCCGACGCGATCTTGAGAAACGAGGCCAGCGCCTCGGACCCACCCTCGAGCAATCCGAGCACCACGGTGCTCGCACCCCATTGGACCACCACGAGCGCGGGCAACAGAGCGTGGATCATCTCCGATGACACGTCCATGCCGAGGCTGACAACGCCAAACACCCACACGGCGCGGGGCAACGGGGGTCGCCGCTTCGGGCTGCTCGGCTCGGCGGCTGGTTCCGCGGTACTCACGTCTCCGGGCGCTCGATCGTGCGCTTGTCGTCGAACTCCACCCCGAGCACGTCGCCGACTTGATCACGTTCGAACAGGGGGAAGCTGCCAACCCGCCGGATCGCTACCCGGCCCTCGGCGTCGAGGATCACGGCGGCCGCGTCGGTGGAGGCGAGTCCGAAGGCGGCACGGGCGTCGGCGTCTTCATCGACGCGCTCCCACCACGACGGAAACTCGATGTCATCGGTGGCGCCGACGAGCACCGCCTTGGCTTTGCCCGGCTTGGCGCGCAGCGCGGTGATCACCAGGCGGATGGACGGATCGCGCATCAGACGAAGGCCCTCGTCCTCATCGCCGCTGAATCCACCCTCGAGGCGCGGGACTTCGGCCCGGGCCACGTTGCGACCGAGGAACAACAGCGCGCAGGGCGTACCGCCGCCGCACGACGCGTTGTCGAGACCGCCGACGGCGAACGTCGGCGCGGGCGGCCCAGGGGGCGGCTCGCTTCCCCCGAGCAGCTCGCGAACGCGTTCGAGATCCGCGCCTTCAACCCCGCCGCTCCGCCGCTCGATCACGCTTCCGTCTGGGCCGATCACGACGAAGCCATGGTGGCCCTTGGGCAGGCCAAAGGTCCGCATGAACACCCCTTCGAAGTCGGCGTACAGGGGATAGCGTACCTCGGTGCCGAACACCCGGAGGTACTTCGCCGCCTTGTCCTGGAATGCGCCGAACCCCTCCGCGTCGGCGACGATGAAACCCACGCTCGTCGCCGGCAAGATCCACCGGTTGAGCGCGTGATTGAGGACGCGTCCTTCCTTCGACTCCCCGCTTTGCGGGCCGACCACCACGAAAAACGCCGTCTTGCCGCGGAGCTCGGCCAGCGCGAGAGGGGGCTCATCCGCAACCCCGGGGATCACGATGCTCGCGGGATCGCCACTGATGGGTGGGAGCGCGTCGGGGATGTCTTCGACGCGGAGATACCACGCACCCGCGCCGAAGAGCACGCCGACGGGGGCCAGCACGGCGAGGGCGAGTTTGCGCCACAGCGGCACGGACCGCAGTATACGCGCGCGGGCGTGCCAGGCCCACGCGGGCGTGCCAGCAGCTGCTCCATGGTCATTGCGGCACGGGTGCGACCGTGCCCACGCGCAGTGCGCCCGCCTGCAGACACGCAAACGCCAGGGTGCCCGCGTCGTTGCCGGCAGCGGTCCTCGGCACGACGATCTGGTCGCACGCCAGTCCTTCCAACGCCACGACCTCCGGCTCGGAGGAACGCACGGCGACGAGGACCACGTCGGAGGCGCCGCGCGGCGCGAGAAACACCGGGATCCCCGCGATCACGCCCGCCGACAGCGGAGCGGCGATCGGATCGCCCTCGGGCAACTCGAGCGCTTGGATCTCGACGGTGGCGGAAAGGTCGTCGATTCCCGCGAGCAGCACGGCCTGAAGGTCGTCGGTCGCGGCCGCGGCCGTGCGTGAACCGAGCGCCCCGATCACCGTGGCAAAGCCATCGACGGTGTGCGCGACGCGTTCGTCGGTGGGGATGCCGCTGGCGCCGGCGAGCGACATCGTGCTCTTTGCCGGGTCGACCTCGACAAGCCCGAGGCGCTGCTCACCCAGGATGAAACTCGCGATGGCCCCGCCCGCGTCGGCCGGCGCGAGTGTATCGAGCACCGGCGCGAGCGAGCCTGAATCCACGACGCCGAGCTGAAACGGCTGGGTCGCAACCAGCTCGCCGGCGGGATCGAGCCGCGCAGCAAGAATCCGACGATCACCTGGACGCGCCTGCTCAACGTCGACCGCGGCGATTACCTCGACAAGCACGACATCGCCAAGGACCACCGGGCGAACGACCTCGGCGTACTCGACCCCCGACGCCCACTGTGACGCGATGTCTACGATTGTGTGATCCCCCCGCGGCAGCTGTCCCTGCCAGGCGACGTCGACGACGACGGCCCGGCGTCCCGGGACGTCGACGCGCCAGGCGACGCGCAGCCGCTCGTCGTCGCCGGTGCCCACGCGAGCGACGTCGAGCGCGGCGACTCGCTCACCCAACGCCGGGCGATGTCCGGGGAGCGGAAGTTGACGATGGCGCCCACGCTCCCAACCTGTGCCCTGCGCGGGCCAGATCGTGATGGTTGTCGGCGAGCCGTCAACGTGACCGTCGTCGACGAGCACCAACGCCCCGCGCTCGCCCTGGCCGGTCGCGATCAACCCCTCGCCTTCGGCCAGCACCTCCGCGTCGAGATCCCACGTCCAGCCAGCGGAGGGCTCGGGCGTGATCACGACCGTCAGCGGATCCGATGCGCGGGCATCGACCCCGGCGGGGGTTACCAGTTCGAGGGTGTGCTGTCCGGCTCGCAGCGCGCCGGTCAACCGCAGACGGAGGCGCCGCTCGTCGAGGTCCCCAACGCGCGAGCCGAGCGGGAGCGTGCCAATGCTGACACCGTCGACAACGACGGCCGTGATCCCGGGGCGGACCTGCGAGACATCGACCTCGAGATCGCGGAAGCGCGTGACCGGAATGCGCAGCTCATCGCCGGCGGGGTCGATGAACGCCGGCGTCGGTCGTGGTGGCTCACCGGTCGAGCTGCCCGCAGCGTCGTCGTTCGCGCCGGGACCACCAGCACAGGCGGGGAGCCCCAAGCCCAGGAACCACACGAGGAGGCGGGCGCGCACCGTTCTCGGGATAGCAGGGTGCGCCCGCCCAGCCAAGCGTGTTGAGGGACTAGTTGGCAGCGAGCCAGAGCACCACGGCGCTGCAACCGTGCAGGGAGCCAAGCGCCCATGACATCACGCGGATGCGCGTGGCCCCCGTCCCGACCACAGCGATCCCGCACATCGCGGCGCCCACGGAAAACGTGCGCATGGTGGCGGCAACATCGATGGCGGCGCCCGCGAAGAGCTCGCGCGCAGCCCCGAGCCACAGGGCGAGCGCACCCCACCACAACAGGCGGATCGCCAGCGCCGCCAGCATTGCGCGGTGTTGGCGAACAAGCGACCACGGCGCCCACGGGCCGCGGGTGGCGCGATCGATCGGCATGCTGGTGACATCGACCATCGCTGGTGCATCGCCGGCGCGCGGGCACGCCGTCAAGTTTTCCGCCGAAGCGGCATTCCGCGGCGCCCGCCAGCTGTCATACTCGGTGGGCGTGATCGTCCCCGCCGTCTGGGCCTTCGCCGCCGTTCTTGCTCCGTGGCAGCCCGCCAAAGTGCCGCCACCCACGCCGTGGGCCAAGGCCGGCGCGCGCGGGTGGGCCGCGTGCGAGGAACTCGGGCGCGACGCGATCGCACTGCGCGGTGGTGTGGCGCCGCGGGGCGACCCCGGCACCGACGACGCCTCGGCCTGGACCGAGCGCGCGGATCGGTGCCCGCACGTGCCAGATGTGCTCGTGCTGGCGGCGCAACTCGAGCTCGTCAGCGCGGGCGACCTCGGGTTTCTCACCGGTCCGAGCCCCGAGCTCGGGACCGTCTTTGCGGATCACGAAAAGCGGATCCGCAAGGCGCTGCGAATGCTACGCAAGGCGCTCGCAGAGTGCGCGCGTCGACGCGAGGCTCCACCCCGCGAGACGCGGTTTCTCGTGGCCTATGCCCTGGTCAGCCTGGGTCAGGCCCGCGCCGCTCGGATTGCGCTCGCCCGGGCGATTGCGGCGGACGAGGTCGAGCTTTGGCGAGCTCATCGGATGGGTGCCGTGATCGCGATGCTCGATGGCGATCTCGATACCGCGATGGCGTTGTCGTACCGAGCTTCGATCGACGCCTCTGTGGACGACCGGCTGATCACGCGGTTCATTCGCGTCCTCGTCCTTGATCGCGCGGGCGCCATCGCAGCCGCCCGCGCCGAGCTCCTCGAGCTCCGCACGGATGCCGGCCACACCGTCGCCCGGCGCGCGACCGAGAGCCTTCTACCCGTGCACGAGCGCCTCTACCTGCGGGCGCTTGACGCCCAGGTGGCGGACGACCCAAGCGGCGCGCTGATGCTCTGGGACGCATATCTCTCGCGGCCCGAACCGGCAGCGCCCGAGCGCAAGCTCGCCGAACGCCATCGCTCCGAGCTCGTCCGCCGGCCTGCGCCGGTGCGCTGAAGTGGTCGCGTCGCGGCCCCCGAGCTGGCACCATCGCCGCCCATGACCGACGTGATTCGCACCCGCGCGGCCTTGCAAACGTGGCGCGATGGTTTGGCGCCCGATATTCGCGTCGCGTTCGTGCCTACGATGGGCTTTTTGCACGCGGGCCACCGGTCACTGCTCGATGAAGGCCGACGCCGCGGCGATCGCTTGGTGTTGTCGATTTTCGTCAACCCGACGCAGTTCGGGCCAAACGAGGACCTCGATCGTTACCCCCGGGACGAATCCGGCGACCTGCGGCAAGCCGAAGGTTGCGGGGTCGACGTGGCGTTCTGCCCGACCGATCCCGAGCAGATGTATCCGAGCCGCTCGACGTGGGTGAACGTCGACGGGCTCGACACCGGCCTGTGCGGGCGGACGAGACCGGGGCACTTCCGTGGCGTGTGCACGGTGGTGTGCAAGCTTCTCGCGCTCGTTCGACCTCACGTGTCGTTGTTTGGCGAGAAGGACTACCAACAGCTCGCGATCGTTCGTCGGATGCATGCCGATCTCTTCCTGCCCGGCGAGATCGTCGGGATGCCGATCGTCCGTGAGCCGGATGGACTGGCGATGTCCAGTCGCAACGCCCACCTGTCGCCCGGAGCACGCGCCGATGCGGTGGCGATTCACCGATTTCTCACCCGTGTGCACCAGCGGTTTGCCGCCGGCGAACGCAGCCGCGAACGATTGCTGGCCGGGGCCGATACCGAACTCGCGCCCGGCGTCATAGACTACGTCGAGCTTGTCGATGCCGAGAGTCTGCAACCGGTCGCGACGGTGGAGCGCGCTGCGTTGTGCGCGACTGCGGTGTTCTTCGCCGGTGTGCGGCTGATCGACAACGTTGTGCTCGCGCCATGACGGGCCTTGCCGCCACGGTCGCGTGCGCATTCGCTTGGGCAACGCTCGACGTGCTGCGCAAGTCGTTGGTGCGACATCTCGAGCCGCTGCCACTTCTCGTTTGGCTGTGCTGCGGTCAGGCGCTGGTCGCGGGCATATGGGTCATCGCGGAGGCCCCAGGTGTTCCTCAGCCTGCTTATTACGGTTGGACGGCGGCATCGATCGCGGTGGGCGTGGCGGCAAACCTGGCCTACTTGCGCGGCCTCGAGCGCTCGCCGTTCAGCGTCGCGATTCCGCTTCTCGCGTTCGTCCCGGTTTGGACCGCGCTGTTCGGGATCCCCCTGCTCGGCCAGCTGCCGACGACGGCCCAGGCGCTCGGTGTCGTCGCCGTGGTGGCAGGTGCCGCGAGTCTCGGCGACGGGGGTCTTCGCCAAATCGTATCGCGCGCGGGCGGACGCGGGCGCCTGGACATGCTGCTCGCCGCCCTCGGGTGGGCCCTCACGATCGTGCTTGATCGGCGCGCGCTTGCCTACGGCGCGCCGTCGATCCACACGGCCGTGCTCAACGCCGGCATTGGCATCAGCGCGTTGGTAGCGATCGTCGCGCGCGGGCGTTGGCGACAGCTTCGCGTCCCGCGTCAGGCGGTCGGAGGGCTCGTCGTCGCGTCGATCGTCGCCGCGTCGGCGCTCGGTCTTCAGTTTCTCGCGATCCGGGACGTGCTCGTCGCGGTGGTCGAGGCGGTCAAGCGCACCGTGGGGATCGGTGCGGCCGTGCTCGTCGGTCGCTGGCTGTTCGCCGAGGCGATCACGCGACGACGGCTTGCGGCGGTCGCACTGATGGCCGCGGGGGCGGTCGTGGTGCTGCAACCGTGGGAACTTGGGTGACGAACCGCCCGTACGCCGCGGGCAGTGAGATCATCGCGCCGGCTTGGGCCGCTGCACCCACGGTGCAAGCCGGAGGACGGAGGACGTGCCGCGCGTCCTGCATGGACTCCGGCCACCATGACGACTCGACGAGCACCGAGCACTGCCTCGTGCTCAACGCCTTGCGGCATCACGGCGAGGAAGACCGATCCATGCCCTCGAGCTCGCGCGTACTCGGAGGGTGCTCAACGCCTTGCGGCATCACGGCGAGGAAGACCGCGCGTGCGCCCGCGGATCGTCTGCACAAGCTCCTGTGCTCAACGCCTTGCGGCATCACGGCGAGGAAGACCGGCGTGGGGCTGGCCAACCAGAACGGTTGCAAAATGTGCTCAACGCCTTGCATCCGACGTCGTGATCGGCCTACGGCGCAAGGAGATCAACGCGCAGCTCGTCGATGCCCTCCGCCAGATCGCGCCCATCGCATCGGCGCACAAGGAGGGCGGCACGCGAGACGCCGCGGCGCTGTACCGGAATCTCAGGCTGGTGGTCCCGTCGGTCGTAGGCGAAGTCGTGCTCGTCGACGACGTGCTTACCAGCGGCGGACACCTGCGCGCGGCAGCGGCGATGCTGGTCGGTGCCTCCGTGGAGTTCGCGATCTGTGCGGGCCGTAGTCGCGACACGCCGGCCGACAACCCGTGGGAGCTGGTCCACATCGAGCTCATGGACTTCGAGCCCGAGTTCAATGGCGTCGACGACAGCGGCGAGTGGGATCCGTTCTGGCCGTCTTGTGCGCGGCGAGCACGATCGCGCCCGAGTGCAGCGGCATCGACGACGACCTCAAGTTCTACATGCGCGTGGACAACGCGCCCGCGGACAGCCGCACGAGCTACACGATCACCTACCACTTCTAGCCCTCGTCGAACCGGCTCGCTCTACCGATCGCATTCGCAAAATTCGCAGAACTCTGTGCGGATCGAGAGTTCTGCGAATCTTGCGAATGCGATTGGCAGCGTGGAGAGGGATGCGGCTCCCCGCGGGGAGACCACCTCGTGATCGGGTGCATCAAGCGACCGACGCGCGTGCCCGCATGAAGGGTTGAACGTGCGCATAGGTGGCCTGGCGCCCCGATCTCGACCGTCTCGGATCTCGGGAGTATCCAGTCGAGCCCTCGTGGCCGCTCGCGGAGGCGCCGATTTCCGGTGCTGGCGACCCATCGCGACTGAGCGAAGCGGACGCGCTTCTACGCGTCGTCGACGTGTGCGCGTTGGCTTGCGGAAGGTCTGAAGGCGCCTCTTGCCGTCATCGGGCCGGGAGGCGCCGCGCGAACGAACCGCATCTCGCATCGGTTGGGCCAAACTCCCCGGTGTTCTGGGAGTTTTTGGGGCATTTGGGCCAAATGAGTTTCCTAGGCTCGCTGCAGAACGACGCTCTCTGCCGAGCATTCGATTCACCTTCGACGAAGTCACCAGGCCGACCGCGCAACGGTGCGGTCCTGACACGCCTCTCGCGCGATTGACATAGCTACTCGTCTGTGGCTAGGCTGGACGATCGTAGGAGGTGCCGGTGAAGGAATCCCGCTCCCCGCTCCCCGCTCCCCGTTCCCAGTTCGTTTCTTCTGCGTCGTGCGGCTTGCGTAGCTCTTCTCGCAATCGCCGCTTGTGCGACTGAGATCCCTCCTAGCGTGCAGAACGCCACCGACACCGATGGGGATGGTCTCGTCACGGAGCCCCTCGCAGACGAGTCGGCGGGCGAGGGTTCGAACATCGACGGCTGCTTGTACCAGGCCGAAGACGGCGTAGCTGGTTACCGCTACGAGTGCGGTCTCGAGTACGACCTCACTGTTCGTGCCACCGTCACCCCAGGGTTGGGTAGCGCATTCGAAGTCCAACGGGGGATAGTCGGCGTCGTAACCAGGAACGAGGGGACGTACGAGCATCCGCTGGCTATGGCGTGTTGCGGTGACCTGTCACCGATTCCAGCTGACACGTGTACAACCGACCATCACAGGGCGTGTTTCTCGGATCACCTGTCGCAAGCATGCATCACCGCTGGCGCCCTCCTTGACGCACTTGGCGATGATCAGGGGATCGGTAGCGGAGGTCTGGCACTCAAGAAAGCCGCCAAGGAGCTTAAGTCGCGCGCGAACGATTGCTATAGTCATTTATGGAGCGGCCCGGACGACATCGCAGGACAGACGGAGGTCGATTCCTGCTCCGTCGCGCATAATAGCTTCTTCGAACACGCGCCCTTCGAGCCCGCGTTCTCGGTGACGTATGGTGTGTTTGCTGTTTCGGACGTCGTTGTGGAGCTGCGCTCGAGTCTCGGGAACTCTGTCGTAGCGCCGC
The DNA here is from genome assembly GCA_902826865.1 of uncultured Myxococcales bacterium. Taxonomy (GTDB): domain Bacteria; phylum Myxococcota_A; class Polyangia; order Nannocystales; family Nannocystaceae; genus Xiheibacterium. The sequence continues at coordinate 14,554 of CADEGN010000099.1, forward strand.
TGCCCGCTGATCCGATCATCTGCAACGATCCACGACAGAACGACGGTGATCTCCCCCCGTTCTCCGGGCCAGGCTCAGCAGGGAATTTCCTCTCTCCCACTGCGCCGATCCCAGTCAACGTTGCGGGCCCGCAATGGAGCGGCCAAACAATGTCGGGAAGTGGCGACTTTGCGACTGCGTCTTCTCTTCATCGAAGATTCCTCAGCAACTCTTCTCTGCTCGTCGACGAAATGATCATGGTCGAAGAGGCCCCGACGACCGTCGGAACGTCATCCATTCAAGCGGATGTCGAGGGATTCATCCTGCGGCTCGAGGATCCGGTCACCGCTACGCTCGTCGGGAAGTACTACTCTGTGTCGCCGGGTGGGGCGCGCTTCGCCCTAGCCGCAAGCGTTGACGGGCAAGGGAGCTATGTCCAGGCGACGAACTCGGAGAAGATCCAGTTCTACACGGTCTCGGGCGGATTCTCCGGCTGTCCCACAAGCGTACCCCAATGCCTCGCCAACCGCCCTTTCTCGATTGGCTACACCGACGCGTTCGGTGGGCAATGGGACATAGACGTAGCCTCGGGCGTCTGGAAACCCTGACCCATGCTGCGCGTGGGATCGGTCGTCCGCCTCCTCGCTGGCCGAGCAACCGTATGCGGGTTGCTCGGCCCCGCGGTGTTGGTCCTCGCCTGCTCGGCAGACGACGTTCCCCCGGTGGTCTGGGAGGGAGAGCATGTGGACTTCGCCACCGACGAGCCGATCGATGGGTTATGTGCGGGCACGCTGCCGCAGTTGGACGCTGTCGCCGGTCATCTCTCAAGACGGCTCGGAAGCGATACGCATGTGAACTACCACTGGGTGCCTGATCGGCTGCATGAGTTCTGCCCCACGCAATCAGTGGGCTGCGCTCCCGGTGATAGCGTCTTCTCAGCATACCCGACGCATCAGCACGAATTGGTGCACGTGTTGGGTGGCCACCGCGCGCACCCGGTCCTCGAGGAGGGACTGGCAGAGAAACTGGGCGACGACTGGGAAGCCTTCGAGCCGCTCGCGGGCGACTATCGCGAGATGTGGGAGTCGGCCGACCGAGGAAGCATCGTGGGCGGTTACTACCCGCTCGCGGGTTACTTCGTCTCGTACCTCATCGAGCGATTCGGGCTTCAACCGATCCTGGAGCTGAAGCACTCCTCGGACCCCGAAGACTCGGTCACGGTATCCGACGGCAAGTTTGAGGCGGTGCTCGGCGTGGGCCTCGAAGAGATCCTCGACGATCTCGCCGCTGAAGCACGGCCATGCGAGCAGACCTATTACCGCGATAACTCGTTTGAGTGCGAGTCTCCATCCATCTCCCTTGTGGACGAGCCCGAGTTCGCTGTCGATATGTCATGCGCCGCGCCGCAGGTGCAGGGGCCGCGGCGCGGCGAGCGGTGGCGGACGCTCACCGTCGAAGTCGAGGCGTCGGCGTCCCACGAGATCGGGTTGACGAAGCAAGGGGGCCGCGGCCCAGGCATGATGCAGATGCGCGTGTGCGGGCAGACATGTACCGCGTACGAAGATGGCGCACACTCGATCGACCTGACCGTGGATCCGGATGATCCACCAGCGTCGGGATTCCAGCTGACGGATTGTATCCCCGCGGGCCGCTACGTCCTGCGGTTCTCGGTCGATGAGGACGATGAGGGCGAGTTTCTCGTTCGCCTCAAGCCGGGGCAGCTGCGAGACTGCGCCCCCGGTTGAAGGTCGGCTCCGCCCCCGACGCTGGCCGAGCAAGACTCGCGAACTTCCGACGTAACGGAACTTGCGGGGCACTTCGTGCGCACGTCGCAACGCGGTTAGCGGGGAGTCGTTCAGCTGCCCACGCCCAGCTCCTCCCCAAGCAGGCAGGTGAGTTGGTCAACGATTGTCACCATCGCCGACAGCTCGTCGGCGCGTGCGCTCTCGAGGAGCCGCTCCACGGCGCCTTCGACGGTGCCCTCGGCCGGGCGGTCCAGCACGCGGCCCTTCGCGGTCAGGCCGAGAGACGCGCGGCGCTTGTCTCGCGGATCGCGTCGTCGCTCAAGCAAGCCCTTGCTCTCCAGGCGACGGAGCGCCGCCGACACGGTGCCGGGATCGACATGGAGCAGGCTCGCCAGCTGACCCGCCGTCATGCCCGGGTACTTTCCGACGCAACGGAGGATGAGTCGTTGCTGCGCCGTCACGCCCAGGCGCTTCTCCATGCGGCTCGAGACCTTCTCGAGGGCGTGGTTCAGCTGCCAGAGGCGCTGAAGGAACTCGAGGGCCGGTCCCAGCGGATAGCTCGCCATCGAATCGGCCTGCTTGGTCATGTCGAGGAACGCTTCTCTCGAAGAGAAATGAGCTTGGCGAGCAGACGGTCCATCTCGTTTTGGTCGCGGAGAAAGTAGGCCGCCGCCGATGATTGGGATTCACCCACGCGCACCGTCAAGAGACGACCAGGCTGGTCAAGCTCGAACACGTCCTCGTCGGTGACATCGTCACCCACGTAGAGCGCGGTGTCGGCCTGCTCCGTCTTTCTCAATTCCAGGAGAGCATCTCCCTTGTTCGGGGCGCGCTCCGGCACGACGTTCACGACGAGCTTGCCGGGGACCACGCGCATGCGCACCGGCAGGGCGGCGACCGCTGCGAGAATCGCCGAGCGCGCGAGCCGCTTGTTCCTCGACCTCCGGTAGTGGAGCGCGAGTGAGTAGCGCTTGTCCTCCAGGTCGACGCCGGTCATCCCCCCAAGCGCCGCCTGGAGCGATGCACGCGCCTGGGCAATCTCCTCCTCGAACTCGTCCAAGCTCGCGCCAGGTTCGAGGCCGTGATTGCCGATGACGTACTTGATCGGTGCGGAGGCAAGGCGAGCCGACACGTCCGACTGGCTCCGGCCGGAGATGACCGCGCACGGATAGAGGCTGCAGACCTTGGCGAAGAGCTCGCTCGTCCGAGTCCGCATGTGCGCCATCTCTCGATTCGCAACGATCGGCGCCAGGGTGCCGTCGAAGTCGAAGGCGACGAGTACGCGGGACCAAGCGAGCTGCGCGAGCACCTCGCCGCTCTCGCGAGCCAGCAGATGCCTCATACCGCCTCGGTGCGAGTGAACACCCCCGCGGCTCCCAAACGGCCCGTCACTCGTTCCTTGCGCCTCAGCTCTGCGGCATCGACCAGCATCCGACCCGCCCAGCGGTAAACGTTGAACTCGGACACGAGGCGCCTCATCGACCGCATCCGCTCCGTCTGTTCCTCCACGGGCATTCGCAGCGCCGCTGCGAGTGCGTCACTTGCCTGGCGCAGGTCGTACGGGTTGACGATGAGCGCCTCGGTCAGGTCGCGCGCCGCGCCCGTAAACTGGCTGAGCACGAGCACCCCGCGCTCGTCGTCCCGCGCCGCGACGAACTCCTTCGCGACCAGGTTCATCCCGTCGTGCAGGCTGCTCACGTAGCAAAGCTCTGCAGCTCGGTAGTATCGGAACACAGCCGTGGGCTCGTGGTGCGACCTCAAGAGCACGATGGGGCGATAGCTTCCCGACGACCACTTGGCGTTGATTTCCGCAGCCACGGCCTCCACGCGTTCATTCAGCTCTCGATACCGTGGGATCTTGGTTCGGCTCGGCGCCGCGAGCTGGATGAACGTGAACTTGCCGCGGAACTCCGGGTACCGAGCAAGGAGTTGGTCCACTGCTGCCAGGCGTTCCTCGATCCCCTTGGTGTAGTCGAGGCGGTCGATGCCGACACCGAGCAGGGCGTCGTCGGCAAACCCGAGTTCCTTGCGAACCAGCACACGTGCCTCCGCAACGGGAGGCACCTGGCTGAGCCAGTGCACCGGCCACTCGATCGAGATCGGGTACGGGTGCACCACTGTCCGCCGCGGACCCTGAATCACCGCGTTCGCCTCGCGATCGATGCGGCTTTCCATGAAGGCGTCGACTGAGTCGATGAAATTGTTGCAGTGCTGCTGGGTGTGAAAGCCCAGGATGCTGGATCCCAGAAGCCCGGAGATGAGTTCGTCGCGCCAGGGACAAATGCCGATGCGCTCCGCGTTGGGCCAGGGGGTATGCCAGAAGGTGATGATCGTCGCCCGCGGCAGCCGCTCGCGGATCATCTTCGGGGCCAGGCCGAAGTGGTAGTCCTGCACCAGCACGATTGGATCGTCGGAGTCGACCTCTTTGCAGACGGCGTCGGCGAACTTGCGGTTCACGGTGACGTAGTGCTCGTAGTCCTCGGCGCGAAAGATCGGGCGGGCGTGAGCGACGTGGCAGAGCGGCCAGAGCCCCTCGTTGGCGAAGCCGTAGTAGTACCCGTTCTCCTCGTCCTCGTTGAGCCATACGCGCCGAACCGAATAGGACTCCTCGCCGGGAGGCACGAGCACTCGATCGTGCTTGTCGACCGTGTCTCGGTCTGCGCTGCCGCTGCCGTGGGCGACCCACACGCCGGAGCAGGCGCGCATGACGGGTTCGAGCGCCGTGACGAGCCCGCTCGCCGGGTGCAGTACGGTGATGCCGTCGGCGGTCTTCTCGTGCATGTACGGCTCCCGGTTCGCGAGGATGACGACCCGCTCTCCTTGGAGGTACTGTGTCAAGGTCGAACGGAGACGTTCGGGGCTCCAGAGTCCACCGCGGGCCTCTCGCTCCCGCTCGCTGGCCAAACGCTCTGCAAGCGTTCTCACGTCACGGATGAGCGGCTGGAACTCCGTCGTCGGATTTCCCGTCAACGCCCGTCGCAGCGCGAGCGTCCAGCCCTTCCAAGCGAGGCGCGCCGCGATGAGCGTGACCAGCGACGCACCGAGGGACAGGACGAAGAACGCGAGGATGAGGATGTTTCGCGTCGTCTCTTCCCGTCGGGTCATGTAGCTGAGATCGTGTACGAGGGCGACGGCTCCTCGCGGCCGCGCTGCGTCGCCAATGAAAGTGACGCTCAGATGCAGGCGGCCCGAGGGCAACTCCGGCGTCATCGACCACGACAGCGCGTCCTCGGGCGCCTCGCTGCGCATGCGCTCGAGCACGGAGCGACAGGAGAACTCGGCGGGGTAGGAATCCGTGGCGGCGAGGAGCTCACCGCCAAGCGAGCACGCAGCGGCACCCATGATGCGCTCGTCCCGAGTGATGTCAGCGAGCGTCTCGGTAAGCCGCGCGCGGTCGGCGCCCAAATTGTTCTCCAAGCTCCCCCGCGCTGATGACACGGCGAGGCGCGAGCGAAGCGCGAGATCTGAGTCGAACCACCCACGTGTCGTCCGCGCGAGCAGGAAGTACCCGGCGACAGCCAGCAGCGCCAGGCCGGTGAGGAGTAGCGAGAGGAATCGGGCGGCGCGACGCAAGTCGCCCTTGTAGCATGCGACGCTTAGATATCCAAGCGTCACGTGCTACAAGGTGCCCATGACGCTCGCCGACCTCGGCCTCATCGGCAATTGCCAGCTCTCCGCGCTCGTGCGCCGGGACGGAGCGATCGTCTGGTCCTGCATGCCCCGCTTCGACTCGCCTCCGATCTTCGCGCGGCTGCTCGATGAGAAGGACGGCGGCTGCTTCTCGATCAGGCCGGCGGACGACCGATCCGGCACGCAGCAATATCTCCCGAACACGAACGTCCTCGAGACGAGGTTCGAGGGACCCGACGGGTCATTTCGAATTCTCGACTTCGCCCCACGCTTCATGCAGTACGAGCGCAGCTTTCGGCCAACGAAGCTGCTCCGCATCGTCGAGCCACTGACCGGCACGCCCCGCATTCGTGTGACCTGCGATCCGGTGCTCGGCTGGGGTCGCGCGCGTCCGCGACGTGAGCTCGGTTCGCATCACATCGCGTTTCACGGCTACGACGCCGAGCTGCGTCTAACGACCGACGCGCCGCTGTCGTATCTCGCCGGGGAGCCGTTCGCCCTCTCCGAGCGCAGGCACTTCGTGCTCGCTTGGGGTGCGCCGGTTGAGGAAGCGCTGGAGCCGTTGTGCGAACGCTTCCTGCGCGAGACCCTGAAGTACTGGCAGCAGTGGGTGAAGCACTGCGACATCCCGCCGATCTACCAGGAGGAGGTGATCCGGTCCGCGCTCGCCCTGAAGCTGCACTGCTTCGACGACACCGGAGCAATCGTCGCGGCGCTGACGACCTCGATCCCGGAGGCGCCGGGTTCCGGCCGCACGTGGGACTACCGCTATTGTTGGTTGCGGGATGCCTACTACGCGCTCGGCGCGTTCCGGTTGCTGGGCCATTTCGAGGAGCGCGAGCAGTTCCTGCACTTCCTTCTTAACGTCGCCACTTCGGCTCCGGACCTCAACCTGGCCCCGCTCTACCGAATCGACGGCAAGGACGATCTTGTCGAGCACGTGCTCGACGAGTGGCCGGGCTACTGCGGCGAGAAACCGGTGCGCATTGGCAACGGGGCGGCCGTGCACAAGCAACACGACGTCTTCGGCGAGATGGTGCTCGCGCTGACTCCGTTGTTCCTCGACGCGAGATTCCGCGAACAGGTGACGTCGCCTGTGCTCGATCTGGTCACCCGGCTGGCACGGAAGGCGGTCTCCGTCGCAGGCCAACCAGACGCTGGGATCTGGGAGTACCGCACGGAATGGCGCCCACAGACCTTCAGCTCGCTGATGTGCTGGGCCGCAGCCGACCGCATGACTCGCATCGCCAAGCAGCACAGGCCCGCGAACACCGAGGAATTCAATGCGGCCGCGCACAAGATTCGGGAGGAGATCTTGAACCGCGCAGTGGATCCGTCGCGCGGGTGCTTGGTCGCGGACTACGGGGGCACGGAGGTGGACGCGGCGCTGCTGCAGGCCGTGACGCTCCGGCTCCTACCGTCAGACGACCAGCGTCTCCACGCGACCGTGAATGCCGTGCAGAACGATCTGGCGCACGGCGGTTGGCTCAAGCGCTATCGGACGAACGACGGCTTCGGCGTCCCGGCAGTCGCCTTCATGCTCTGCACCTTCTGGCAGGTCGAGGCCCTCGCCAGGCTCGGCCGGGCCGACGAGGCGAGAGCATTGATGGATCGGGTGCGCGAGGTGAAGTCGCCTCTCGGGCTGCTGGCTGAAGACCTCGATCCGGTTTCAAACGCGATGTGGGGCAACTTCCCTCAGGCTTACTCGCACGTCGGGCTCATCCACGCGGCGTTCGCAGCTTCTCCTCGCTGGTCGGAATACGGCTCATGAGTGGCGGTGATTCGAAGACCCGCGCCGTGCCGTCGTCGCCGCCGGAGGCCTGGGAGCCGCTGCTGCGTTTCGCGCGCCTGGCGGGGCTCCCCTTGGAGCGATTCCTGCGCATCGAGGCCGCGAGTGGCATCTTGCTGCTCGTCGCAGCCGCTGTCGCTCTCGCGTGGGCGAACTCGCCGTGGGCTGAGACTTACGTGCATCTGTGGCACACGCCGCTCGGCATCCGCGTCGGTGGGTTCACGTTCGAGCGGTCCCTCGCGTGGGTCGTCAACGACGGGCTGATGGTGATCTTCTTTTTCGTCGTCGGGATGGAGATCCGTCGCGAGATCCACCACGGTGAGCTCTCGGAGTGGAAAAGGGCTGCGCTTCCCGCTGCTGCTGCACTGGGGGGCATGCTCGCCCCCGCGGCGCTCTACCTGGTCATCGCGGGCGCTCCGGCGACCCGCTCCGGGTGGGGCGTGCCAATGGCGACGGACATCGCCTTCGCGGTCGGCATTCTCACGCTGCTCGGCAAGCGAGTGCCCGCGGCTCTCCGAGTCCTTCTTCTCGCGGTGGCGGTGATCGATGACCTCGGAGCCATCGTCGTCATCGCGTTGTTCTACTCGTCGGGCCTCGCGCTCTCCGGGCTGCTCGTTGCCGCCCTCGGTTTAGCCGGCGTGTTCGCGATGCAGCGCCTCGGCGTGCGGACGAAGCTGGCGTATGTCGCTCCTACCATCGTCACCTGGGCGGGTATCTACGCGGCCGGCGTCCATCCGACGATCGCCGGTGTCATCGTCGGACTCATCACGCCGGTTCGCGCCTGGCTCGGCCCCGATGGCTTCACGGCTGGCGTCCGCCACGAGCTTGAGCAGCTCGCGAACGTAACGCCCGGCGCGCTCTCCTCGCACGCGTTTGCCGAGGCCCTGCGACGCGTCGACGTCGCTCGCCGCGAAGCGATGTCGCCGGCTGAGAGCCTGATCGAAGCACTCCACCCGTGGGTCGCATTCGGCATCATGCCCGTGTTCGCGCTCGCGAACGCGGGCGTTACCGTCTCGAGTGGAGCTCTTGATGCCACCTCATGGAGCGTCGTCGCCGCTGTCGCCGTCGGTCTCATCGTCGGCAAGCCCATCGGGATTCTCTTTGTGAGCTGGCTGACCCTGCGTCTACGGATCGGCACGCTCCCCGCGGGCATGACGTTGCGCCATCTCGTCCTCCTCGGCGTTGTCGCGGGCGTTGGCTTCACGATGGCGCTCTTCATCGCGCAGCTCGCCTTCACCGAGTCGAACCTCCTGGCGGCGGCAAAGATTGGGGTGCTCGCCGCGAGCGGCGGCGCCGCCGTGCTCGGGCTCGTTCTCGGCCGTCTGCTGCTCGCGCCAGTCGAGGCTGCTCAGGCCGCCCAGACCGCGGACGAGGCAGAAAGCTCGACAGAGGCGTGACGATGGATAGGACGTTCGCGAGGCCCGCTCGCGTGTCGTTTGAGCTTCGGTGACGGGCGGCTTGAGACGGATGCGACGAGCGAAAGGAGGTGAATCACGTGAGGACAGCGACCACCGGCGTCAGAGCGCGTAGTAAGGCGACGAACGCGGCTCCGAAGCCGTCGAACACCGTGCCGTCGAGGTCCAGCGTGTGGAGGTATTCACCGGCGACGATGGCTCCTGCGCCCTCGTTCACGACGGTGATCGCGGTGTGGAATCCACCGCCCCCACAGTCCGGTGCACCGGTGACGCCGCCGTGGGCGGAACGCAGCGATCCGTCTGCGCCGTAGTGCGCCATGAATGCGTTGCCGTACCCGTCGCCGGGCAGCTCGGCGTCCCATGGCGCTTCGGTGCCGAAGAGCAGAGGACCGTTGTAGCGGCCGCCGACGATGGCGCCTCCGCCGGGGACCGCCGCGACCGCATTGCCGAGATCCGACGGGCCGCACGTGCGCACCGACCCCGCTCGCGCGACCCAGGCGAAGCTGCCGTCGGCGAGATACTTCGCGAGATAGACGTCGCTACCGCCGAGCGACGACAGCGAGGACTGCGTCGGCTGGTCCGCGCCCCACGTGCTGGTTTCGCTGAACTGGCCGGTGACGTACACCGATCCGTCCGCAGCGACGTCGACGTCACCGACCGCGTCGTCGCCGGCGCCGCCGAACGCACGGACCCAGGCGAGATCGCCGTCGGGATCGAGCCGGGCGACGTAGCCGTCGGGCGAGGTCGCCTCGATCGGCGAGGACCCTTCGCCGAAGCTGACCGAGGTCATGCCCGAGCCGAGCGGACCGAACGTGCCGCCGACGAGCGCCGCACCGTCGGCGTCGACGGCCAGCCCGCCCGCGTTGACCGAGACGAACGAGTCTCCCTGTGTCGTCACGCCGCGGGCCCACGCGAGCTCGCCGTCGTCGTAGCGCGCGACGAACATCGAGCCGTTGATGGCGCGGCCGTCGAGCGTCACCGCGCCGCCACCGAAGGTCACGGTGTCGCCGAAATGGCCAGACGCACGCACGCCGTGGCTCGGATCCGCCGCGATGGCATCGACGATGCCGCCCGCGACGAGCTGCGTCCACTCGAGGTCGCCGTCGTGCGAGTACGCCGCGACGAACCCGTCGAGGGCGGCATCCCCCGAGGACGTCAGCGCCGCGTCGACGGCGTTGCCCCCGTCGAACGTCAGCGTGCAGTTCGGCTCGAGATCGCAGAAGTACCCGCCGACCACGACCGCGTCCGGCACGACCGCCACGGCCCACGCGGCGTCGTGCCCTGGGCTCTCGAACACGCGGCCCCACAGCGGCGAGCCGTCCTCGCCGAACTTCACCACGACCCCCGCGCTGCGTCCCGTCGCGACGTTCGCCTGCAAGACGATGCCGTTGCCGAGCTCGAACCTGCGAACGACGCTGCCGACGACGTAGAACGCGCCGCAACCGTCGGCCGCGACGTTCTGGATGTGGAATCCGTTCTCGCTGCCGGGGTTCTCGATCGACTGCGCCCACGACAGCCCCGCCGCTTCGTCGGCGTCGCTGCACGCGCCGCCATCCTGATCCGACGCCTCGTCGCTGCCTTCGTCGCCCGGCTCGGACACGCCGTCGTCGCCGTCGCCGGACTCTCCTTCGGCCGAGCCGCCGCCGCTACCACCCGACAGCGCGCCGACCGTGTGGTGCCCGCAAGCGAGCGAGAGGAACGCGAGCGCGAGCGTGGATGACCTCATGCCGCAGTGATGCTCGCGCAGCGCCACGTTCAGCCCTCGTCGCGGCGTGGGTTCTCGCACGTTCGCTCGACTCGCCCGAGATACGGCGACGCCGGATGACGGTTGCGAAACGACGCAGCGAGCTCCGCCGCCGATTCGGGCCGCTGCATGCAGCGCGCGATCGTCTTCGCAGCGGCGCGCTCTTCCACCATGGCGGAGCCCGCGAATCGACGCTCGTGCTCGGCGAGGGCGGCGAGGGCGGGCGGCGCATCGCCCTCGCGAATGCTCGCCCACGCGCGGGCCAGCAGCGCGACCTCTTCCGCGAGCGAGTCCTTCGCCGTCGGCGGCGGCGACTCGCGCGTCTTCGTGCGCCGCGGTCGTCGCGGGGCCGCGGTCTCCGTGGGCGCGTCGCTGGGAACCAAAGCCGCGGGTGCCTCCATCGGCGCAGGATTCGGCGGCGGTGCGACGGCG
>CADEGN010000100.1 GCA_902826865.1 uncultured Myxococcales bacterium
TTCAGAAACCGTCTTCAACCAAGGGGCCCGCCTACACAAACTTTCTGACACGCCCTGAGCTGGCGGTGGAGCCGGTTGTCCCGGCGGAGCTTGGGCCTAGCGTGGTCGGTCCAGCGTCTGCGTTTGCCCCACTACTCCCGTCGCCATTCGCCGCACCCGACGTCGGCAAAGCGCATGCGGAAACGAGGGCCAACCACATCGGTGCAGATAGGGCGGAAGTTAGAGGCTCAACGTTCGTCCGATGTCGCCGTCGCACTGTCATCAGCTCGGATCCCCTAGCTCACATTAGGTGGGTCCGCGGGCACCGTCGTTCGTTCGCTTGGAGGATCCACGAGCGAGTTCGTGCCGCTCGTTCTGACGACACCATTCGTCGCGGAGGGCTCTTCTTCACGGGCTCCACGCCTCACCCGCGCCAGCAGTCATCTCGGTGTCGCGTGGCCTCGCCACGGCTGCGGCGACCGGCGCTGCCACTCACCCACGGGCCCCCCGCGCGGGCGACGCGACCTTCACACCCTTCCGAGAGCTCGCCCGGCTCGGGAAGCGGGGACAAGCACCCCGTCGGCGGGGGGCAGCGTTGGCCGTCGTCGCGCACGTCGCGATAGGCGACGCTACGTCCATGCTTCCAGTGAGCCGCGGCGCGGCCACAGGTTGCGCCGCCAACGCGCGGCATGTTGCGTGCGTTTTGCCGCGCGAGGCGCTGGCGCGCGGACTCGCGGCTTGCCTCCGTTACGCTTGCACCGATGACGGAGATCGCCCGCTGGGGTGACGGGGTGCTCGTCAGGGCAGCTCAGCCGTGACGCTCGCGACGACCTCGCCCGTGCGATCGAGCGTGGCGAGCATGCCCTCGAGCGCGCGGATCTCCTCGCCATCGTGGGCGAACAGTTCGGCGAGGTGCCGTGCCGAAAGCGGTTGGTAGAGTAGCGTCACCTCCACCGTGTACGGACCGTTGGTGGCGGGAGCCAGCACGTCGTAGCGCACGCCGTCGGCGCCGCCCACGAAGTTGTCGTCGCCGCCGCCGAGCACCGGGGCGATCCGATCGAGCGCGTCGCCATCGCTGCGCCACCCGGCCGGCAGCAAGCGGTTGTCTTTCGCGTCGCTCGCGGCACGCATGAGGCGGTGCGTCGGTGCGCCTGCACCGTCGGCCATGACTACCTCGTAGATCTGCACGTGTACGTCGGCATCGATCACGTTGTGGTGGGGCTCGAATGGCCCGCCCACCTGCTCGAAGGGCAGGACCGCGCCTTCGGCGTCGAGCAGTCGGCCTTGCGCGTCGCTGTGCCCCGAACGGAAGACCACCGCGTCGTCGGCGTCGCGCACGACCACGCGCAGCCATGCGCGACGCGCGGGATAACCACTGGGGAACTTGTGGCCGGCGGCATTGCGCACGACCAAGGGGATGCGCACGACGTCGCCCTGGCGCGTGGGCCTGTTGAGCTCGACGCTCGCGGTCCCGTTGGCCAGCTGATCGCGCACCCACGCGATTGCTGCGTCGAAGCCGGCGGCACTACCCCGCGGGCGCAGCTCGCTGGCGTAGTCGCGCAGCAGCGCAGGCACCCACGCGTTGCCGCCGACAAACGTGTGCTGATGGTAGGGGCTGCGCGCCGCGATCATGCCGAAGTCGCCGCCGTGGGGATTGTGGGCGATGCGCGTCGCGATCGCGTTGCCGTGGCCATCGAACGAGGGCATGTGGCACGCCTGGCACGAGCGGGCGTTGGACCCGACGTCGCTGCCCTCGGTGGTGTACTGCGAGTTGCGCCACTCGAGATAGGTCGACTGCTCGGCGTAGTGCGCTCCGCTCGGCGAGCCGTCTTGGTCGAGCGAGTCGGTGTCGAGGGTGTGGCAGCTGGCGCAGACCGCACTCGTGTCGAGATGCGGGGCCTCGACGGGGATGAACCCGGTGTGGTGCATCATGGGCATCGTGAAGGGCATGGCGTGGGGGCCGTAGATGTGCCCCGTCGTCGTCAGCTCGGGATGCCCGGAGTAGCTCGCTTCGGCGCCCAGATCGCCGGTGCCGATCTGATGGCACGCGGCACAGGCAACGCCGTCGAGGCCGAGCTGCGCGCGGTCGTCGTCGACAAGCAGCGCTCCGAGCGACATGCCGACGTTGCCCCATAGATCGTTGCGGATCGCAGCCATCGGTGCGTGGCAGCGCGTGCACTTGGCCTCGATCGCCGTCGCGGCGGCGGGGGTGGCCGCAACTTCGGCGCGGACGGCCGCCCACCACACGGGGTCGCGCGCGGCGTTGGCCATCATCGTGCCCTGCCACAGGTCGTAGGGCGCCACAGCGTCGCCCGCGGCGGTGCGCATGGCCGAGGCCCGGGCCGCGTTGGCGTGACATGTCGCGCACACCGAGGCGGTGGCGAAGTTGCCGTCGTTGATCTCACGCGGTGGTGGCAGATCGAAGTGCCCGCCGCCGCTTGCACCACCGCTGGATCCGTCGGCATCGGAGTCGCCTTCGGCGGAGGATCCCGAGGCCTCGGCCCCGCCGGAGCCGTGGTGGTGACCCGGCCCGCCGCCCGGGGGCGTGCGCGAATGGTCCGTGCGGCACGCCGCCAATAGCAACACCGGGAGCAGGCGGATGGGTGCGGACACGGCGAAGGGTTCGAGCCACGGTGCGCCGCGGAGGATTCCGGCAGGATCTGCGCGCCCGGCCAACGCTCGGCCGCATCGCCGTCGGAATCCTTCGCCCCCGACGCGGCTCTCACCCACCGCATGAACACCACGGCGTTCGGACTGAGGCGATCTTTTGGCGCGGGTTTTGACGACATCATTGCGCGGCTGCCCGAGGCCCTGGCGTCCGAGGGGTTCGGCGTGCTCACCGAGATCGACATCGCGCGCACCCTGCAGGCCAAGCTCGGCGTGCAATTCCGCCGTTATCGGATCTTCGGCGCCTGCAACCCCCCGCTGGCCCACGAGGCGTTGCAGACGGATCTCGCGATCGGCGTGATGCTGCCGTGCAACGTCGTGGTGTACGAGGCCGACGACGGTCACGCCGAAGTGATCGCCGTCGACCCGACGCAGACGATCGCCGCCGCGGGCGTGCCCCAACTCGCCGCGCTCGCCCAGACCGTGAAGGAAAAGCTCGGAAGGGCGAGCAGCAGGCTTGGGTAGGGCGGCCGCAGTCAACTTGCGCGCCAACGCGAGGTAGGCGCGATGGGCCGGCGCAGCCGCGCCGGCCGATGGGGTAGGATTGGACGATGGAGCAGCGTATCGCGGCGGTCGTGCTGTTCGCGGGTTGCTCCCCCGCGCCGGCGGCTGCGACCCCGCCGAGTGCTCCCCCGCCGGTGGACCCAGCAGACGGCGCGTCGATATCCGCGGCGGACGACCGGAAGGCCGAACCGACGCTGCCCGTCGCCCCCGCAGTGTCGGCCACCGATCCGAACGGCCTCACACCGCCCCCGGTCGACGACGTCGGGCTCGCTGGGCTGCCGGTCGACGTGCGCGTCGCCGAGGTCTCCGCCTTGCTCACCACCCATCGCAAGGACTGCAAAGCCTTCGCGCGCCGATCGCCCTGCGAGCTCCGCCTCGATCTCGACGGCGACGGCACGGAAGACGCCGCGTTCAAGATCCGCGACCGCAGCAGCGGGCACGCGGGAATCGCGGTCCGGTGGAGCCACGGCGGCGTCTCCATCATCGGCGCCGGCGTCCGCACGAGGCAGCTCGCGACCGATGTGCACATGGACGGAACCGATCTGTCATGGCGTGAGGTCGAGGCCGACTTCGCCGACAATGAAACCGAGTCCTCGTGGGGCATCGCTGTTCGCGTCGGCGGCGGATTTCGCCGCGGCGGCGCGGGCTCGGCGAGGGGCGAGCACGTGGCACCCGGGATCACCGGCGACGGTCTCTGGCTCGACGGCGGCGACGCGGCAGAGATCCTCTATTGGGACGGCGAGCGCTGGCGCCGCCTCGTCTTGGGCTATTGAGGCCGATGCTGCCCCGGCGACCAGGCGCGGCTGCCACGCGACACCGAGGGGTACGGTTGGTGAATTCAGAACACGCGCGGTCGCTCGCGTGCGCTGCGATCGCGGCAGGGATCCCGCGCGTAGATCCGCGCTTGTTGAGCGTCTCGTAGTCTCGTGAACCACCGTCGGTTCGCTCCCGGAGCGGTATGCACGTCAAGTTGCTTCGCCTTCAGCGCGCCGACGGATTGCCCTCGAGGTGAGCTTTCAAGCGCTCGCCGAGGAAGTAGTTCCATCCAGCGCGTCCGCTCTCCACCAAAAACGCGGGGTCACCGTCTTGCGGGAAGGTTTCGACGCCGGTGTGGGTCAGCCGCAGCGTCGTGCCGTCAGCGGTCTCGAAGAGCTCCCAGACGACCCAGGAGTCGCCGACGACCCCTGGGTATCGCCAGTCGTACGCGATCTTCTTTGGGGCGATCACCTCCGTGACCCGCCACGCGTGGAGGTAGTCGACACCGTCGTTGCTGACCGTGAAACGGGTCTCGAAACCCGGCTCGGGACGAAACGACCGGATCGGCTCGAAAAACCACAGCGGCATCTCTTTTTCATCGGTGATCGCGCGCCAGACCCGAGCGATGTCTGCCCGGTAAGTGCGTTCCACGACTATCGGCTCAGCCTTGCCCATGAGCGAATCCTCCCTGGCTCGATGGGCGCGACGTTAGCACGCGAACGACGGCGGGGTGGGGCGCGCGATCCGTCTGACACGCGGTTGCCGGCCCCCTTGTGCGCTGCGACGACGACGTCGTGTCGCAAGCGTGAGCACGACCGCAAGCAGCCCCGTCGCACCCGGCCCGTCATCATTGGTGCTGCACCCGCAGCCGAGTAGATCGAGATCCTCCTGACTGTCGTCGACGATCTCGACATCCCAGTCCCAGCTATCGTCCTCGTCGGGGCACACGTACTCGATGCCCGCGCTCGCCGCAAGCTGGCCGTAGCTCGCGCGGAGCGTCGCCGAGCGCTCGTCGCCCTCGGCATCGGTGCACGCCCCCTGGAAGGAGACGACACCCTCGACGCCCACCGGTAACAGTGTGCCGGCCACGCCCTCGAGCGTGAAGTCGACGTTCGCGCCGAAGAGTCGCCCGCCGTCCCGGTCGCGGATCACGGCGAGTGCGAGTTGCGGCGCGCCGTAGCCGTCGGCGCACTCGCGACACTTCTCGTAGCCAACGAGCAGCTCCATCGCTGCGGCCATCGAAGGATCGACGCCGCGGATCTCGTCGCCTGTCAGCGAACCGGCCGGCAGGTCCAACGCGATGAGCGTGCTGGCATCGACCGCGAGCTCGATGACCGCAGTCCCGTCGGGGAGCGCCGCGAACGAATCGAGCGTGTCCTCCGTAACCGCGCGCGGCGTGCCTTCCGTGAATGCGACAGTGCGCGTCGGATCGACCGCGAGGACCGGCTGCACGAACACGGTGAACGACCCGTCGGCGAGAACGCGCAACGGAGCGCCGGCCGGTCGCTGCCGCGCGGGGGCGAACTCGCCGGCAGGACCGGGATCGAGCCCGGAGTGGAGTGCCCGTAGAGTCGGATCATCGTAGGTGAGCACGAGATCCTCGATCGCGTGGGAGGCGACCGGCAAGCGATCATCGCGGAACTCTGGACCCTCGACGTCGGTGAGCTTGCAGTCCTTCGCCATCATCTCGAGCGCAGTTTCGCCCGCGACATCGAGCGTCATGCATGTGCCCTCGAGCGTTGCGCCCGGGCCCGCGCTGAAGTCAAAGCACTCGCGCAGCCACGCATCGTCTTGTTCTGCCCTGCGGACGTGGAACTCGCGGCCATCGCCCGTGAACCATCCCTGTAGCTCGGCGCAAATCGTCGAGCCGACGACGACATCGACGTGCCCTGCGGGGCGTTCGATGATCTCGCCCGAGAGCTCATCGAGCACGACGCCGAGTTGCCCCTCGGCCGTACGGTATTCGGGGGGCTGATCGCACGCCGCAAGGCCGAGACCGGCGAGCGCGAGCGGCCACGCAGGAGGGTGTCGCTTCATGCGGTGCCTCTTTGCACCGGTAGTCCGACCTGCCGCCGATCGGTTGCATCGCGCCGTAACTGCGCGCGCTGAAGGCCGATCAAGGTTGCGCGGCTGAGGCGGCGCACGCCCGTGCGTCATCCCCAATGCGCTCAATCCGCTGCAGTCGTCAGTGTGCGCCGCGGCGAGCGTCGGTGTGTATGGATGGCCGACGCGGCTTCAGCTGGTCGCAATGGCGGTCTGCGCCCCCGACGCGCCGCTCGCTGATCGCGTGATGCGCTTGTACGCTACCGTTCCGCCCGCGCCGGACGGTGGCGTCGTTGCGCGTGGACTAGCGCCGCGCACGAATCGACAGCGCCCAGTCGTCGAGCCGACTCATCGTGCTTTCGAGTAGGCTGCGATCGTGGCTGGCCGACGCGATGGCCTGCTCGAGCAGCATCCGCGCCCGGCGGATGCGGGTGCGGATGGTGCCCTCGGGCGCCTCGAGCACCACCGCGATGTCCCCGGCGGTCAGTTCCTCGAAATAGAACAACTCGAGCAACACCTGGTGCTCCATCGGCAGGCGGCGCAGGGCCTGCAGCACGAGCTGCTGCTCGGCCACCTCGGCAGCCACGACCTCGGGACCCGCCCCGAGGTCGTGGAGTGACGTGACGCCGAAGTCGATCATCGCGTCGTGGCGATAGATGCGGCGATGGTGGCTACGCAGCACGTTGTAGGCCACGCCGAACACGAAGCTACGGAAGCTCCCGCTGCCGCGGAAGGCCTGGCGCGACTCGACGAGCTGCAACATCGTCTGGCCGATGAGATCGTCCATGCCCTCGCCGACCTTGTTGCGGAAGAACCGGGTGAGCCCACAGAAGTAGCGATCGAAGAGCTCGCCCCCTGCGCCACGGTCCCCGGCGCTCCACCGGGCGAGCAGCTCGTCGTCGCCGATCTCGGCGACAGCGGGTTCACCGTCCACGGGGTCGCGGAGGCTCACCGGCGTACTCGCTCCGCGCAGGCAGCCGCGATCGCCGGGTCCACGCGCGTGGACGAACTCGCGTGTTCGTGACACCAGGCATAGGTGTCGTCGCCCGACTTCGCCAGAGGCGCGACGTAGGAGTTGCGAACCCTTTCGCAGTACACGTCCAGGTTCGCACCGGCCGGCGCCGGCGCGCGCATCAATACACCGATCATCGACTCGTAGATTAGGCCGGTCCGATGGGCGGCGATCGCCGAGCTCGGCGGGTCGCCGAAGCGACGCATGGCGGCGTAGCGCGCGATGAGTTCGTTGCCCTGGCCGAGCAGACGTTCGGCGGTCTCTTGGGCCACGCGCCGTGACAGCTCGGGCGCACCGACGAAGTCGAGCTCGGGTGCGAACTCGAGGGCTAGGTGAGCTTCGAACGCGTCGTCGATCTGCGCGAGCTCGGCGCGTGCGAGCACCGGGTCAAGATCCGATGCAGCGAGGTTCTCGGCGAGCACATGCGCGGCTTCGAAGTGGCCACGCGCCCCGTCGGCCGAGGTGGGCTCGCGGGTGCGGCGGAGCGCCGGGCCGAGCGGCGTCGCGCCGCAGACACCGAGACCGGGGCGGGCCACGACGATGCACAACCCGAGCGCGGCATCGGGGCACGAACGTGCCCACAGGATCTCACCCGCGCTGGCGTGGGCGCGGGCTTCCCGGACCGGAGGCGCGTCGGGATGAGCGTCGAGGAAGCCCTCGGCGCGGGCCAGGCGCTCATCGTCGGTGCTGGCGTCGAGCATGGCCGCAAAATCGACATCGCCGGCGCGGAGCGCGGCCGCGCGGCGCTGCAGCAGCAGCATGATCGCCACCGCGAAGGTGGCGACGGTCGCTGCCAGTACCGCGGTGTGCGACCGTCGACGCGGCCGCGGGTGCTCCGCGCGCTCGAGTAGGTGGGCCAGCGCATCGAGGTCCGCGGGTCGCTGCGACGGCTCGCGCTCGAGTCCGGCCATGATCCACGCCGCGAGCTCGCGTGGTACGTCGGCTGTGAGCGGTGCCACTCGCTCGTTCGCGATCGATCGCGCGAGCTCCTGCAGATCGTCTCCGACGAAGGGGTGGCGTCCGGCCAGCGCCTCGTAGGCCACGACGCACAGTGCGAACACATCGGCGCGAGCATCGACCAAATCGCCGCGGAACTGCTCGGGGGCCATATACAGCGGCGTACCGACCATCCCCGAAACGGCGCCTCGTCCGATCACCTCGACCAAACCGAAGTCGACGACGCGCACGCGACCGTCGCTGCCGACAACGATATTGGCGGGCTTGACGTCGCGGTGGACCAGGCCGGCGCGGTGAGCCGCCGCGAGACCACGTGCGGCCTGGGCGAGACTCCGCAATACCTCGCTTCGCGTCGGCCCGCGCTCGAGCAACACCGCGAGCGTCTCGCCGGTCACGAGCTCCATCGCGAGCCACACCTGTTCGGCGTTGGCACCGACCTCGTGGATCGCGACGACGTTCGGATGACTCAGCCGGGCGAGCGCCCGCGCCTCCTGTAACACGCGATCGTCCCGCGTGGCACGGCCGGTCGCGACGACCTTGAGCGCGACCTCGCGCTCGAGCACCGGATCGAATGCGGCATAGACCAAGCCCATCGCCCCGCGCCCGATCCGGCGACGCAGGACGTAGCGATCGAGGCGGACCTCGGGCGCGTCTGCGAACAGGCGCAGCCGCAGCTCGCGATGGGCCAAGCGATCGTCGAGCGTCGCATGCTCCGGACGGTCGTCCGCGCGACCGGACTCGCTCGAGTCGCCCGACATGGTGATGTCCGAGTATCCCGCGCGGCGCGGCCGTGGGCCACCTCGAGCCGACTCGCGACGTTCCATCGCACGTGCCGTCGCCGCTCGCAGGCGATCGATTGCGGGAAATCGACAGTCCCCGCAATCGATCGCCCCGCGGCGACGACGGCAGGCCCGAGGAGTCCACCGAATGTCCCGACCGTCGACCTTTCCGCCCGTTTCGTCCATCGCCCTCGCGGTATTGCTGGGATGCACCACGACCGCGCCGGTGACCGGCGAGACGCCCGAGACGTCGCCCCATACGCGCAACTCGCGCGCTCTGACCCAGGCACTCGTGGATGCGGTGGCCCGCTGGCATTCGAGCTGCAGCACCCCGGTGCTCGACGGACTGTGCCTGCAGCCGCGCGCACAGCCCGACACCGAGGGTTGTCGGCCGACGTTCGTGGGTCGCTACCAGTTCGGCACGCGGGCAACCGATGCGGCGTCCGCCCAGGCCGAGCTCGGCGGTCTGCTCGCCGATGCCTACACCGAGATCGGCGACTCCCCAGAGCAGGACGATGCGCTGCGCGCCGCGATCGCCGACGCCGAGCTCGCGCGCATGGACGCCGAGCTCGAGCAGTTCGCGGCGCTGCGGTTCGATCAGCCCGACCCCGAGGCCCAAGCGCGGGCCGTCACGGACAAGCTTGCACGCGGACGTGCGCTCGTCACTCGGCTTGCGGCCATCAAGGACATCGACGATCCGCCGGGCATCCTCCGCGCGGCGTTGCGCACGGCCTGGGTGAACCTGCTGTTGGCCGACGAGATCAGCGGCTCGCCCGCGCCCGCCCATGTCGAGCGCACGGCCTACTGCGCGGCGCTGGGCGTGTACGATCTCGAGCTAGTGGCCCACGCCCGCGATGCGGTGAGCTACTGCGTCGAACGAGCGGACGACATGGGCATCGCGAGTCCGACGGTCGACATCTGTCGCGACCTCGCCGGCCGAATCGCCGCAGCGGGGCCCGACCGCGCGCGGTGATCGCAGCGCCCTGGTCGACTCGCGGTCGGGCCATCCGGATCGTATCGGCGGCTTCGACCTCATCGAGCGGCACGTAGGGCGCCGCGATCGCGGAGCTCGACCTCGGCTCGGCGGGCGGCGAGGCGAGTGATACCGGCGCGGGCGCACACGCGCCCAGACACGACAACCCTGCGAGCCATCCGATCACGCGCGCGAACGCGATCGCACCGACCGGGATAGCGCTCGGCCCCCGACCGCACTCGCTCGGTTCCACACCCGGCTGCTAGCGGTGCATCTGCCCGTTGGGGCGGCCGACTTGGTTCGAGGTGATCATGGCGTCACGGAGCTGCGCGGAGATGTCGGCCAGCGCGCCGGGTGAGTGCGGGATCAGGATGGTGTTGGTCGGCGAAGTGGCGCCGATCTCCTTGAGCGTGTCGAAGTATTGGGTCATGAGCACGAGGTTCATGACGTCCTGCGCGGAGGTGCCGGGTACGGTGCGCTGGAACTCGTCGACCGACTCACGCAGACCCTCGACGATTGCGCGCCGCTGCTCGGCGATGCCCTTGCCGGCGAGCGCCTTGGCCTGTGCGTCGGCTTCGGCAGCCTTCACGCGGAGGATCTTCTCGGCTTCACCGCGCTCCTGGGCCGCGACGCGCATCCTTTGTGCGGCGTTGATCTCGTTCATCGCCGCCTTGACGTGGGCGTCCGGGTCGATGTCGGTCACGAGCGCCTTGACGATGCCATAGCCGAAGCCGCCCATCACCTCGGACAGCTCGGCCTTCACGGCCTCGGCGATGTCGTCCTTGCGCTGGAACACGTCGTCGATCGCGATGTTGGGCACCCGCGCCCGCACCACGTCGAAGACGAAGCTGCGGATCTGCGTGGTCGCGTCGCTCAGGCGATAGAACGCATTGAAGACCGCGTCCGGGAGCACGTAGAACTGAACCGAGACCACGACGCGCACGAATACGTTGTCCAGCGTCTTGGTCTCGACCGAGACGTCGAGCTGCTGCACGCGTAGGTCCGCGCGGCCGGCGACGCGCTCGACCACCGGGATCTTGAGGTTGAGGCCCGGGCTGGCCATGCGCGCGAACCTGCCGAAGCGCTCCACCACCGCCACCGATTGCTGGTGGACCACGAACAGGCTCGAGCTCAAGAACCAGAGCGCGAGCGCCACGACAAACGGGACGGGCAACCACGCGAGGACTTGCGCGACTTCGGGATCCATGGGTGTGACGACCAGCACGCTGGCGGCAGCATTCCCATCGGGCCGGTCACCCGACGGCGGTGGCGCAACGAGCTGCGGGCGCCTCGCCGCCCATGTGGACGACGCTCGACACGGTTCCGGCTCCAGCGGCCCGGCGGCGGGTGGCGCATTTCGGCGACCGTTTCGTGCGCATACGCCCGCGCTCGCGTATTCCGTCGGCACGCCATGGACGCCGCGCCCGAGCTGTTCCGCCACCGACTTGCGCGCCAATGCGAGGTAGGCGCGATGGGCCCGCCCGCGCGCCAGACCAGGACGCTGCTTGCAGGCGTCCGGCGCAGCGTCACAGTCGCCCTGAAAGCGAAAGCCCCGCGAAGCTAGCTGCAATGCTGGGTGCCACCTGAAGCGCCGATTGTCGAAGCGCGTGATGCCGAAGCCGATAGGTGATACCGGCGGCGAGCACTCCGCTTGCGGCGACGATCATGGTCAGCGGACCCTGGTTCATCAACACGACCGATCCACCGTCTATGTCCCAGACGTCAAAGGCCACCCACTGGATGCCCCCGGTCAATACGACGTGTCCGGCGGCGACCCCAAGGGAGCCACCCAGGGTGAGACCATACCCAGACCATTTCCTGGCCCTACCGTGGGTGAGAGGACGCGCCCGCGCGAGTTCGATGCCCGCGCCCGTGGCGAATCCCGCCGCTGCCAGCTGGGCGCCGTACCCAAGTCCGACGAGCGGCAGCTCCGCGGCCGAGTGCCGTACGGAAGCTGCTGCTAGGGCGCCGTGCGACGCCCAACCCAGGGCGCTCAACGTACCTGCGGTGATGGCCAACGCAATGCCTCGTCCGCGCAGTTGACGTGCGCGTCGGGGATCAGGTGACGCGTTCGGCTCGGTCGTTGTGGGCACGTGCTCGTCCCGCGAGCTCGGGCGCGGAGCAGGATCGGTGCGAATCATCCGTCCGGCGCTCAGGGCCTGGAGGGTCATCCAGCCGATGACGACGACTTGGTGCGTTGCGAGGAACATGCACGGCTGCTAGTCCGTGCGCGCGCGGTTCGGATGCGCGCCACGTGAGAAAATCGTAGGGCCCAGAATGCCGAGATGACTGAACGCCACACCTGATGGTCTTAGTCGACGTTCTCAGTCCGGGTTGCGACCTCTTCTTCGTCGGTGCTCATGCCCTGGCACTGTACGGCTGACTTGTGTGGGTAGTTCCATGCCGCCTCGACGAGAACGCGCCGGATGTCACTGTTGCGCCACGTGGTGACACGTGCGTTGACGCGGCTTGCGGGCGGCGCGATTCGCCGCTAGCTTCTCAACACGATGCTCTCGCGTCCCGCCGCTCGCTTCGCCGCACTGGCTACCGCCGGTGGTGGCTGCGTCGCGCGCGGAGACTGACCGCACGCCGACCAGCCGCCACCCACGAGGGGGCGGCTGTCATCTCGAGATGGCCGCCCGGAAAGGACACCGGATCGCCATGGAGCCCATCACATCATCACTTCTGCGAGCGAAGTACCTCGCGTTTTTCGCGGAGCGCGGGCACGTCGAGATCCCGGCGGCGTCGCTCGTGCCCACGCACGATCCGAGCGTGCTGTTCACGACGGCCGGGATGCATCCCCTCGTGCCGAACTTGCTCGGCGAGCCCCATCCCGCGGGTCGTCGGCTCGCGAACGTCCAAAAGTGCATCCGCACGGGTGACATCGACGAGGTCGGCGACGACACGCACCTCGTGTCGTTCGAGATGCTCGGCAACTGGTCGCTCGGCGACTACTACAAGGACGACGCGATCCGCTGGAGCTTCGAGCTGCTCACCGGTGATCGCGGGCTCGCGCTCCCGCTTGCGCGCCTGGGGGTGACGTGCTTCGCGGGTGACGATCACGTGCCGATCGATCGCGAGTCGGCGGCGATCTGGGAGAGCCTCGGGATCGCGACGGCACGGATCCAGTTCCTCGGTCGCGACGGCAACTGGTGGGGGCCGGCGGGCCAGACCGGTCCGTGCGGGCCCGACACCGAGATCTTCTATTGGGTCGATCCCTCGCCGCCGCCCCGGCAGCTCGATGTCGCGGACAAGCGTTGGGTCGAGATCTGGAACAACGTTTTCATGGGCTACACGAAGGCCGCGGACGGCGAGATCGTCGCGTTGCCGCGCGTCAACGTCGACACTGGCATGGGGCTCGAGCGGACGCTCGTCGCGATCAATGGTTTGCGATCGGTCTACGACGTGGACACCGTCAAGCCGCTGTACGACTTGGTTCGGGGGCTCGCGAGTGCGGCGAACGAGCGCGAGATCCGGATTATCACGGATCACGTGCGCGCGGCGTGCTTCATGATCGCAGACGGCGTCGCGCCGACGGGGAAGGACCGCGGCTACGTGCTGCGCCGGTTACTGCGGCGGTGCATCTTCGCGGCGCAGCAGCTCGGGATGGCGCCGGACTGGTACCGGCGTGCGACCTCGTGCGTGACGGCGATGCTCGGCGATGCGTACCCCGAGCTACGCGATTCGGACGGGATCGCGGGGCTGATCGAGGACGAGGTCGCGAAGTTCGAGACGACGCTCGCGCACGGGCTGCGGCTCGTCGCGAAGCGGCCCGTGCTCGACGGAAGGACAGCGTTTGATCTGTTCCAGACGTACGGATTTCCGTTCGAGCTGACGCGGGAGCTCGCGGAGCGGCAGGGCAAGCACGTCGACGAGGCGGAATTTCGTGCGGAGCTCGAGCGACATCGCGAGCTGTCGCGATCGGCCGCGGGAGGGACGTTCGCGAGTGGGCTCGCGGATCACTCCGCCGAGGTCGTTCGGTATCACACGCTCACGCATCTGCTGCAGGCGGCGCTGCGCGAGGTGCTGGGTGAGCACGTGACCCAGCGGGGGTCGAATCTCACGAAGGATCGGCTGCGCTTCGACTTCTCGCACCGGGAGAAGATCGCGCGAGAAGACCTCGCGCGCGTCGAGGGGATGGTGAACGGGTGGTTGGCGCGGGATCTGGTCGTCGAGCGGGCGACAATGCGCGAGGCGGAGGCGCGGGCGATCGGGGCGATCGGGGCGTTCGGCGAGAAGTACGGCGAGCTCGTGTCGGTGTACTCGGTGGTGGATCGCGGGAGCGGCGAGGTGATCAGTAGAGAGTTCTGCGGGGGGCCGCATGTGGAGGCCCTCGCGGACCTACGAGGTCGACTCCGGATCGTGAAGGAAGAAGGGATTGCGGCGGGGATCCGCCGCATCAAGGCGGTGCTGGAGCAGTGACGCGCTCGGGGAAGGCGTGATTCCCCCGCCGCCGTGCCTCGCGCAGCACCGCCGCCGCCTCGTCGTAGGGGATCCGCCGCGTGGACGATCGCGTCGCGCTCACCGGTGGCTCACGACCTGCCGGGTGATGATCCCGTCGTATGGCGCTACAGCGTAGCCCGCGGCGGCGCGCATCGCCGTGGCCCGGGCGGCATTGTTGCGCCGCCGCTCGTTGGCGAGAGGGCAGTTGCCGGGACCGCGGCCCCGGTGCCGCTCGCGACTGGGCCTCGCTCTCGCGCGATCGGATCTGGTAGCTTGTCTCGCAGATCCCCGGGGTCAGCGTGCAGGACGGCGATCTACGACTGCGACCGCTCCGGCTCCCCGACGACATCGAGGCTGCGCTGCGCTGGTACGCGGATCCGGAGGTTCTGCGGTTGTCGGAGGGCGATGCGACCGAGCCGTATTCGGCGACCACGATCGAGCAGATGTACGAAGCGCTCGCTGCCGAGGCGGAGGTGTTCGTCATCGAGGTACAGACGCGCGCAGGATGGCGCCCGATCGGAGACGCGACGCTGGGCAAACGCGGCATGCCCATCGTCATCGGCGAGGCCGAGTGCAGATCCCGCGGGCTCGGCACCCGCACGCTCGCTTTGCTCGTCGAGCGCGCGCGCGTACTCGGTTGGGACGAGCTCGTCACGAACGAGATCTCGTTGTCGAACGAGCGATCGCTGCGCATGTTCGAGCGGGCCGGCTTCGTGCGGCTCGAGCTCGTCCGGGACGAAGGCGGAGAACCGGCGCTGTCGATGCGCAAGCGGCTGCGGGATCGGTGATCGTGGTGTCGTCTCGCCGTCAGCCGTGCGGCGGGTCGACCACGCGCCCGAGGCCGGCCCGGTCATGTCCGAGGAGATGAGCGGCCCGACGAGCCCGCGCCGGGCCGTCCGCGTGGCGCGCGAGGGGCTCGCAGTCGACGACACGTGCCGATCTTGTGCAAGACTAACTGGCCCCAATATCGCTGGAGGAGGATAATGACCCGGGAGGCAGAATCGTGAATTCACACGACGCGCAGTCGCTCGCGGGCGTTGCGATTGCGGCCGGGATCCGGCGCGTCGATCGGCTCGAGCACGAGCTCGAAGCGCCCATTGTCAAACGGAAGGCCGGGCGCGCGCTCGACCGGAACAATGCGCTCGCGCAAGCCTTCGGCCGCGAGTGTGCGCGCGCGGAAGTGGCAGTAGGGGTTGTTGCCGGGGCGTCCGAGCAGTGCGTGTGCGGTGAACGTGCAGCCGCCGCGGCACGGCGCCGCGAACGGACAGCGCGCGCAGAAGCCCCATAGATCCGCGAGCCCGCGCGCGCTCGGTCGCCGGATCGCGTCGTTCGCCCATGCGTGCGCGAGACCCTCGCTGCGCACGTTGCCGACGACGTACGCGGCGGTCTGCAGCGAAGGGCAGCCCTTGAGCGCACCGTCGGACTCGATGCCGAGCACGAAGCGTCCGGCCTGACAACCGGCGAAGTGATCGGTCGCGCCGTCGTCGAGCGATCGCAGCCGCGCCTCCTCGGGACCGAAGTAGCCGAGGTTGTTTCCGGGCATGAGCACGATGTCATCGGTACGCGCGACCTCCTTCAACGCGGCGACACGCGGCACGACGTCGAGTAGGTCCCACGGCTGCAGCAGTAGCTCGGGACGATCCGCGGCGCGACCGAGCGGGGCGGTGAGCTGCACCTGCCACGCGCGGATGCCTGCGCTGCGCAAGCGTTGGTAGAGCGCCTCGAGCTCGCCGCGGTTCGCTCGGTTGACGTTGGTGTTCGCCGTGATCTCGACGCGTGCGCGACGCAGGTGCCCCAGTGCCGCGAACGCGGCTTCGAAGCTGCCCGGGCTGCCCCGCAACAGATCGTGCGTGGGCGCCAGCCCGTCGATGCTCACCGATGCTCGCGCGAGCGCGGCTTCCGCCAGGCCCTGTGCGCGCGCCTCGTCGAGGCCACGACCACCGGTGGTCATCACCGGTACGATGCCGCGCGCGCGCAGACGTGCGATGACGGCATGCACGCCCGCGTGCAAATAGGCCTCACCGCCGATGAGCACCACCTCGCGCGCACCGGCATCGGCGAGCGCATCCGCAACTGCGAGGGCCTCGTCGGTGTTGAGCTCGTGCTTGCGCGCAGCTGCAGCGCGCGAGCCACAGAAGCCGCAGTGCTGATCGCAAGCGAGCGTCAGCTCCCAGACCACGTAGGCGGGGCGCCACGCCGCATCGGCGATCGGCAAGCGGCGCACGCTCACGGCGGCGGCGTACCGCCCGGTGTGGCACCCTTGGCATCGTCGGGCGACACTTTGGCGTCTGGATCGCCCGCCTTGGCGTCGCCCTTCGGCTCTCCGCCCTTCGGCTCTCCGCCCTTCGGCTCTCCGACCTTCGGATCTCCGTCCTTTGGGTCTCCAACCTTCGGATCTCCGCCCTTCGGCTCTCCGCTCTTCGGATCTCCGCCCTTCGGATCTCCGACCTTCGCGTCGATCTCGCCCGGCGTCGGCGCCTTCGGATCGGGATCGCGAACGTCGAATCGATCGGGCGGCGCGCCGTAGCACGCCATCAGCGTCATCGCGACCGCGCTGCCCGCGGTCATGCGCAGCAAAATGCCGAAGCGCACCCAGCCGTCCGCGGCGTCGAAGCCCCCCACAGCGGCCGGCTCGCAGTTGGGACACGTCGCCAGCGAAGGCGGCACGAATCCGTCGCAGGTGGGGCAGCGCGGGAGCGTCATCGCCGACCATCATCGCGCGATCGGAGCGCCGGGGGCAAATGGCTGTGCCGTGGCCGATGCCTGGGAGCTGGCTGCCCGATGGCCGTGCGATCGCAGTCGCCGACGACCGCTATCGACGCGTGATGGGTGACGCGCTTCCAGCCTTCGACGCCGGCAGCGGGCGAGCCACCTGATCGCGCCCGCGGCCGGGCCCAGCGAACGATGCCAGTGCCTCGGCCAAGGCGAGGTGCGCCAGGGCTTCGCCCACGTTGTTGACGATCCGCGCGGGGCACAGGCCCGCCAGTTGCCCGCGCAAATCGTCGGGGCAGGGGGCCGTGCGCCAACTTGCGTCGGCGCGGGCGCTCGCGGGTTCGCCGTGCCGCGCGAGCTCGTCATCGACGGCGGCGATGGCATCCCAAAGCGAGGATACACGCGCGATACGACGATCGCCGAGCCACACCGCCGCGGCGCCGCGGCCCTCCGCTCGAACCGCGAAGTACTGCAACGCGCCGACGTGGTCGACAAAGTGCAGCATGAGGCCGCGCGCGCCCAACGAGATCCAAGCGTTGACCGAGATGGCGGCCGTCTCCTCGCGCACGCTCGGCACTAAAGGATCGAACCGGGCGAGCCGGGCCTCGATCTCGGCCAGCGTCGCAGGTGGTTCGTCGTCGTCGTCGTCGACCGGTATCGCGGCCATGCCGGTGGTTGATTCACCCGCGCGCTCCTCGGGCGGCACCCCGCGTCCGGCGTCGAGCGTCGCCGTCGTCATCACCTCGACGCCGGAGAGATCGACAAAGTCGAGCACCAAGCAGTCGGAGGCGTCCGGGTGCGTTCGCATTCCGCGGCCCACGCATTGGAGGTACACCGCCTCGGAGCGGGTGGGCCGGACCATCGCAATCGCGCTCACACCCGGGTCGTCGAAGCCCTCGGTCAATACTCCAACGTTGGTGACGACCTCGAGCTCGCCGCGGCGAAAACGATCGAGCACGCGCATTCGATCTGGTTTGGGCATTTCGCCGCAGACCATACCGGCGCGGACGCCGAGCTTGCGCAGGGCGCCGGAGAGGCGTTCGGCGTGGTGAATGCCGATGCAAAACGCGATCGTCCTCCGACCGCGGGCGAGCTCCTGAATCGAGCGCGCGACGAGATGGTTTCGCGCCTCAACGTCGATCCTCGCGGCCAGCGCGGTCTCATCGAAGTCGTCGCCGCGGATTGCCACGTCGCTGATGTCTACGCCCGTGGCGATCCGCATGCCGACCAGCGGCCGCAGCCAGCCTTCGTCGATCATCTCGCGCAAGCTGCGGTGGTACACGATGCGCTCGAATACTTCGTCGAGGCCGCGGCCATCGGCGCGCCTGGTCGTCGCGGTGGCGCCGACGAGGGTCCCGGGCCAATCGTCCGCGAATGCGCCGATTTGTTCGAGCACGCGGCGGTTGTCGTCGGCGATGGCGTGGTGGCACTCATCGTAGATGACGAGCCGGATGCCGCGGCCAGCCAACGCCGTGCCGATCCGACGGTCGTGCAGCGAGCGGATCGACGCCACTAGGATCGCGGCGTCGCGCGAGGAGCGGTGATCGCCCTGTTCGATCGCGACCTCGCGGGAGTCATTGGCGTCCTCGCGCAGCACGGCGGCGATACGCGCGTGCGCCTGGCGAACGAGCTCGTCGCGGTGGGCGAGCACGAGCACAGGGTGCCGAGCGCGGCGCGCGAGCTCGGCGAACACGATCGTCTTGCCTGCGCCGGTGGGCAACGCGAGGACCATGCGACGCACGCCGTCGCGGCGCGCCGCGAGGACAGCCTCGACCGCCGCGCGCTGGTAGGCCCGAAGCTCGACCCCTGCCACGGTGTACCATCGGCACGCAACGAACGAAGCGCTGGGTCGCGCGAGATCCCGTGCGGGACGTGAACGTTGCGGTCTCGCGAGGAGTGACTGCGGCGCCGGCCGGCGACGCGCGACGGATCCGGGTGGCGGCGCGTCGCTCGCTGGCGCCCCCCTTGGCCCGTTTGTGAGCTGGCGCAGGATACGAAGCCCGCCGCGGTCCGAGCAAACGCGTCGCCGTGGTCACTTTCCCTGGGTGATAGCTTCCACGAGATCCTCCGTATCCGCCTGCCTTGCCCTCTTTGCCAGCGCTTGCGCAACGGATCCATCACCCGCGTCGGGTTCCGCGGACGAGTCCAGCTCGAGCGCATCTTCGAGCACGACCGACGCTACAAGCACCACGGAGCTCACGGGCCCCACGGAGTCCACGAGCACGACGGACGGCACGACGGAGGGAACGACGACCGCATCATCTGCGGACAGCTCAAGCTCAGGTGCAGGGGCGACAACTGGGATGGACGGCTTCGGCTGCTCATGCATCGTCGACGACCCGGGAGAAGGCGAGGTTGAGCCGTCGGCACCGACCTGCGGCGAACCGCTCTGCCCAAACGTGTCCGGCGCCTGCGGCGAGGACACTTGCGTGGATGTCTACGACAATCCCTTGGGCGAGCCACCCAACTTCGTACTCGACGACCCCGCCGCACTCGAGTGCGCGCTTACAGCCCTTCGCGACCGTACGCCGGGCGTGGTCACCTGGACGTTTTCCGAGGGCGGGGGACAGTTCACCGACTCTGGCTACGTCCTCATCTCCGCAAACGGGTCGGCGATTTGGCGCCATTGGGGATGGATAGACTTGTTCTACATCGCCTCGGACTCAAACCTGGGCGAGCTTGTCGCTCCGGCGGATTATGACGAGTGTCTGGCCGAGCCGGATGACCTGACGCGGTTCAAGTGCATGGGCCAGGTGCTGGCGAGCGTCTCATCCGCGTGCGACGAAGGATGGGAGTCCGAAGATCTGTGAGATCGGCCGCGAGCCCGGCCCCTACGCGCGAGTTCCACGGTCCTCGGGCGCAAGGGTCGACCGCGGTCTCGCGCGGCGGCGCAACCACCAGCGGCGCATGCGTTCGAACGCGAACGCGTAGACCTCGAACGCGAACCACAGCAGCAAGAAGTCGTAGGAGGACCGGTGACGCGTGCCACCGAAGTACAACGCCGAGACCAGGAGCAGCGCGAGCAAGTGGACCGCGACCCAACCGAGGCGCACGGTATCGCGACGAAACAGCGTGACGAGAAACAATACCGAAGGCAGGGCGAACACGATCTCGTAGAGCTTCGTCCACCGGCGCGAAAGCTCGCGCCAGGTGCCGCGCCCCGAGTCGGGCCACGGGACGTTGTAGCGCCACAGCAGGATCGTGTTGGTGTACGCGTACGAGAGTTGCCGCCATAGACTCGTCTCGGCGATGCACTCGCGGATATACGCGTTGTGGACCTCGCGATCGCCGATGTAGCCCTTGTAGGAGAGGACGTCGCCGAGCACCGGGTCGAGCTGAATCGGCGGCGTGCGCCCCTCCTTCGTGCTCTTTTCAAGCAAGCTGTTGAGCTGGAGGAACTCGGGCGGTCGGAAGTGGACCTTGCCGCGGCCCTTGCCGTCGGGAAGCGACTCGATCTTCGAGTTGTGGCAGCGGCCGAACACCATGTTGAAGGCGCCGTTTTCGGAGACGAGGCCCGTGCGGCCGGTCTCGTAGCGAAAGTGCGCGGCCGAGAGCCCCATGCACAGCGCAAGTGGCACCAAGGCGATCGCCACCTTGGCCAAGGTAACCTTCGGCAGCAGCTTGCGCCGCCACAGCCAAAACAGCCCGAGCAGCCCGACGGCGGCCAAGATCTGGGGGCGGAACATCATCGCCACACCCGCGGACAGGCCCATCCCCAGGGCATCCCGCGTACGCCCGCTGTCGACCAGGCGAACGGATCGCCATACGGCCAACATCATGAACGCCGAGAACGGGGTCTCGGACATGAGATACCCGCCGTAGGAGAAGTGCGGGTAATACAAGATCCCCAGCACGCCGAGCGCAGGGGCCATCCAACGATGCTTCGAGAGGCGCATCGCGATCCGCATTCCGAGCAGAACGCAGAGTGCGCCAAAAAACGCGTACAGAAGACCGAGGGCGACGAACGCTTTGCCCTTGAACACCACCTTGAATCCAGCGGTGAGGACGTGGGTGCCGAACGGGAAAAACGCGTGGTACTCGTACGGCTTTTTCCAGTCGCTGACGAGGCGATCCGCGCGCGATGAGTAACCGCCCATGTCCGAGTAGAGGTAGTCGTCCAGCGGGTGGACGACCAGATTCCAGTGCACCCGCACGGCCAAGGCGGCCACGAACACGCATATCGACCACCGCTCGGCGACGATCCAGGCGACAATCCGCTGGCGGAGTGGGGCGGGTTCGGTCACAGCCTGGACGCCGCGGCGGCGGCGGCCCAACACGTAGCAGCGAACCGCCCCGCCGCGCCAGCCCCCCGGCTCGCGCGAACGTCGCTGCCGCCGTTCATTTGCGCAGGCCGCGGTAGCGGAACGACACCGTGAGGGTCTCGTCTTCGCCGAACGCGAGGAGCTTCTCGAAATTCGTGGCCACACCGGTGAGCGGCAGCGCGACCTCTACCGGCGCCGCACCCTGAGCGAGTGCTCCACCGCCCATGGGACCGGCGTTCTTAGCGGCCGCGGCTTGCTGCGCCACCTCCGGTACCGCGCCCGCGTTGGTGTACACGTACGCTTGGCTGGGAATCGGATTGGACAGGTGCTTGACGCGGCGCAAGCTGCCATCTTGGCCGAGCCGCTGGACCTTCGCCCCCTGGGGCGAGTACACGGTCCATGCCACGTAGGTGCTCGGGGCGTCGGGCTTGGGCAGAACGGCCGTGAACCTCCCGCGGCCGCCGGTGCCGGTCGGGTCGCCTTTCTCGACGTAGACGACGTCGACGGTGAACGCCGACAGTACGCCGCCCTGTTCTTGGGAGCGGAGCAGCGGCACCATCACGCGGCCGTCGCTGCCCTTGGCTGGTTGAACGCCGCGCCCGCCGACCGATGTGCTCCATAGCTCCGCGCCGGGGGGTAGGGCCAAGCGAAGGAACTGCCGCCGGTTGTTGCGAACCTGATAACTCACCTTGGTCAATCGCCGACCCTCGCGTGTCCACATCGTCCTGGCCACGGTTTGATCGACGAGCGTGACGAGCACGTCGACTTCGCCGTGTGCGCCGGTGGCGAGCTCGATCGCCGGCTTGGTTCCGACGTACTTGTAACCGAACAAGAGCGGTTGCTCGGTGATGCCAAGAATCGCGCCCGGCAGCGCACGGACGTCGACCGGGGTGGCGCCGTCCACCTTGGCGGCTTCGATCTCAAGGTTGCCGCGTGACTCAACCCCGACGTAGCCCTTGTTGCGCTCGACCCCAACCGGCGTGACGATCGGCGCGGCGAGGCTCTTGCTGTCATCGGCCATCGCCTTTTCGAGCCCGATGCTGAGCACGTAGTTGCCCTCAGCCGCGAAATTGAGGGCGACGTCGAGACGTCCTGTGTCGCTGAGCTTCCAGTCGCGGATGCCCGGCCCACTGACATCGAGGACGGTCATCCCCTTGGGCAGATCGTAGGCGAGCTTGTCGACGCCGGCGAACAAGATCGAGTTCTGCACCACGGTGATCGACCGCATCACGCCTTCGCCGAGGGAGACGAGGGTCTGGACCTCGGCATACACACGCGCGGTCTTTTTCTCGGCCTCGGGGATCTCGCGCTGCCATTGCACTGTCAGCGAGCCGGTCGCCGGCAACGTCGCCGTGACCACGCGGTTGCCACCCACGACCTTGTCGGACTCGAGCTGTGCGCCGATGACGGTGAAGTCGAGGTCTTCCTTCGTCGGAACCGCGAGCTCGACCTCGGTCGCACCCGACGGCGCGAGCTGAAACGACAACCCGCTTTGGCCCTCGGAGGTGGTGACGGCCGCGCCAAACACCAGGTCGAGATCAAATGCACCACGGCGATCGGTCACCAGGGTGTAGAAACCGCCTTCGATCACGATCGGTGCTTCGCGACCGCCGATCTTGGCCGACTGCAATGCGACCGTGGCCGGAAGCAGCGGCACGCGGGCCCAGCCCTTGGTCTTGAGGACCTCGACGTGCGCCCGCGCTTTGAAGAGCGCCGAGCTCGGCTTGCCGTCTTCGAACAGAACGTTGCCGGCGTAGCGGACCGATGCCAGGGCGCCGTCGATCGGCGGTTCGGCGGTTTTTTCCCGCGCCTGTTGCCATAGCGCGAGGAACTCCTCGAGCTTCATCACCACGCGCTCGGGCGGATCGTCGCCCGCGTGGGCAGGCCGGAGCACGGCCACCGAGAGGGCGAGAACAACGCAAAGGGGGAGGGTGCGCGGCATGGATCGGCTCCGGGGCATGGTGTGATTTCAACGGGGGCGCAGGCGGCGACGGGCGGCGACTTCAAGCTTGCGCGCGGCGCCGGGGGGTACGAGCTCGAAGCGGTACATGATGCGATCGCCACCGCGGACCGGCATCGGGACGCGCGGACCGTCGCTGACGATCGGAGGGGTTGAGTTGGCGGGCGGCGCGGTTGAGGTGGCGGGCCCAGGGGGCGAGTCGAGCAACAAGGGCGGTGCGTCGGCGCCACCCAGCCCTAGTTCGCCACCGGCGAACGCGGACGGGTCGTACAGCTTGGTGCGGCTCTCGAGTTTGGTACGCGCGGCGGCCTCGGCTTCGACCGCCTTGAGCTCGCCTTGGAGCTCTTCGTCGGCGAATTCGTAGTCCGCCGCCTGCTCCTGTTGACTGACCTTGCTGAGGTCTTCGTTGGCCTTGATCGATCGCTCGATCTCTTTCTTCGCCGCTTCGTACTGTCCCTTGGATCGCAGCACCCGAATGCGGGCGCGACGCTGGTCCTGCTCGATCTCGGTCTGGCGGGCGCGTGCACGGGCCTGCTCGCGGATCCGCCGGGCGAGGCCGAATTTCGCCGGGCGCGCCTTCTCGCGGCTCACGTCCACGCCCGCAGCACCCACAAAAGTTGCGCCCGTGGCCGATGCGGGTGCGCTCGGTGGAGGTTCACTCGGCAGGGAACGGAACATCTCGAGGTTCGACTGGAGTTTCTCGGCGTCCTTGTCCTTCACCCCGCGTTGCTTCAGTTCGTCGAGCTTCGCTTGGGCAGTGTCGAAGTCGTTGGCATTGTAGGCGCGGGTGGCCTCCCGCAACGTCTTGTCCTTGAACTCGATCGCGTGTTCGCCTTCTTCGAGGCGGGCGCCGTTCGGATCGAGCGCGCTGCCGTCGACGGAATCGCCGCGATCGCGGCCGCCGGGACCCGGCGGTGGCGGGGCGGCGCTGCCCGTCTTCCGCGCGCCCCTGGACCGCAGCTTGCCGACGTTCGTCCGCGATTCCCTCGCGATCGCGACCACCCCGTATTCGCCCTCGCGTAGGCGCGCTGCCCAGCGCCGCGGCAAGAGCAGCTCCACATCCAATCGGCCGATCGGGGCCTCGACGGACGGCAGCGGTACGCGGCGGCGATCTCGGCGGCGCCACGCCGGCCCATCCACGAGCGCGCTCACCACCACCGGAATGCTGATCAAGCCCTCGAGCGTCTCGAGCGAGCGCTTGATCGGCACCAGCAGCGTGCGGTCGCTTCGCGTGGGACGGACCTCGGTACCGTCGACTTCGACCGCGAGCAGGCGCCCGCCTGGGGGCAACGCCAAGCGAAGGTGCGACGCCCGTTCGTTGGCAACTTCGTAGCGCGCGATGACCAGCACGGCGCCGTGGTCGGCCGCGGCAAGTCGCACCCGCGCGCGGTCGACGACGATCGGCGGCGCTGTCACCGGCGCGAAGCGGAGCAGCGACACTTCCGCGTGGCGCGACGCGCCATGACCGGCGAACGCGGCGATCACACTGCCCTCCACCAAGTCGCGGCCGAACACCGGCAGTTGACCCGGGGCCACCGCTCGCCATCCGTCCACCTGCGGGATCGCGTCGACGTCTCCGTCGCGGGCGAAGGTGATCGCCATGTCCTGCCGGCGCACCCCATCGAGGATGAAGCTTGGTGCTGCGATGCCGCGCTCGCCCGCGGGGGTGGCCGCGCTCCAGCGCACGTCGAGGGCGACCTTGCCTGTCTCCTTTCCCCGCAGCGCGACGTCCACCCGATCGCCGCTCCGGGTAAACTCGACCAGCGACGACCCTTCGACGACGAGATCGTCGCCGACGCCGCTGGCGGTGAACCCCACGCGGTCGAGTTGGCCGCGCCGGATCACCCACTCGAGGCGGGCGCGGCCACGCATCTCCGCGTCGCCGACGGTGAGCCCGATTCCGACGTTGCCCAAGACAACCGTGCCGTCCCCGACGCCGTCCGGTTCCGGAGGACCGATGGTGATCCGTGGATCCCCGCCGATGAGGTCGAGCTCGACGCGGACCGCGTGTCCCCCCTCGGTGGCGCGCAGGCGGAGATCACCACCTTTGCGCAGGCGGGCGACGCCGCGAATCGCCGGCATGAGCGCGAGCTCGAGACCC
>CADEGN010000101.1 GCA_902826865.1 uncultured Myxococcales bacterium
GGCGCGCGGGCTGGGGGGCGGGGCGAGCGAGGGGGCCGCGGCGGGGGCGCGCGCGGCGGGCGCCGGCTGCGGCGCGAGGCCGTCCTCGGCCGCGCCGAGCGGCTCGACCAGGCGCAGGAAGGCGTTCTCCTGCGCCGGCACCTGCTGCGCGAGCACGGCCAGCGCCTGGCCCTGGCCCGCGAGCGAGAGCGCCCAGTAGCACACGAGCAGGAGCCCCGGCGGGAAGCCGCCCGGGTGCGCCGCGACGTGCGCGGCGACGATCCACAGCGCCCCCCCACTTGGCAACAATCCCCAACACCGCGGCTAGCGCGCTCCCGGCGGCGTTTGGCGCCCACATTAGCCTAACGTGATAGCCATGGGGATCGGTGTCATTCGCGTGATCGGGGTCGCGCTGGCCCTCGCGAGCGCGGCATGCAGCGGGGGCATCGAACGGCCGGACCTCGCCGACGCCGGCTTCGGCACGCTCGCCGACGACGGGGATGGCTCGACCACTGCGCCGGCCGGGACGGAAGGCGGCGACGCCGTTGGCACCACATCTGCCGGTGGCCCCGGAGGCTGCCAAGCAGACGAGGATTGCGACGCTGCACTTGGCTTGGGCGCCTGCGATCTCGCGACAGGGCGGTGCCTCGGTTGCGTGCGCGATGACGATTGTCCCTCGCCGCTCACCTGCAGCGGCACGGGATTGTGCGCCGGGTGCACCGTCGACGACGAGTGTAACGATCCGACGAGTTGCCAAGACGGCGTATGTGCCCCGCGTTGCGACGCCGATCATCCGTGCCCCCTCGACTTCGCGTGCTGCGATGATCGGTGCATCGACCTGGCCGGGGACCCCGACAATTGCAACGAGTGCGGACGCGTGTGCGAGTCGCCGGCCAACGCGGCATCGAGTTGCGACGCCGGCGAGTGCGGCAAGGGGGCGTGCAACGACGGTTGGTCGGACTGCAATGGCGATCCGTTCGACGGGTGCGAAAACGAAGGGGCGTGTACCTGTTTGCCCGGACAGATGCAGGAGTGCTACTCGCAAGAGCCCGAGACGATGGGGGTCGGACCGTGCCGGCCGGGGATGCAGTTGTGCAACGCGTTCGGGACGGCGTGGGGGCCGTGCGAGGGCGAGATCACGCCGATCGACGAGGTCTGCAACAACACGGTCGATGACGACTGCGATGGCGTCCCAGACGAAGACCCCGATACCGACGGCGACGGATGGACGCTATGTGGGGGCGATTGCTGCGACGAAGCAGGGCCGGCGTGCGCGCAGCCCGAACTCGTCAACCCCGGCGCATTCGAGGTCGACGGTAACGAGGTGGACGACGACTGCAACGGCACGGCCGACGATCCACTGGCGGCATGCGACGCCGGTCTTGCCAGTAACAGCGGCAATCCGCAGCACTACGCCCAGGCAATCGACCTGTGCCAGTTCACTTCGCTCGCACCCGCGGATCCGGCCGACCGCGTGTGGGGCGTGATCGATGCGGACTTGCATCTGGCCAACGGCGCGGGTGCTCCAGCCGGGTCCGCGCGGTCGATTCGCGATGGTTTCGGCACTACGCTGTCGACGCGCTTCGGGGTGAACCTGGCCGTGCTCTCGACCGGGCGTGCGGCGGACCCAGCCGACGTGAATCCCGCCTATGTGGCGTTTCAGCCAGGTGCGGGGATGGGAACCGCGAGCGGGTTTCCGCCCGCCTGGTACGCCGCCAACGGCAGCGCGCTGCCGAATGCGCCCGGGTGCGCCCCGCCGATGGGCGCCATCGCCAACGATCCCGTCATGTTGCAGGTTCAGATCCGTGTGCCGACAAACGCCAACTCGTTTACGGTCGAGATGTTCTTCTTCTCGGCCGAGTATCCCGAGTGGGTCTGCACCGAATTCAATGACTTCTTCGTCGCGATCATCGACTCGACGAACCCGGCAAACCCCGCCGACGGCAACATCGCGGTTTATGACGATGGCCTGAACACGTGGCCGGTCGGCGTCAACATCCTATCGGCGGCCGATGGTCTGTTTACGGCCTGCACGAACGGGGCGATCAGCTACTGCGACGAGGCGGGAACCTACGGCGGTTGCACCGGGGCGACCGAGCTGGCGGGCACAGGCTTCGACGTGCAGGCCCTCGCGTGCGGTGCAGTCGACGACACAGGCGGCGGAACTGGCTGGCTCACGATGAGCGGCAACGTCACGCCGGGCGAAGTCATGACGATCCAATTCGCGATCTGGGACACATCAGACAATGCCTACGACTCGTTGGTACTGCTCGACAACTGGCAGTGGTCCGTGGAGGCTTCGGAGCCGGGCGTGATGCCGAGCTAGCAGCCCGTGATGGATCCCACCGGGGCTGTGTCCCTGGTGAGTTACTCGAGCGGATAGTCATGGGGCTCGCTGACGGGTTCGGCGAGCCCGTGCAGCTCGAACAATCGCACGCAGGTATTGTGCCGGAGTATGGCGTCGTCGTTGCTCTGTTCGGTCTGCAAGGCCTGCGCGTGGCCATAGCAGGTGATGGCGTCTTGCAGGTGGGCCCACGCTGCGTCCGACGCTCCGAACGCGCCGCTGTCGAGTAGGGCTACCGCGCGACGCTCGGAAACGATGCCATTGTAGTAATGGCGCTCGTATTCGCTATGCAGCTTCGCGATGGTCTCGCGCGATCGTTTGACCCGATCGCCCTCGCCGTGCGTGAACTGATCGGTCAACGCGAGCACGTAGATCTGCAACGCTCGCTGATCATCGGGCGCGATCGCCAATACATCTTGGCAGATGCTTTCGGCGAAGAAAGGATCGTTTAGCAAACGATAGCGCTCGGCCTTGTCCAACGCCCGCGGAATCGACTCCTTCGAAATGGGCTTGAGCGCGCCGACCATTCGGGTCGTCATCCCCCAAATACGCGAAAGAGCCGTTTCACCGGGTCGTAGAAGCGATCTACCACGCGCTCTTTCAGCGGGATTATCGCATTATCGGTGATGGTGATGCCCTCGGGGCACACGTTGGTGCAACACTTGGTAATGTTGCAGTAGCCGATGTTGTACGCGTCCTTCAGATCGCCGACGCGGTCCTCGGTGTCGAGTGGATGCATCTCCAGCGCGGCGGCGTGGACGAAGAATCGTGGACCGATGAACTCCGCGTGCTTCGCGTGGTCACGCAACACGTGGCACACGTCTTGGCAGAGAAAACACTCGATGCACTTGCGGAACTCTTGCACGCGATCGACGTCGCGTTGATCCATGCGCCATGTGCCGTCGGGCGCATCGGGCTTGCGGGGCTTGAACGGCTTGATCCTCTCCTTGACGCGGAAATTCCATGAGACATCGGTGACGAGGTCTTTGATGACTGGAAACGCCAAGATCGGCTCGATCGAGATCGGTTCGCCCTCAGGTAGATCGGACAGCCGCGTCATGCACATGAGCCGTGGAACGCCGTTGATCTCGGCCGAGCACGACCCGCACTTGCCGGCCTTGCAGTTCCACCGCACGGCAAGGTCGGGGGCTTGCGCAGCTTGCACCTGATGCACGACGTCGAGTACCACCATGCCTTCTTCGGTCGTGGTCTCGTAGGTGTGGAAGTCGCCGCCGGACTTGTCGCCGCGCCAGACGCGGAGGGTGACTTTTTTGCTCATCGCAGTGGTCTCTCGCGGAAAGATCGGTCAGCGCCCGTTACTTGTTCTGCTCTACAATGACGGCGAGGTCGTCGCGCAGTGGCTTGACAGGCTCGCGGCGCAGCTGCATTTGGCCGTCGGCGCCCTTGTGCAGCACAGTGTTGAACTTGGAGTACTCGGGGTTCTTGTCGGGGAAATCATCACGGAAGTGCCCGCCGCGGCTCTCCTTGCGCTCGATGGCCGACAACGTGACCGCCTGGGAGACCGTCAGTAGATTGTCGAGATCGAGTGCGGTGTGCCAACCCGGGTTGTATTCGCGGTTGCTGCTCACGCCGACCTGGTGGGCGCGCTTGTGCAGTTCTCCAATTGCGGCAAGCGCCTTGAGCATCTCGTCCTCGGTGCGCACGATTCCCACGAGATCCTGCATGAGATCTTGCAGTTCATGCTGCACGGCGTAGGGATTGTTACGGTCGTCGCGTTCGAACGGTGCCAAGGCCCAGCGTGCGATGTCTTGCACCTCGCGGTCGTTGATCGAACCGCCGCCGTGCTCCTTGGCGAACTTCGCGGCGTATTCGCCTGCACGCTTGCCGAAAACGATGAGGTCGGACAGCGAGTTGCCACCCAGGCGATTTGCGCCGTGCAGGCCGGCTGCGACCTCACCGGCGGCGAACAGCCCCGGGACGGTGGGCGACATCTGCGAGTCGGGATCGACGCGAACCCCGCCCATGACATAGTGCGTCGTAGGCCCGACTTCCATGGCCTCGCTCGTGATGTCGATGTCGGCCAAGGCTTTGAACTGGTGGTACATGCTCGGCAGCTTCTTCTTGATGTGCTCGGCCGAGCTCGGGATTTTCTCCTTGATCCACGCAATATCGAGAAACACGCCGCCATGGGGGCTGCCGCGGCCGGCCTTCACCTCGCGGCGAATGCAGCGTGCCACGTGATCGCGCGTGAGCAACTCGGGGGGACGTCGCGCTTCCTTGTCGCCGCACACATACCGCCAACCCTCCTCGGGATCCGTGGCGGTCGAGCTGCGGTAATTCTCGGGGATGTCGTCGAACATGAATCGGCGGCCTTCGCTGTTGCGTAAGACGCCGCCTTCGCCGCGGACCCCCTCGGTCACCAAGATGCCGCGCACGCTTGGCGGCCAGACCATCCCGGTCGGGTGAAACTGGACGAATTCCATGTCCATTAGCTCGGCGCCCGCGTGGTACGCGAGCGACTGCCCGTCGCCGGTGTATTCCCAGCTGTTGCTCGTGATCTTGTAGGCGCGGCCGATCCCGCCGGTGGCCAATACGACGGCCTTGGCCTTCCACAGGTGGAATCGCCCTCGCTCGCGGTCGTAGCCAAAAGCTCCCACCACGCGCTCACCGTCTTTGAGCAGACGAATCGTGGTGTGCTCCATGTACACTTTCATGCCCTTGTGGATCCCGTGATCCTGCAGGGTTCGAATCATCTCGAGGCCGGTACGATCGCCCACGTGGGCTAGCCGCGGATAGCGGTGACCGCCGAAGTTGCGCTGCAGGATCCGGCCGTCTTTGGTGCGGTCGAACACGGCGCCCCAGGCCTCGAGTTCGCGCACACGCTCGGGTGCCTCCTTCGCGTGCAGCTCGGCCATTCGCCACGAGTTAATGTACTGACCGCCGCGCATGGTGTCGGCAAAGTGCACCTTCCAGCTGTCGCGATCATCGACGTGGGCGAGGGCTGCTGCGACGCCGCCTTCGGCCATGACAGTGTGCGCCTTGCCGAGCAGCGACTTGCACACGACCGCGACGTCCATCCCTGATGCAGATGCTTCGATGGCGGCACGCAGGCCGGCGCCGCCGGCCCCAATGACGAGGACGTCGTGCTCATGAGTGGTGTATTCGGCCATTGCTTGCTCGGATCCGTAGGTTCAGATGAGGCGGAAATCGGTCCACACGCCCATCGCACACATGCGGATGTAGACGTCCGTGAAGCCGACTGAGAAGAGGCTGCACCAGGCAAACAACTGGTGCTTGCGATTGAGGCCGGACACGCAGTCGTAGCAGGTGCGCTCGACGGTGCCGCTGGGCAAACGATCGCGGCCACCGCCAACGAGGTGGCGCAGCGAGTGGCAACCGAGAGTGTACCCGCCAAGCAGCACGACGTTGGTGCACATGACAAGCGTCCCGACGCCGATGCCGAACCCATCTTTCCACCAGAACGCCAAAATCGCGTCGTAAGCGAGCAAGCCGATGAAGGCGAGGGCTGCGTACAGGAAATAGCGATGGACGTTCTGGATCACGAGCGGGAAATGGCGCTCGCCGAGGTACGACTTGCGCGGCTCGCCCACGGCGCAAGCGGGCGGATCGCCCCAGAACGCCTTATAGTACGCGCCGCGGTAGTAGTAGCAGGTGAAGCGAAATCCGGCGGGGAAGGGCAGGATCAGGAGCGCCGGCGAGAACGGGATCACGGCCGGCCACCACCCGGGCGGCGGTCCGAACCACGCATGGGGCGAGGTCCCGAACAACTCCGGGGCGTACAGCGGCGACAGGTACGGGCCGTAGGTGTAATGGCTGTTCTGGAACGCCGCCCACGTGACGTAAACGATGAACGAGAACAGCCCGGCAAACGTTAGAAGTGGAGGCAACCACCACCTGTCGCGGCGCTCGGTGGCGAGAAACAAGCGGACTTTGCGGGGGGCAGCCGTGGCGTCGGCCATCTTTATCGAACTCCGATTGGCGGTTTGGGCCGCGGCGAGAGTACCCCTGGGTCGCGCGCGCTGGCAACGGCCGCTCTGGGCTGGCTCGGGCTTCGGCGACGGCTGGGCCGGCATCGCCACCGTGTGGCCGTAGTCAGCGCGACTGACGCTCCGATGCGCATGATGCCGACGCGTGGGTCGCCGTGCCTTCTGCATGACGGCGCGGGGCAAACGCGCCGCGGCCGGGCAGCAAGTTCGCCCTGGGCTCAAGCAACGAGACGCTGCGGACCGGGTGGCTGGTGCGCGGGGGAGGGTGAGCGTCGCGCAGCAGGCGAGCCCGCGCAAACCGGCGGATGGCGGCTCTTTCGCGAAAGCGATCCGGGTAGTCGGCATCGTGGCGCTGCATGGCATCCTGGCCTCACCATGGACCGCAAGGGCGTCCTGTGTGTGAACGCCGCAGTTGCGATGCTGATGCTCG
The DNA here is from genome assembly GCA_902826865.1 of uncultured Myxococcales bacterium. Classification (GTDB taxonomy): domain Bacteria; phylum Myxococcota_A; class Polyangia; order Nannocystales; family Nannocystaceae; genus Xiheibacterium. Next base: position 6,722 of record CADEGN010000101.1, read on the forward strand.
GCTGCTGCGGTCGCGCCGACTCGAACGCCACGCCCGTGCCCAGCGGCGAGTCAGCGTTGCTGCCCACCGCTTCACCGGCGGCGCCGCCGACCTACCGCCGATGCACGGGCGGCGCTTGGGCGCCCACCACAGGCCGTGGCTTCGCCCATGTGCGCAGTGGGGTGATTGCGAGCGCAACGCCCAACCATGGGATGCAAGACGTGTTCGCGCGTCCCGGCGAGTCTGCACGAATCACGGTGAAGGCGAGTTACGGGGCGGCCGGCAAGGACCTCGAAGATGAGGGTGTTGTTCTCATGCTCGACGATTGTCAGTTCCTTCGCCGGGTGGCTTCCGCAAAGACCGACGACGATGGCTTGGCCGTTTTTGAGATCGTGGCCCCGAGTGAACCCGGTGCCTACGATCTGATGGCGCTCATTGAGGGGGACGGGACGACGACGCGAGCCGCGTTCCATGTTCTGCCCGTGGGGACGCAACTCGTGGTCTTTGATGTCGATGGGACGCTTACCACCGACGACGCCGAGGTGAATCGTGATGTGCTCGATGAGCACTTCCACCACATCGCCGACGGACGCTATGCCGCCGAGGCCTATCCCGAGGGAGCTGCGTTAGCACAGGCGTGGGCGGAGCGAGGCTTCGTGATCGTGTATCTGACGGGACGCCCATATTGGCTGTTGGACCACACGCGTAAGTGGCTTACCGAGGGTGGCTACCCGACAGGTGTTGTGCACGCGACATCGCGGCATCGCGACGTCGTACCCTCGGTGGAAGGTGTTGGGGAGTTCAAGGCCGCGTACCTGCGCGCGTTGAACGACCTGGGCTACGTCACGGTTGCGGCGCACGGCAACGCGAAAACGGATGTCTGGGCGTATGCCGCGGCCGGTATCCCGCTCGAGCAGACGTTCATCATCGGGCCGCACGGCGGCGAGGGGGGGACGGTGGCTGTGCACGGTGATTGGTCGCGGGTCGCGGAGCTGGTGCGCCAGCGCGGGCGAGCGCGGCAGCCGTTCGCGCGGCCGTAGGGGCCTGGTTCCGTTTTGTGGTGGCGTGGCGGTTGCCGATCGCGTCAGGTTCAGGGTGTCGCATCCTCGTAGGCCGTCGCGGATGGCTCGAGTACCCGCAACAGGGGCACGCGTATCGACTGTCGCACGCCTCTGTCGTCATGTTGCTGTCCGTCCGACGAGTAGGCGCTAAGCTGCGGCCCGCGCGAGCGTAGCTCGCGTGAGCCGTCAGCTGCAACGAGTTGTTGGACGGCGCCTTGCGCAGCGCACCGCATGTCCTCGCGACGTCACCCGGGACTACGCGAACCGTGCTCGGTTCGCGAGTTCAACGGGACACTCGAGCAACCAGTGGCGACCCGAATCGAGTCCTCGGGGAAATGCCCGGCGTATCGCTTCACGGGCGGCGGGGGCGAGTTCGTCGGAGTTCCGTGCGTGCGTGAGCGACGGCCCGAACTCCTCGGACGGAAGAAGCTCAACTTGAACGACGGAGACTTCGTCGCCCTGAAGCAGAAGCAGCACGGTACCTGTGACCACTCCTTCGACCTTTGGTCGACCTAGCCCATCGAAATCGATGATACGCACGTTCGTCCGTCCAACGGATAGGCGTTCAGCTGCGGCCCGCGAGCGTAGCTCGCGTGAGCCGTCAGCTGCAACGACTTGTTATGCGGGCTCCCGGCCAAGTCGGTAGTTCTGCCAGGGGAACCCGCGAGTGTGCGGTGCGAAGAACGGCGTCGGGATCTCGAAGTCCAAACCCGAGAGCGCGATCGACAAGACGCCACGCGCCGCCGGAGTCTGCCGAGCACCTTCGATCACGACGACACGCGGGCTGCCATCTTCGTCTCGGTCCTGAGGGAGGGCAACGATCGCGGACGGAGAGCGACCGAGAACGAACGCGTACTCGGACTCGATGTCGCCGCCCCACAGCGAGCAGCTATAGAAGAGCAGCGTGGCGTCGGCGCGGGTAGCCAGAGCCTGCAGGAAGGACAGGAAAGTCTCGGGAGGAAAGAACGCGCTGTTGACCCCGCAGGCTTGTGCCACCGCCACGGGATCTAGCGGCGCTGACGTGTCCACCGCGCGCATTGACCCCCAGTCGAGAACAGGCTCTCCGTACCACTCCGCGCCGTCCCCGGCGGGTTCGCAGACGGGCCGAACCACGATGAGACCGGTGTCTGGAAGGTCGTGGGCGACCTCGGGACGATGCCAAGCGTGCTCAAGCGGGCCGTGCAACCGGTAGGCGAACGGCGCGAGCATCGGGTCGCCCGCGACGACCCGCGCAACCTCTTGCGATCCGATAGCGATCACTTCATGCGCGTACCAGGTCACCGTCGTTCGCTCCGCATGACTCTAATTCTCCAGACCTGTGTTTGTCACCTTCCTCCGAGTTATCCCGATCCGCATAGCCCCATGATCTCACGCACGCCTCCTTCCAAATGCCGGAAAACGTCCTCCCGCTTGTCGTGGCTCGACTCCTCGCACGCGCCTTCGCCATCGACGTCGCCGTCTGTCGCCGCTGCGGCGGCAAGCTCCGCGTGATTGCGGTCATCACGGACGCCCACGAGAACGCGCGAATGCCCCGCGGCGCTCCTCCTCCGCCCCGGCCAGCCCCGCAAGCTCAACAACCTCCGTTCGCATGGGCCTCGCTGACCTGACGGGGCCCACCGCCCACCGCCCCCCGGCCCGTTCGGACCCGCCCCGTCCGCGACAAGGCCGAGGACAGCGCCGGTCGGGATTCGTGCTCCGCGCGTCATCGGCGCTCGCCGGCCGCGACCGTCGTACCGTCAGCTGCAGGCACCTTCGGACGCGCGGGGACAGATTCGTGGGGCGGTGCCCACTCAGGTGCATGCGGTCTGCCTCGCTCTGCCTCGTCGGCCTGTTCGTCGGTGCATGCTTCAACCCCACCCAGGCGCCCAGTGGCGTGCAGGCGGGCACCGATGCCACGAGCGTGTCGAGCGAGACCAGCTCGAGCGACGGCGACGCGTCTACGTCCTCGTCGGAACCCACGCCGCCCTTGGACGACACCGGTGAAAGCGACGGCACGAGCTCGTCGACGGGCGTTGACGGCTCGTCCGACGGTGGTTCGAGCGAGACCGGTCAGGACCCCTACGCCGAGTGGGCGTTTCATCGCGAGGTCGTGGTGTCACCCGTGGACGAGCCGCGCGTCGGCTATCAGGTCGAGCTACAGCTGCCTGCCAGCGATCCGTTCAGCCCCGGTGGCGCCGACATTCGCGTCGTCGACGACGACGGCGTCGAGCTGCCGATTTGGTTCGACGACCCGGGGTTCGGCGACTCCGTGTCGATCTGGGTGAAGATGGATCTCGACTTGGTCGAAGAGGTCCCACTGATGATCCACTACGGCAACGACGAAGCGCCGAGCGTGATGGAGCCGGCGGCGGTGTTCGAGTTCTACGACGACTTCGCCACGCTCGATCCCGAGGTGTGGTGGAACAGCGGCGACTGGATCGCCGAGGACGGGGTGATCAGCACCGACAGGGCTGATGCGACGTCGATCTGGTCGAGCGACGCGCCGATGATCGTCGAAGCGCGAATGCGCTGGGAGGGCGGTGGCACCCAGCCGAGCAGCGGCATCGCGCTCGACTCGAGCTTCGGCACGTTCGGCATCGCCGGGATGCCAGTCTCAATTTTTTGTCCTGGCTTCTCCGACATCGAGGTGCCGCGCATCGCTCCCGCCGCGTGGACGCGGGTTCGCATCGTCCGCAGCGAGGAGGTCCAAGTCGTCCTCGACTTGTCTGCATGGGTCGGCTGGGACCTACCGCTTGAGCCCTACCGTATCTACCTGGGCCGGGTCCACGGCGAGGGCGAGCCCAGGGATACCGTCTCGATCGACTGGCTGTTCGTGCGCCAGGGCGGCATACCGCCCATCGTCACCGTCGGCCGGCTGATGTGAGCGCGCCGGTCGGCGACGGCGCTCCTACGTAATGCGGGCGCACCGTCGCACTGCTCGAGCCGGCCGCATCATGAGCCCGACGTCGCCGAGGTCATGATCGAGCCCTTCGTCGACCAGGAGATCGTCTCCTTCTTATTCGGGGGGACCTCGTCTATCTCAGCGTGCGCTTTCCCGACTCGATCTACGTGCATGATCGCACCACCCAAACGAGCACGCTGCTGCTCGAGACGGATAAGATCATCGACGGCTTCCTGGGCATCGCGGGCGGCGCGCTGTTCGGGTCGTCGACCGATGGGGTCTATCGGATCGAGCTCGACGGCAGCGACCACCGTCTCGTGACCTCTCGCGCCGACGCTGTGGCCATGGCCGACGGCGTCATCTACACCCTCGATCCAGAGCCGCCGGGCGAGAATCGCGGCCTGGTCGCGGCCTTCGGGGTGGGTGACGAGAGCCGGCGAGAACTCGGGGACTGGGCCGGCTGGCCCAACTGGATCGGAGTCCGCGGGGATCGGGTGGCATGGCACGGTTCCGAACACGTCGGGGTGGGGGACGGCGCGGTCTCAGTCGTCGTCGACGAGGGCACCGCGGTGCGACCGCCGGCGACCGGGATCTGCGAGGCGAATCCGTTCGGTACCCCCCTCCTGGTCGCGGACAGCCTGATCTTTTCGCAGTGGCCAGGTGCAACGCTGTACGCCTGCTCTCTCGCGGGCGGCGGCCCCACCCAACTGTGGGCCTCGGATCTTTTCGACACCGTGCTGAAGACGGTGCGCGGCGACGCGAGCCTCCTCGCCGTCCAGGACCACGACGGGCTCCTCACGCTGCTCCGATTTCCCTGGCCGATCTGATCGCGAGCCGACCGCCGGAGCTCAGAGCTCCCACGCGCAACCGTGTCGTTGCGATCGACCGTCATGCCGTCCCTATGCCGAGCGGACTCCCAGTCGTGCCGCGTCGAACACCTTGAGCGCTCGCATGCGAGCAGCATTACCAGGAACCCGGCGCAACGCGGGTTGGCCCCACCGATGCAGACGCCCGCGGCGTTGCAGATCGCGCCAAGTTCAGGGTCTCGAACCCCGGTAGACCTTCGCGGATCGACGCCGCCTGAGCGCAACGACGAATCCCGCCAACCACACCATCGCGCGGGGCATGTCTGCTTCGATGATGGTGCATGCGCACCCCTCCGAGGTGTCCGAGAGCCCAGGCCCTGAGCTATCGCCGCTGCCTTCGGTCGAGCTCGTAAGCTCGGGCCCTGCGGTCATCACGCTGCCATCGTCGTCGTCGGCACCTTGACCAGTGGTGTCGGCGCCTGTGTCCGCGTTGCCGCCTGCGCAGTTGTTGGTCACGGGCTCGTTCTCAAACGAGAAGAGCGGCTGGTTGAGAAGCGGCGTGGGGCCGCCGATGGTGCTTGAATCGGTGATGGTACCGACGTCCGCGTTGTAGGAGACCGTCCACGTCTGGCCGTCTGCACAATTCCCGCCGCCAATCCCGCCTATCTCTAGTTCGATCGTCGAGCTCGATCCACCGGCCTGAGACGCCGCCGATACGGTCGGAGTCCCGCACCCAGGACCCGTGCATTCGACCGTCCAGCCCTCGGCTCCCGCTACAAGCACGGGAAGATTGAGATTCATGTCGAGTGTCACCGTAACGCGATTCGCGTTGATCTCCGCACTAGCGAAAGGGAATGTTTCATAGGCTCCCGCGTCCGGCGCAACTCCGTTGTATGGCGCCCTGCCCACGAGGCCCATATCGATCGCCGGGCTCGACGCCCGCAGCCGAAAATCAGGAAACTCCGGGAGTATCCCCGGTGCGTTAGCGAAGCCTGGATCAACCCCCTCAAGGATGTTCCCGGACTGCGTGTAGTGGACGCCCTCCGTCGCCTTGGCAGACATCCAGAGCGTGGGCCCCGGCGCCGTCGCGTAGAAGATGTTGTTGTTGATCTGGACGTCAGAACCGCAGCAGTTGATCCAGTGGATCCCCTGCGGCCCCGCATCATCATCCTCCAGCTGAACATTCTCGTAGAAGATGTTGTTTTCGATCCGGATATTGGTACACAGCGGACCCCACACAACGATGCCAGGCGCGTGGCGTGAATACGCGAAGACGTTGTTGGCGATCGTCCAGTCATCGGCGCCGGTGAACTCGGGCCCCGCGTGAAAAGAAGGGTTGTATACCGAGCTATACCCATTCAACTGAAAGCCATAGTTGTAACTGTCGTAGATCAGATTGTTCGTGACGACGTTCGCGCTGCCGTCCAGGTAGAGTCCATGATTATGATTTACTGGATCTGGCACTGCGCCCAAATCCCCGCCGGCAGAGCTGATGATGTTCCGATCGAACAGGATTCTGGTGCCGTTTCCTTGAATTCCGGCGGCGGCGGCGTCGCGGAACCAATTGAAGCGAAACGTCGCGTCGTGAAGATTGTAATACTTGAGTCCCCGATTGCACTCATGGATCTGAAGCCCTTCGATGGTGATCCATCCGATCGGAGAAGACTCGCCCTGATAATTTTGGATGAGAATCTCGTGGTATTTGGTGTGGTCGATGCAGTGAATCACAGGCGCCTCACCCGGGGCGTTCACGAGCTTGATGGGAGCTTCCTCGGTGCCCGACTTGCCGAAGCGAATCCCCTCTTCTTCGTAGGTCCCGTTATGGACGTAGGTGGTATCGCCGGGATCCATCGTGGCGGTGGCGTGCGCGACCGTGGCCCACGGGAGCTCTGCCGTCCCAGGATTGTCGTCATCGCCATCCATGGCGACATGGAACTCGCCCGCGCGCGCCTCCGACATCCAGGCGGCCGCGCTAAGGAAGGCGAGAGAAAACGAGAGGATCGGAGGAGGTGTTCGCATGGCTCTCCAGGACGGGTGTCCGCCAAGGACCTCCCGTCATCAAACCCGAGGGTTGTCACCTCGGCATGTCCGTGAACGGCGGATCCGGTCACAGGTTTTTTTCGGTGGGCGCACCCGCAAGAAGATCGCGCGCTATCACTCATCGGCGAGCGATCTGGTCGAGTTCGTGATTTATGGTCCGCTTCGAACAAGTCACACAAGCTCGGCATCGCCGATGCGGTGTCCGCTCCCATCGTCGCGCGGGTCGCCTGGCGCTGAAGCTCGAGCCATTGCGCGCCGCCGATCACGAACAGGCCCAGCGCGCCGGCGACGACGGTCAGCCCGATCGCCATCGGCGACGGTGCACCCTCGGCTGAGAACACCAGGGTCAGCGCCATCAAACATGCCCACAACGCTGTCGCGCCGAGGGCGGTCCAGCCCGCATAGCGACCGCGGCGCACCGGCAGCGGCCACGCGATCGCCTGCGCGAGCCCGAGCGCGAGGCCCTCGACCCCGCCGGCGGCGATCACCACGAGCGCGCGCGTCGGCTCGTCGAGCGCCGCGGCAGTCACGACGACGCCGGCGGTCGCCGGCGCCGCGAAGCCGAGGGTCTCTCCGAGGGTCCCCGCGATCAGCCAGCGCAGCCGCGGTTGCCCGCTCCGCCAGCCCGCCCGCACCGCCCAGCGAGGCCGTTGCGAGCCCGAGCGCGCCATAGATTACGTGTAACCAATGGACCTCGCGCAGCAACGCCATCTGGACGGCGATCCATCCCATCGCACACCCGAGGCAAGCAAAGCCGCGTCGATGGCCCAGCGCGATCGCCGGGCCACGAGCACCGCGGCTGTCGCATTCGCGCCGCCGACCGCCATCCCCAAGAGCAGGGCCGGCGGCACGGTGAACGACGCGAACGGCGTGTGTCGCAGGAGCTCGATCGGGACGTGCGAGCTGCCGTGGCGGAACACGAGCAGCTCCACGGCGCCCGCGACGGCCGACACCGCTACGAATAGGACGGAGCCGAGGATCCATCGCCGACCGGAGCACGTGCCCCGCAGGCGTCGGCGGAACGTCGAAGGACATCGCCCCGTACGCGAAGCGTCCATGGCGCGGCGGGGACGCGCAAAGTCAGCGTATCGCCCGTCGGACGCCGGACGCTGATCTCTGCAGCGGCGATGACCGCGTTCTCACGCCGCGGGGTTGCACCGCAGGTTCGACACGCCTTCTGGTGGCGCTAGTGCGCGTGGCCGTGGACGTCGTCGACGCCGCGCAGCACCACGTTGGTGCCCACGTCCCGCGCCGCCCAGGTGCGCCCGTAGTCGTCCGTCTCGAGCACAACCCCGGCATCGCCGACGGCGTGTCCGCTGCCATCGTCGCCGACGTGAAGGCCGCGCAGCGACAGCGCCGGATCGAGGTGTTCATGCGCCGTCGTGCCGTCCTCGCCGACGGTCACGACAACACCCGCGGCGCCGACGGCGATGATGCTCGCGCCATCGGTGGACATTCGCACGGCGTAAAGATCGCGATCGGTGCCGGTATCGACGGCCGTCCAGCTGCGGCCCCCGTCGTCGGACAGTGCCATGGTGCCTTCGCTGCCGACAACCACGGCGCGTTCGCCCCCGGGCATGAACGCTACGCCTGAAAGCGAGCGATCTTCGAGCGTAAGCACGCGTTCGGCCGCGCTGGCGCCGTTGGATCGCCACAGGGAACCGTCGTCGGCGGCGGCAAGGATCCGAGTTCCACTGCCGAGATCGAGCGCCACGGCGGTCCAGTCCCGTGCCGGCGCGGCGACGTCGGCGAACACCCCATCGGCGCCGGCCATGCGCAGTACGCCTGCGCCAGCCACGACGACGGCTGACGTGCCGGTGTGCTCATCCCCGACGGCGGCGACCGCGAGCAGATCGTCGGTGCTACCGAGCGCGTGACTGGCCCAGTGTTGCCCGCCGTCGCCGGTGGACAACACCGTGCCTCCGCTGCCAACGACCCACGCGACGAGGTCACCCACACATGCGATCCCGAGCAGATCGGCATCGCTGTCCAGTGGATAGGGCTCGACCTCACCGCTGGCGGCCATGCGCAGCATCTCGCCGTCGTCGCCGACCACCCAGGAGTTGCCGCCCGTCGAAGGCCCGGTGGTGTTGCCCTTGTCTTCTTTGTCGTTCTTGCTGCACCCCATGAGGACGAGGCCGAGCACAAGGATGGAATGCCGCATATGCCGAGCTCCTGACTGCCAGGGTAGGATGGCCGCGTCGCTTCGACCAGGGCCGCGGGTTGGATTAAGCGCGGCTTAAGCCGCTACGGCCACCTGGCGACGCACAGGGGGCGCGGGCGCCGGTCCTTCGCCGGCAACGAGACCTGCTCGCCGGCCGGCACCGAGATAGCCAGCGCCCGCCCGCGCCACAGCGCGGATGTCCAATACTTGCCGCGTCGCAGCCGGCCGCTCGCGACGAACTTTGACGCGACGGTCGGATTCGCCAGCTCCCAGCGGGTGATTCCTGCAGCGCGTTCACGGGCGAGGGACTTGCAGTGCGCCTCCCCCGTCTTGTGGTTGCCAGCGGGACCGGCTTTGACGATCGCGACGTAGTGGCCGGCTCGGATCACGCCAGGAGGATCGGGCGGTGGATCGATCGGCGGCGAGTGCTGGATGCCGCCGGTCGTCGGCGTCACCGCGGAGGTCCGCGGCGCTGGAGCGGGCGGGACTCGAGGGAACGGCGTCTCCGCAGCGGAGCTCTCGCTGTCGATCACCACCACGACCTCGTCGACGTCGGCGCCGGGATCACGCGGGACATCGGGCGATGGGGGTAGCGCGGCGTCCGGCGCAGCCGTGACCGCGGGGAGTCGCGGCGACGCGAGGGGCTGCGGCGCCGCGGCCGGCGGAGCCTCGGCTTGAACGCGGTCGTGCGGGCCTTGTGCGCGGCTGAGCAGGGCAGCCGCGAGTGCTGCACCGGCGAGCACCACCGCTGCGATCGCGATCCAGCGCCGCCGAGAACCTTGGCGGACCGCCGCGGTTGCGTCGGAGGTGGCGCCATCGGGGGGCTCGCTTGTACGTGTCGCTTCGCTGCTGCGCGCGCCGGAGGCTCCGTCAGCCCGCGAGGGGGCTGCAACCTTCGCCGCACCGTCTGCGGCGTCCGCTTCGTCGGCGCTGCGCAACGCCGGTGTTCGAGCTGGTGTTCCATGGGTGGGCGGTTGCGCGGAAGTGGTCACCACGTCCCAGGGCGACAAGTCGCGCGTGTCGACGGTAAATGGCGCGAGCGCGGACGACATGGTCGCAGCGTCGGGCCAGCGGTCGCGTGGGTTCTTCTTGAGGCAGCGATCGATCACCGCGACAAGCCCGGCTGGCACGTCGGCGACAAGCCGTTCGATCGGCCACGGGTTTTCGCTCGAGACCATGAGCAGCGTCGCTGCCACGGTCGGGCCGCCGAACGCGTTCTGCCCAGCGATCGCTCGGTACAGGATCGCCCCCATGGCCCAGATGTCGGTCCGCACCTCCGCGAATGCAGCGCCGCGAAACTGTTCCGGCGCCATGTATTCGGGTGTCCCGAGTAGGGCTCCATGCTCGGTTCGAGTCTCGCCCGTGCCGTCGATGAACTTGGCGACGCCGAAGTCCATCAACTTGACGGTGGGACTGCCCGCGTCCGGGCGGTGGAGGAATAGATTCTCCGGCTTCAGATCGCGGTGCACGATGCCGCTGTGATGCGCGGCGTCGAGCCCGTCTAGCGCCTCGCGGATCAGCATGACCGCGGTTGCGTACGGCAGTCGACCACGCTCAGCGAGAAGCTCGCCGAGGCTCCGCCCCCGCAGGTATTCCATGACGATGTAGGGGCCGATCGGCGAGATCCCGGAGTCGAGGACGTCGCAGATATTCGGGTGGCCGCTGCGACCCGCCGCCCGCGCCTCGGAGCGAAACCGCATGACCATGTCGGCGTCGCGCGCCACTTCGGGGCGGATCAGCTTGATGGCGACGAGCCGGTCGACCCGGGTGTTCTGGGCCAGCCAAACCGACGCCATGCCGCCGCGGCCGAGCAGCTCGAGCATGGCGAAGCGGCCGTCGAGCAAGCGGCCGGCGAGGGGAAGGATGATGTCGGTTTCGGGACATCGCAGCCGATCCGCCGGATGGTCTGCCCCGCAATGTGGGCAGCTCGGAAGCGCAGCGGAGGCCACAGCGACGCTCACAGGGCGACAGCGTAGCACGCCGTCTCGGCACCCCGTGGCGCGCGCGCAGGCGTGGCTTAACTCGTCCGCGGGATCGGCCGATGCCTGAGCCGTCGTGCTGCGCCGCCTGCTGCTCACCCTCGTGCTCACCCCGGGCTGTGCGCGTCATGACGTCTTGGCGCCCCCGCCTGTGCCCATGCTCGAGCGCGGGCCGGCGATGGATCCCAAGCTGACGGCGGCCGTTGCAGCGTGGCACGAGCACGACGACCTCGCGCCGTTGCGCGCGTACGTGCGCGCCAATCCCGACGACAAGGCAGCCGAGCGCTGGCGCGAGGTCGTCGCACTGCATGGGTACGACGCGTGCGCGCGGACGGCAGAGCCTGACATCAGTGCGTTGCGCCGGGTCGTGGTCGACTACCCCGACACCATGGCTGGTCGCGTGGCCGCGGTTACGCTCGCCGGCGAAGGCCTGGCCCGTTTGCGGACGCACAACCCAAGCGTCGAGGTGGCTGACTTCCTCGCCGGGGGTGATGCGTGGAACCGCGAACCGTCGGGGAATCTACGGCTCCCCGCGGATCAAGCGGCGACGATCCGTCGCGAACACACCAACGAGGTACGCGACAGCATGGCGCGGGCACTCGTGACCGATGGCTGCAAAGGGCTGCTCGGGTACTGCACGTGGTGGCTCGAACACGAGTCGGCCCACGCGAGCACACCAGCCATCCGCACCGCGCTGGATGCGGAGTGGTATCGCCGCGCGCATCCGCCGTGGAAAAGCGGCGAACACCTGCGTTGTGCGTCGCGCTGCGTCCGACAATGCCGTCCCGAGGCCAAGCCGCTCGAGGACGCTTGCTACGCGCCATGCTTCGCCCGCTGCTGAGCATCGGGCCCGATCTCCCAGGTTACGGTGGCATGCGAGGGCGACGCGGTCGTACGCCGAGAAGAGGTCGCATCGCTGGCATCGGTGCCCCGCCCGGACCCGATGCCGCCCAAGTGCCGCTCAGGCGGCTGTGTACGTCGTGCCGCGGGCTTTGCCCTGCGACTTGATGGACCCGGCGCCAAGCAGGCGCTTGAGGGCCGCCCGGATCTGCAGCGGGGTGCCGCCGGTCTTCTTGCGCAGATCCTGAGCTTTGACCCGGCCCTTGGCCGACTTGATCGCAGCGAGGACCGACTCGTCGTAGCCGGCGCCGGCGGTGCCGCGCGTTGCTGCCGACGTACCGGGGTTGCCGCCACGTGCCGGCTTGTCAGCGCCGCGCGGGCGGGCGTGCGATGCGACGCCGTTTCGCGGTCGATCGCCGAGAACGCTGGCCACGAGGTCAGCCACCGAACGACCAGTCCGTTCGGCCAGTTCGGCCACTGTCATTTGGGCAATGAGTGATTCGAGTGGAGTGCTCACGGCCATCGAGTATCACAAACGTCGCCTGTCCCGGAACATCCGTTCGCGCCTCACCGAGGTGCAACCCGATGCATGAAGCCAGCGACGTGGGGCCGATGGGGCGCCGTGGGCCGGCGCGGTTCGAGACTCGGCGGGATTCTGGTGGGCCGAGTCACGGGTCCGACTACGAGGGAGGCGAATCGACGTCGTGCTCCGCGGTCGACTCAACGGCGGACGCCCCGTCGGTGGGTTGCACGTCGTCGGAGATCCCCTCGCGCGCCGGGGGAGCTGCGGGCCCGGGCTCGGCCGGCGGCGGGGTGGGCATCGGTTCTGCGCGCCGCTGCGGGGCGCCAGTGGTCGGCGCATTCCGACGGTCTCGCGCGCGGCGTCGCCCGGCGAGCAATTCGGCGAACTTCAGCTCGATCCCGAGGTTGAGCAGATCGAAACTGGAGCGGAACGTGCCGGCATTCGCAGGCACGCCGGAGAGCCCGTTGCAGCCGGCCGGACACGGGGAGAGGGGCCGCTGTTGAAACACTTTGCCCTGCAACTCGGTGACCGTCCGCGACTCCTGAAACACGTGCATATATCCGACCGTAAAGTACGCACCCTTCGCCCCTGCGGTGAGGCCGGTCCCAACGCCGCCGCGCGCGAACGCGGGGAAGTCGAGATGGGAGTACTCGTTGCTTTGCGTTGGGGTCTCGTAGAAGCCGCCGAGACGAACCGTCAAGTAGGGCGGGAGCGCCCAGATGTCGCTCCCGAGTCGGACCGATACGGTGTCGCGCCAGTTCTTCGGGATCGTTAGGTCGGCGATCTCGCGGCCATTGATCTCCCCTTGGAACTTCGGGCGAAACGCGTCGATCGAGCGCCAGTTCTCATAAAACACATCGAGTTCGACGTCGAACCATCGACGTGGTGCGCTTCCGTTGCCCCGGGCAACTTCGTGGATATAGCGGATCCCACCGCGGAAGTTCGCCGGCAGGGTCAGTGGCATCTCGACCCGAATGTCTCGGTCGATGACCTCGGGTTTGTCGATCCCGACCCCGCCTTTGGCCTTCAGGAACACCGGCACGAATCGACTGGCCACACCGATCTCGATGCGCGCATGCGGGCGATACCATATGCCGAGGATCCCTGTGGCGGCGGTATGGTCGCGGAGTTGGAGCTCGGTGGCTAGCTGCGTGCTCGTTGCGCTCGGCACCGCGTTGAGCGTAGCGGTAGGGGCGGCGTCAACGGCGAGCTCGTACTTCATCGAGAATAGATCCACCCACTGAAACGTTGCGCCGATCCCGAACTTGTCCTTGTACTTCCATGCCGCCGACAGGTTGTAGTAGGCGATGATGACGTTCATGCCGGTCAGCTGAAACGACTGGGGACCGTACGCAGGATAGTCGTGTCGCCCGACGGCGCTCGGGCCGTAGATGCCGGCGGCGAAGGTCCAGTTCTTTAGGCCGAAGTCGGTACCGACCGCGGCGAAGATGCCCAGCGGAAACACCCTGCGCCCGTCGCGAACGGTTGCGAAACTCTGATCGACCCCCCACACCTCGCTCGCCAACGGTACGCGGGCGAAGCTGGCGCGGTGAAATATGAGGTTATGGTTGTAGAGAAACGTGGTGCCGCGTTGCTTGGCCAGTGCGGCCGGGTTGTAGTGAAGTGCCGTGAGGTCCTCCACGCCAACCGCGAGGGCGCCGCCCCGCCCGGCCGCACGCGCGCCCGTGTCGGGTACTTCGAAGCCCCCGGCGTATGCCTCGGCGGCCCAGAACCAACCGGCGAAGGCGCCCAAAAGTTGGGCCGGCCTCGGCAATCGGCGACGCCGGTGCACGCCGGTGCTCGCATCTTTGCCTCGAAGCTCTTGCCGCGCTGTCATCGCGGCCGGACGCTATCACAGCCCGGCCGTGCCGCGCGGACAGTGCCAGTTCGCACCAGAGTCGCGGAGCCGCCCGCGTTGCGGGACTTCGCGGCCGCCTGCTAGGCTCCACCCCATGCCTTTTTCCCAGGGTATTTTTTCGGCCCGCACGGGCGCTTGTCTCGTGACAATTGCATCGCTGTGTGTGGGCGCCTGCGGCGGCGGTGGTGGTGGGGACGAAGCGAATCAGTTGCCGACCCAGGCGAGCGCGGATGACTCCGATTCAGGCCAAGCGACCAGCTTGTTGACCGCCGGGGGCTCGGGCGATGCCCCGTCTTCCACCACGGCAGTCGCCGATAGCACCGGTCCTGGTGAGAGCTTCCCGGTGGCCTATCGATTCGATTGCGTCGACATCCAGGTCGTGGGGGACGTCGATGGGACCGCACTCACCGCCCAGGCGCTCGAGAACACCTGGACCGCGGATATCATGAATCACAAGCTCAACATGATCTTCGAGATCGTCGCCCGTGGCGATTCGAGCGCGATGGCGGCCATTCGTTCGGGCGTGGGAACCAGCGATTCGGATCTGTGTGCGGAAGCGTCGAGTGAATCGCCGGTCGTCGATGTCGGCTACGATCCGGCGGCTTCGCTCTACGTCGCGTCATCGACCCAGGGTGAGTGCAGCACGGCTGCTGCCGAAGAGCCGAGCGGGGGCAGCTACTCGGTGATGCTCGGGGCCGCCGATACGGTCTACATCTACGCCCAGGATACCGACGGGACCGTCTTCAACTGCACCGCCGACGACGCCACGCCCGACGCGGTGCCGGTGCACGCGTTGCAAGCGGAGGTCACTGTCTCCCCCGATGGTACGGCGCTCGCGGGTTACCTCACCGGCTGCTTGCTTCGCGCGGAGGCGGAGCTGCTGTGCTCGTGTTTGGGCCAGTGCGCGGGCACTCCGACTCCGGCTTGCGCGGGTTGCCCCGATGGGAGCCGACCGCTTCCCGTGCTGCTCGGTGGGGTAAATCCCTCCCCTAACTGCACGGGGATCCTCGGGGCGGATGCGTTCGATCTCGGGATGGGATTCACCGCCAGCGCGCTGCCGAACGCGCTGATGACGTGCGGGTAACCTGCTCAGGGCAGCACGCGCGATGCCGCCGCAGGACCCTTGAACTCAGCCGCATCCGTCGGGACGTCGAAAGCCACGCGCTCGATCCGAGCGATGAGCTTTCCTTGGGTCGACTCGATCTCGATCTCGTGGGCCAGCATGACCCCGTCGTGCTTGCGCCAATCGCGATACATGCGGACCTCGTGCAGGGGTGCGTCGTCGGGACCGCTCGGGAGCGTGAGCTCGCGTCGCACCAGCAGCGCCGTCTTGGCGTCGTAGCTGTCGCGTAACTTCGCGCCCCAGTCGGTGGTGAACAACACGACGATGACGTCTCGACCCTCGACTGTCGCGGTGCCGGCAGGCTCGACGCTGGCCCAGCGAGATGGATCGGCGGACCAAGGGTCCCACGTTGCCTCGAGCTGAATCGTGCGCGCGGCGTAGGGGTCGAGCGGGCCGGGGGCGACGAACGAAAGCGCTTCCCAAGCCTGTCCATCGCAGCCCACACGCATGCGGCCGATTTCCCGACCAAACGCGCGCAGCCGGACGTCATCCACGTAGCGATCACCGGTAGCTCGCCAAGTCGTCGTCGTACCCGTCAGACCCTGGTTGACGAAGTGCAACGCACTGTCGACCCTTAGGCTGCGGTGACGGGCCAGCGCGGGGCTGCCGTGGGCGCGGGCGCGGCGGGCGAGGAACCTATCGATCGAGATTCCGGGATCGCCGGAGCCAATCCGCGCGAGCGTGACGTCGCCCTGCGGCCGGCGGAGGACGAGGCCGCTAACGCGTTTGTCTGCGCGGGTGATCTCGACCGCAAACCCATCAGGAAGCCCGCTGATCGCGAAACGATCGGCGCCCGAGCCTACGAGGGGCGCGGAGGGTTGTCCGGCGACGGCGAGCACCAGGCGACCTTCGGCCGCGGCGAGCTCAACCTCCATCGCGCCGTCAGTGGCGCGGTACGTTCCCACCAACTCCTGCAGTTCGCGGGCGATCACCGCTGTCTTGGCGGCTGCGAGCTCGGCCGCACCCACGCGCGGGAGCTCGAGGTTGCCAAACGGTTGCTCGAGAAACAGCTCGCGTTTCCCGCTGGCTTTGCTGGTGCGGACGGTCGCAAAAAACCCGGCCGGGGCGGGAGCGCCGAGGCGATGGCGGTCTCCCTCGAGCGGTTCGAGTGGATAGTGCGGCTGGCCTGCGACGACGATATGCGGGCGGCCGGCCTCGCGTACGAGTTGGACCTTGAATCCCCCGATCGCGCCGTAGGTGCCCAGATCTTCGTCGGTGATGCTCGCGTTGGCGTTGTCGTCTCGCGGGGGCTCGACTAGGGAGAATACCTCGTGCGTGACAAACCCGTGGATGTCACCGTCGTCGACATTCGTCAGAAGCGCAAACCCGATCTCGCGCTCGGGCAGCATGGCGATCAGCGCACTGAAGCCGTCGATGCCGCCGGTGTGGCTGTACTGCCAACCGTTCTGCCAACGGCTGCGCAACCATCCCAGGGCGTAGTCCATGCCGGGAGCCACGGCGATGCGTGGCTCGAGCAACTGGGCAAACGTGGACGGTTGCACGAGCCGGGTCTTGCGGTACGTTCCCTCGCCGAGGAGCGTCTGCAGCCAGGCGCCGAGCATTCGCGCAGAGGCGTTGATCCCCCCGGCCGCAGCGACCGCGTCGAGGTTTCGCATCGGTACTGCGCGCGCCTTCTCATCTGGGCCAAGGTGGTGGCCTTCGGCATGGTCGGGCGCACGTATCATCTCGCCGATGTGCAGGGTGGCGTCGGCCATCCCGATCTTGTCGAGGATGTGCGTGCGCAGCGAGCCTTCGTAGGTGCCACCCAGCGCCCGAGCCGCGCATTCCCCGGCCGCGACGTACATCAGGTTTTGGTAGCGGTAGGCGCTGCCCAGGGGCGCGACCGGTTCGGCCTCGCGAAGCAGGCCGATGAGCTCGCCCGTGGATAGCGCCCCGGTGGCCCAGGCCAAGTCCGTGGCCATCAGCCCCGACGTATGGGTGAGCAGATCGCGGATCGTGATCTTGGCGTCCGCTTCGCGATCGCGCAGGGCGAATTCTGGCAAGCAAGTGCGCGGCGACGCCGACAGATCGAGGCGTCCTGCCTCGGCCGCCATGACCACCAGCATCGCGGTGAACGCCTTGGTGGTCGAGCCGATCGCGAACAGCGTGTCCGCGTCCACCGGCGCGCCTCCAAGTGCACGCTCGCCGTAGCCCCGGGCGTGGATGATCTCACCCTCGGCGACGACCACGAGCGACATTCCAACGACGCCGAGGCGTGCGCGTTCGGCTTCGATGCGACGGTCGAGCTCGGCCAGGCGCTCGGTCCACTTTTCTGGCGCGGCCGCGGACGTAGAGCTCGGGGAGACGGTCGCCGCGGCCACGTCAGACCTGCGTGCGCAGGACGAGGACGCGACGAGCGAAAGTGCCAGACAAAGCGGGCGCAGCATTTGTCGGGCGAGGATAGCGCCCGAGCATTCGCCACCTCAACGGCGATCACTGGGTTCGATCGCGTGGACCCACGAGAAGTTCGATCGCGGCCCGGAGGTGGGTCGACCCGCCAGCCCGCCATGCGACGCGACGCCTGCCCCCGGCCGGCAAGCTGCGGGGTTGCGTGGCCGTCAACCTGGGATGGATCGCGGACGAGGCGGCGGATGCGGTTCGCGATCGAGCATGGACAAGCCGGCGATCGATGTCTTGGTGCGGTGATGGAGAAGGCGCGGGAGGTCGGCGACGCGATCGTCCGACAGCCACGCTGCGAATTGCCGCGCGCTTTGAACATTGTAGTGGTAGCGCTCGCCCGGGGCAAAACCGAGTGCTCGTCGCCCGAGCGTGCGCAGCACAACAGCATCGGCATCGATGTCGAATGCGCTGACGTTCTTCCGGAATCCCGAGGTGTAGTTGACGTATTGCTCGACGTTGGACAGGTACATGACCCCGAGCGGGAGCTCGGCCACGCGCATGACGTCGGCCAGGGCGGCCAAGGTTGCGTTCCCGGTGAAGTCGCCGCGAAACGCCACGACTCGCCCGGCGAGCACGAGCCCGCGCAGATGATCGTACTGCTCTGGATCGTCGAGGAAACTCGGAATCCCGACTAGGCGCTGCCGACTGCGCACGAGGAGGAGG
>CADEGN010000102.1 GCA_902826865.1 uncultured Myxococcales bacterium
GGCCGGGGGAGGATAGCTCGCGGCACTGCGCGGTCGTGAACCACCGCCCAAGCGTTGACGAACACGGCTGGGACCCCGAAACTGCCCCAACCCCGGACCACACGCGCCCGCCCCGCATCGGCTTCGCTGGAAGCCAGCTGGGGTCAGCGCTCCCGTCCGCGAGGAGGACACGCGATGATCGTGATGAAGTTCGGCGGCAGCTCCGTCGCCAGTCGCACGCAGATCGAGAAAGTGCTCGCCGTCGTCCGAGCCCACGCCAGCCGCGACCCGCTCGTAGTGGTTTCGGCGCACAAAGGGATCACCGATGCGCTCATCGATGCCGCGCGTGCCGCCGTCGCTGGCAGCGACGCCGGTGAGCGAATCATCGCGCGTCAATCGGAGATCGCGGCAGGACTCGGCTGCGATCTCGAGCTACTGGCACCACTGTTCGCCGAGATGCGCGACCTCTTGCGCGGGATCCGTTTGGTAAAAGAACTCAGCCCTCGCAGCCTCGACTACATTGCTAGCTTTGGCGAGCGCATGTCGGCGCGCTGCATTGCCGACTTCTTTAGCCGCCAAGGAATGTCAGCGACGGCGTTCGACTCCTGGGAGCTGGGTTTCGTGACCGACTCGAACTTTGGTCGCGCGCGGCCGATCGAGGGTTTTGAGATCCGGATGCGCGCGGCCGTGGTGGAGAAGATCGCTGCCGGCACCACCGCTATCATCACGGGTTTTGTCGGCATGAACGAGGCGGGCGAAGTGACGACTGTTGGCCGCAACGGGAGCGATCTTACGGCCAGCCTGGTGGGCGCCGCGCTGGCGGCGGAAGAAGTGCAGATTTGGAGCGATACCGATGGTGTGATGACGGCCGATCCAAGCGTCGTTCCCACCGCCTGCAGCATCGCCCACATGCGCTTCGATGAGGCCGCAGAATTGGCGTACTTCGGCAGCCGCGTGCTTCATCCGGCGACCCTGCTGCCAGCGATCCGCAGCGACATCCCGGTGCGCGTGATGAACACGAATCGCCCGGAACACCCGGGCACCGTGATCGCGCGCCAGCCCGGACCCAATCCACGGCCGGTCACCAGCATCGCGTACAAAGAACGCCAGGCTGTGCTCACGTTGACATCCGTCCGCATGTTCGAGCAGGTGGGATTTCTCGCTGAGTTCTTCGCCGTCGTCTCGCGCCATGCGATCGACGTAGACATGATCTGCACGAGTGAAGTCAGCGTATCGATCTCGAGCTACAACGTTCACCAGCTCGAGGCGGCGATGCCAGATCTCGAGCGACTCGGCACCTGCATCCTCCAGCGAGACAAGACAATCCTGGCGATTGTCGGCCAACAACTACCTACGACCAGTGGCCTCGGCGCTCGCATCCTGCAATGCGTGGCCGAGGCCGGCGTCAACGTCCAAATGATGGGGTTGGCGATGCACAGCATCAACACGACCCTCGTCATCGACGATGCCGATGTCGCGAAGGTCGTGCCGGTGCTTCACCGCAACTTGTTCGAGACCTGACGCGGCAGCCTGTACCCCGGCTTTGACCGGGGCGGCGGGTGACGCTGCAGATCAAGCGAGCTGCACGTCAGTGTCATACTCGCGGGTGACCACTTTCCGGTCCGGGTCCACCATGAACACCCGCGCTTTGCCAGCATGGCCATCGAACTCGGTGAGCAGCCAGATCTCGATCGCCCAACTCTCGCTATTGGCCAGGCACGGGGGCGCCCAGCCGATGACAACCGGGCCACCGAGTCCATCGGTTCGGCGCGCAGTGGCCGCGCGAACGTAACTAGGATTCTTGGTGACGGCTCGGATTGCAGCGTCTGCGATCGCACCGCCGACTTGTTTTCGCCACGGGCTTAGAAACCGGAAATCCTCGATCTTCGTCGATCCCGCGCGAAGCACCGCAACGTAGGACTCGTTCGCCTCGATCTCTCCGTAGTCGGGCAGATCAAACTCTGGATAGAGATTGATCTCGGCGATTTCCTCATCGCGGTCCTCAACGCTTGCGTCGACGCGCTCGCGATCGTTCTCGTCGTACGAGGCCAGCACGCGCAACAGATAGAACTGACTCGGCAGCTGATGATCCCAGTCGAGGATCACGCATACCGAAGCAAACTGGCGCCCGCCAAACGCGGACAGCGGCGGTAGCGTCGTCGCGAGCTCGGCACGTAAGGCACCGTCGGGGTCGTGGCCCTGGTCCTTGATCCGTGGGTGGACCTTCAGGTGGTCGGTCACCGCGGTGCGGACCATCTCGATGTCGGCCTGGCGATCGGTTGCACTGCTCACGCCGGTGCGGCCTTTCTGCTGGATTCGCACGCCGCGCGGACCGCCGCGATCGTGGCCGCGATGCGTGCGGGCCTCAGCTTGAGGCTGGCGGGGTGGACGATGAGCCGCGACGTGACGTCCATGATGGTGTCGACTTCGACAAGTCCATTTTGCCGCAGGGTTTCCCCGCTCTCCACCAAATCGACGATCTGGTCGGCAAGGCCGGTCACAGCGCCCAGCTCGACGGAACCGAACAGCAGGATGATATCGGGGTCCGCGCCCCTGGCCAAAAAATGGCGGCGTGCGATGTTGGGGTACTTTGTCGCCACGCGCACGGACGCGCCCCGCTCTCGGGGGCCAGGCCTATCGGCCGGCTCCGCCACCACCAGCCGGCAAGCGCCAATTTCAAGGTCGACCGGCTCGTACAGGTCACGGGCCTGCTCCTCCAGGGTGTCCCTCCCTGCAACGCCCAAATCCGCCACGCCGCGCTCGACGTAGGTCGCCACGTCGACCGGCTTGACCAGCAAGATGCGAGTTCCGTCCTCGAGCTCCACGACAAGACGGCGGTCGTCATGGCTCGCCAGAGCTCTGGTCGCGAAACCGGCGCGGGCGAGCAGCTCGGCGGCCGGGCGCAGGATCCTGCCCTTCGGCAACGCAACCGTCAGTCCGTCTCGCACGCTGGTGACGAGCCTACCAGGCGACGGCGAAGACCCGCAATGCGATCGAGCCCGCACGCGCCACACGGATGACGACTTTCTGCGCCGTGAATGGTCTCGCGGACAGCATGGACCCGCCCCTGCTTGCAGGTGCAGCTGGACAGTGTTGGCCGTGAACAACTCACCGCGGAGTCGACGCCGTCACCCCTTCACTTTCCGACACCGAGCTCCTTGCGCAGTCGTAGGTACGGCTCGCTCACGCTGTAGGCCACGAGATCTCGCACGCGGTCCTTGGACGCGATCACGTTGCCGTCGTCGCCCTCGCGAGTGAGCTGCGCAGCGGCAACGTCGAGATCCGCACACATCACAAACCCTGCGCGCGTGACGGTGTAGGTCGTCGCGGTGAGCCACGCGCGCGCATCCAGGTCCCCCGTCTTAGCGAGCTTGGCGGCGGCACCCGCCAGCTGATCTCGCCGCGACGCGCTGAGCACCTTGCCCACCGCTTCCGCATACCTCGCCGCTGGCGTCGCGCAATCAGTCGGCACCTTCGCATCCGGGTGGGTGGCGACGATCCCACCCCAGGCGGCGTGCCGGAGATTCTCCGGCGCCGTCAAGACCGCCGAGAGAATCAACTCGGGCTTCAGGCGAGCAATGGTCCGCCCGCACCGAAACTGCAGCACTGACTCCGATTTCTCTCCCATCGCGTCGCGACTGGCCAGCACGCTTGCGAACACGGTTCGATCCGAACCCTCGCCATCGCAGAGCGCATCGCACTTGAGTCCACCGAGCTCGTCCTCGCGGAGGTAGAGGTCGGGGACAGGAGCGTCGAGCACTTGGCATGCGTGCGCGAGAAATCGAGACAGTGGGATCGGCGACTGCAGGCTGACCTCGGTGCGCGCGTCGCGTCGCACACGATGGTGCGCCGGCGTGCGCCCCTCGGCGAAGGCGACGGCTTGCCACAGGACGGCAAACATGTCCGAGAGTCTCCAGTCGAGGCTCGGATGGGCAACTGCGGTGCGCCATAGTTCGCGCGTGATTGCACCGCGCGATGGCTGCCCCACCGGCCCGCTCGCGGCCAACTCGACCTCAGCCTCGTCTGCCTGCTTGAGGAACTTGAGCGTCCGAGCCACGCAGCGCGCGCGATCTTTGCGGTTCTGCGCGAGGTACAGCTCGACCAGCCGGTGATAGGTCTCGAATTCCATCGGCGCCAACGCGATGACCGCGTGCGCGTGCGTAACCGCCTTGTCGAGATTGTCCTCGCCCGCGGCGACGGCGAGCTTGATCACCTGCTCGTGACGCGCGCGCTGACGGTCTTCGCTCTCACCTGCAGACGCTGCCAGGCGCGCCGCTTGGTGGAACGCCGCGAGCGCGGTCTTGCCGTCCCCAAGCCGTTCGTACACCCCACCCAGCCGAGTAAATAGATCGACGTGTCGCGCCGGCGGAGTCCCGGGCGGCAGCGCCTTCATCTTTGTCCGCAACGCACGCGAGAGCTCGTGCCAGGCGCTCGTCTTCTCGAGCAACTCCACGAGGACGGCGAATCCTTTCTCGTTGCCAGGGTCCGACTCCAGAACTCGCTGCAACCATTCGATTGCCTGGGTGTGCTCGGCGAGGTGATCGCGGATCACCATCGCACCCGCAAATAGGTACTTTGCGCGCACCTCCGGGGCCTTCTGTGCCTCCGCAAGGCGACCCAGCAAGCCGACTGCGTCGCGCCATCGCCCCGCGGCTGTGTACAGATCGAGCATCCGGTGTAGAACCGCCGGGTCGTCCGGGGTGAGCTCGAGCACCTCATGCAGCGTGCGCACGGCCTCGTCCACATTGGCGAGCCCCTCAGCATGCAGCGATGCGATCTCGCCAAGCAAGTCGATCCGCCGGGCTCGCTCGGCGGCAGCGAGCTCGGGATCCTCGGTGCTCGACTCCTTGCGCGCGAGCAACTCGACCAAGCGACGCTTGGCTTTGACTGCCGCCGCTGGCCCCGCAACGTCAGCGATCTCGGCAAGCCGGGCGGCGGCATCGGCGTTGTCGGGATCGACATCGAGCGCGCGCTCGAACATCTGCACGGCCTTTGGTTTTTCACCCATCGCCAAACGCGCGTCAGCCATTCGCACGTACAGACGCGACAACTCACCCGGCGCGAGCGTGTCTCCCACGCTTAGCACCACGGACTGATAGTGCTTCAGCGCCTCGGCGAATCTGCTCGCCTCCATGTCCAGATCGCCCAGCAGGCGCAATACGTCGAGATTGTTGCCATCGAGTACTCGTGCCTTCTCGAGGTACTCGCGCGCGCGCTCTTTGTTGGCCACGGCAAGCGCGCAGCGCCCAGCCCACGACAACGCCCGCAGGTTGAGGGCAGAGTCGTTCGGCTGCTGGGCTCGCACCTGCATCACATAGATCTGCGCGTGGGGCCAAGCCCGCGCCATGTCACCCTGTGCCACCAGCCGTTCGAGCAAGATCCCGGTCGCGTCTCGATGATCTGGGTCCAGCTCGACCACCTCTTCGAGAAGCGGCAGCCCGCGATCGACCTTGTCGAGCTCCTCGACGTACCGCCTGCCAGCGTCGAACATGAGCTTGACCTTCTCGACTCGGTTGCCATGACTGCGGGCAGCCGCGACCTGGGCCTCGATCGCCTTGAGCGGCTGGTCGTTGTTGGCATAAAGCTCGCGGAGCTCGAGCCACGCACTGGTGAGTAGAGGATCCAGGCGGACCGCCTCCTCCAGCGCGTCGACGGCACCTTCGGTCTTACCTATCTCTTGGCGGAGAATCCCGCCCCGTAGCAGCAGCTCGGCCTTCCGCTTGGGATCGGTCTCCGCGTCGACTTGGGCCCGGATCAGCGGACCCGCCCGGCGATAGTCATTGATGGCGAGGTAGCGATCGAGCAGCGCGTCGCGCCATTTCCGTTCTCCGGGCTCGAGCTCGCACAGACGCTCGAGCGCTTCGATCGCTTCGGGCTTCCCGAGCTCCCCCGGCTCGTCGTGCAACGCAAGCAGCTTGCGCCAGGCCTCTGCCCGCAGCGACTCCTCGCCGTCGGCGGCCTCAGCCTGACGGCGGAGCAACGTTATGAGTTTGGTGCGATCGTTCTGGCGGCGATACCAGCGCTCAAGCGCACTCGCAGCTTCACGGGCAAGCGGGCGTTCGATTGGCAGGAGCTCAAGCACGCGCTCGCGACAATCGACCGCTCTTTCCTTGCCATCGACTTCTTGGTCAAGCAGCGTCGCAGACTCGGCGAGCAGCGCACACTTCTCCGCGGCACCCTCGGCGTGATCGACATACGATGCAAGTGCATCGATGAGGGCGATACGCCGATGGGGATCGGTTTTCGCTGCCTCACGCAGCAGGGTCACCAGGCGTTCGGCCCCGGCGTGATCGTCGGGCCGTCGCGTCACCAGCTTTTGCAGTAGCTCGATCGCCCGCTCGCGTTCGCCGATCTCCTGCGCCGCGTCGGCCGCCTCGCGCAGCGCCTCGACCGCCTCGCGATCGACAAGACTCACGGCGGCGCGCCGCGCGAGCATGTCGACGAGTGTGGCCTTGCGACCAAGCGCGCGCGCAAGCGATTCTCCGGCCGCAACAGCGTCGGGATAGTCGTGATTTTCGGCGAGCACGACCTCGATTACCCCGAGGGCGCCCTCCTCATCGCCCAGCGATTCGCGCAACACCTTTGCCGCGGTACACAGCGTCGCGTGGCGCTCGCCATCGCGCTGCAAATCGGCCAACGAGAGCAGTGCCCTGGCGAGATCGGCGTCGTGCCCAAGTTTGCGATAGAGCGAAACGAGAGCGCCGTAGATCTCCGCGCTAGGCCGTAGCTCTGCGGCCTTCTCGTAGGCCGCAACCGCGCGCGCGCTCCCACCCAGTCGCTCGGCAAGCACACCGCCGAGTTCGCACTGCAAGTCGGCCTGACGCGCTGGTTCGTGGGTTCGCTCAGCAACAACGCCCAGGCAATCGGCGAGTTCAGACCACTTCCCAGTGATCTCGGCGAGCCTACGCAAGTCAGCGACGAGCTCGACTTGCTGCGCGACAGGTACATGATCGAATAGCTGCCGGAGCGTCGTGAACGAGCTTGCCGGGGCACCAAGCTCGCGCTCGTAGATCCCCGCGAGATCACGCAGCATCTCAATGCGTTCACGCGCAACTTGGACCTGCTGCGCGCGCACTCGTAGCGCCTCCGCCACGCGGTCCCATCGCCCCGCAGCTCGCGCGTCACGCTCGATTCGCGCGACCGCTTCACGGGCCTCGACATGCGTCGGACGCCGTTCGAGGATCAAGGCCCACGCCTCGAGATCATCCGGATCCTGCGGCGCGACCAGCTTCGCGCCCAGGGCAGCAGACACCACCTCTTCGGCCGCCTCGGGCACGCCCGCAGCGGCTCGGGTGACGGGCTGCGAAGCATCGACCTCCGGCGGTTGCGCGGTAATCTTGGCCAGACGTTCGCGCAGTCCGCCGAGACTCGGCCGTTCGCTTGGGTTCGGGTGTAGCGCGCTGCGCAGCAGGTCGTCGAGGCGCGGATCGAGGCGCCCATCGGGCGCGCGCACGGGTGGGACTGCACCGGCCGGCGCGCCGCCCGAAAGCAGTCGGTACAGCAGTGCTGCGATCGAATAGACGTCGCTCGCCGCAACCGCTGCGCCCCCGGCGAGTTGCTCGGGTGCCATGTAGCCGCGGTTGGCCACGCGCGCCAAAGGCCGACCCGGACTAAAGACCGGCGGAAAGCCGAATCCACGCAGGAGCGGCCCGTTTGGGCCAAGCACGATGTTTCCAGGGTTGATCGCGCGATGAAGCACGCTGCGAGCGTGACAAGCCTCGACTGCGTCGATGAGCGGCTCGACGATCTCTAGCGCCTTCGCCCGCGGCATCGGCTTTTCATCGAGGGAATCGGCAAGCACAAAGCCGGGCGTCGGTTCGCGCAGACTCCCGAAGAGACGTCCATCTGCGAAGCCGCCGAGCACACCCTTTACCGCCGGGTGATCGACCCCGGCAAGCGCGGCGAGGGCGGCGTGGAAACGCTGCTGCTCGGCGTGCCCAACCGGGCGCGAAAGCGTCGCGACGGAGATCTCGACGTCACGCTTGGTCTCCCTATCGCTGCACAGAAGCGTGAGGGTGCCCCCGCTGAACGCGAGAACCTCGCGAAGATGATAGCGGGGCGGGACGAGAGCCAAGCTACGATCGACCTCCGCACACGTGGCAAACCCATCGAGCGCTGCGGATCGATCGCCCTCCAGGAGGGCACACATGGCGAGGTTGAAGTGGGCGAGGTTGAGAAACTCCCGACCGGCGCCGTGGGTCACGACCCCCTGGAAGCAGCGCCGCGCCCGATCGATGCGACCATGCGCGAGCACGACGTTGCCCGTGCGAAGCCGCGTTGCGGCCGGCATGGCGGCTAGCTTGCCGCTCGGCAGCTCATCCATGAGGTGCTCGATCCAAGCCACGTCGAGTGCGAGGGCAGCATCGACCGCCAGGTCCGCGCGCGGGTCGATGGCTCGGACCGCGCGCGCCAGATCGAGCACCGCAAGCTTGCCCTGGGCGTCACTCGGACGAACCGCAACCTCGCCGCAGGCTCGCGCCAATTCGGCGATGATCGCCGGCAACGTGGTGCCCGCGGGCGCTGGAATCACGTCGACGCCGTAGCGCTCGCGCAACTCCTCGGCCTGTGGCCGAGCGACCCAGGGCAGGATCGCGAAGTGTTGGTTGCCGCGGCCGATCCGATCGAGCAAATCGAGGATCTGAGCGAGATCGGGATCGTCTGGCTCAAAGCCGAGAAAGAGGATCGTGCGGGTATGGACCGCCTCTTCGACTAGGTCGAAGAGCTCGCGATCAGCCCGCATCGCGCGCCCCGTCGGCGGCGTACGCAAGATGAAGGGATCGGCATCATCGCGCAGCGACAGGCGATGGACGTCCCCGAGGTTGTGGAGCGCGAGCTTGCGCGGGGCCGCGGCGAGCACTTTCACCGCGACGTCGGAGTAGATGGTGGCAAAGCAGGCTCGCCAGGGTAACTCGGCCAGGAGCTGGGCGCCCGCGGCCAACTCGTTGCGGTCACCCTCTTGCGCCACGTCTACCAGCAGCTTCGCGAGTGGTTCATCGCCCAGGCGACGGTGCACATACGTCAGCACCGTTCGTAGGCGCCCGGCGCCGATGAGTTCGGTCAGGGCATCACGATCGTCTTCGGGGCACGAGGCCACGAGCCGGCGCAAGACCTGCTCCCAGCTAGGGCGCGCGGCAAGCGAACCAAGGCTGGCTCCCACCCACAGGACGCAGTCACAGGATTGGATCGCACGCGCGAGATCTTCGGGGATCTTGACCATCTGTCACGCTGCCGGTGCTCGAGCACGCGGGCCCGCGATGGTCGCATCGTTTGTGGCGACGCGATAGCCCGAGTCGGGCCTCGTGGCCCCCACAGCGCGGGCCGCACTTCGGGCGCGATCCGCTAGCCCGCTCCAGGGTCGAACGCACGCCCGTCAGCGAGGAACACTGTCGCGGCCTGAACCTCCACACCGTGCTCGCGGAGGACTTCATCGACGAGCTGGCCAACCTGGCCGACCACCTCGGTGCAGAACCGATGGCGAGCGAGACCTGTGAATTCTCCCCACGGGGCCGTCATGTCGTTGCAGATGATGGTGGCGGATGGACCGCGATCGAGTTCATCGTGAACCCGGGCCATGTAACGTTGCATGGCCACGCGCAGCGCGGGTGTCACCTTGCCGGTGGGATCGGGATCCCCCAGGAACTCGCCGATTAGCAGCTGACCAGCGACGATGGCTCCGCAGGTTCCCTCGCCGGTGATCCCGCCGCGCCGCAGGCTCTGGTAGGCGGTTGTCGGACGTCCGAATGCCTCGGCCAACGCGATGCCGCACGAGCGATGTGGCGTGCTGTCGCCGGCGTACAGCACGAGCGCGGTGGCGCGGATCGGACCGCGACCGGTGACCTTGCTGGGGGTTGGCACCGCCGGAGTCTGGGCGAGGCCGCCCGCCCCGGCAATCGTGTCTTCGCCGGTCGCGTTCCCGCCATCGCGGCGGTGGCGGTGCCCGCCTCGGCCAGGATCGCGATACCGTCTCGCCCATGTCCGAGGCAACGCAGGAACTTGACGCCCTGCTACCCGAGCTGACCGCGATCCGCCGCGACCTGCACAAACACCCCGAGCTCGGGTTCGCGGAGCACCGCACGGGCGCGATCGTGCGAGCTTGGCTCGAGCGTCACGGCTACGCGCCACGCACCGCTGCCAAGACCGGGGTCATCGCCGATCTGCATCGATCGGGTTTGGCGCCGACCATCGCACTGCGCGCCGACCTTGATTGCCTACCGATGCCGGAGACAACCGACCTGCCGCATCGCTCGGTCCACGATGGTTGCGCGCACAAGTGCGGGCACGACGGGCATACAGCCATCCTTCTTGGGGTATCCGCTTTGCTCGCCCGTCGGCGCAACGAGCTCGGCTGCAACGTGCGTCTCTTGTTCCAACCCGCCGAAGAAGGCGTGGACGGCGGGGGTGCCAAAGTGATGGTCGCCGAAGGCGCGCTCGAGGGCGTCGAGGAGGTCTACGGGCTGCACAACTGGCCTGGTTTCCGCAGTCATCGGATCCACGTCCGCGCGGGTGCGATGTTGGCTCAGACCCACTGGATGTCGATTCGGCTATTCGGCGTCGGCGGCCACGCGAGCCAGCCGCAGCTGTGTCGCGATGTCATCGTCGCTGGTTCACACCTCGTGGTCGCGCTGCAGACTGTGGTGGCGCGCGGGCTGGGCTATGAGGGCGGGGCCGTTGTCAGCGTTGGCAAGTTCTCGGCAGGGACCACCGACAACGTGCTTCCCGGGAGCGCAGAGCTCGAGGGCACGGTGCGGACGTTCGCGCCCGACGTGACCGAGCGCGTTCTTTCGCGGATCCGCGAGGTCGTCGGTGGCGTCGCGAGCACGTTCGGCGTACGGGCAGAGCTCGAGCTGGCGCCCGGTTATCCGGTGGTGATGAACGATCCGGTGTGCACAGCCGCGGTCCAACGTGTCGGCGCGGCGATTGTCGGCGCGCCGCAGGTTAGCGACGTAGGGCTTCCGATCGCCGGTGGCGAGGACTTTGCGTACATGGCCCAAGCCACGCGCGGAGCGTTCTTCTTCGTCGGGACCGGCGACGAAAGCGGTGGCGTGCCAACGTGCCATCATCCCGACTTCGATTTCGACGACACCATGATCCCGATCGGAATCCGGATGTTCCTCGGGCTCGTCGATGATCACATCGCCCGGCGCGCAAGCGGAAGGCTCGCGTAACCGGCCCGCACGGCGAGCCCGGCGCGGCGGCTACTTGAGCCCCTCAAGGGGATCGTTGGTATCACCCGAACCACCGATCTTGTTCTTCGGCTTGTCCTTGGGCTTCTCGGTCTCGCCACCACCCCCATCGCCACCGCCCCCGTCGCCACCCGCGTCCGGATCCTCGCTCGGGGCATCACCGTTCTCATCCACCTTGACCATCTTCGGCGTGACGGTAAACGCCAACGCGATACCGCCCTCCACGTGGACGACCTCACGCTTCTTGACCTGGCTGTCGATCGTATACGGCGCGATCACGGGCTTGCCATCGCGGGTGTAGCCCACCGTCAACTTGATCTTCTTGCCGTCGTCGCCCGCACGATCTACGCGCAAGGCCACGTCATGGCTGTGGTCCCCGATCGTGAACACGATGTTGCCATCGCTGCCCCAGTCGAAGACCGCGCCATCGTGTTTGAAGACCTTCCCGCTCTCCTGCTTGAGCTCGACCTTCACGACCGCGACATTGCGCTCCTCGGTGGCAGCACGGACGGAATCGGCGGCGAATGTGCTGCGCGCCGCGCCGCCTGCGAGCAGGCACGCAGCGAGCATCCAGACCCCACGGGCACGGCGGTCGATGGCGGACATGGCGAGGATCATAGTCGCGGCGCGGGCTCGAGCAAGTTCCGCGAAAACGGCATCAGCGGGCCCTGGGGCCACAATGGCGTTCTGCCCGGGCGAAAGTGCCCGCCGAGCGGGGCGGCCGATAGAGCCGCGCGGACGCGGTGCCACTGGCGCCGGCGCGGCCGGGCGGCAGCGCGAGGATCGAGCAGGGGCAGCCTCGCGCCGACCGCCCCATGAACCGGAGTTCCAGCGCGTACCGGATCGGTACTCGGATCGATCGCACGACTGCTGCAAACGCAGCGGCTCCATCGATGATGCTTCCGGGCGCGCCCCGCCCCGCGCCTCGAGCACGGCGTCGCAGATGCGCAGCTCGTTGCACAACGATCGTCGCGGCGGGTCCATCTTCGCGCCGGTCGCAAAAACACGGAGCCAGCTCTCGGGTCGAACCCGTGCGCCGAACGACGCTCCCAACTCGTCTCGCAACCGAGCGATCGCCTGGCCGCGATTCTCTGCTGCCAGTGCCCGCCGGCGCGGAAGCGATCTGGGCGCCCTGTGCGCCCACCGGCGCGGGCGCACCCGCGCCGGCGCATCGTGTTATCGTCTCCAAACGGCACGCGTCGCGCGTCCCACCCGCGCGAAGTGTGCGTCGGCCGGCATGGGGAGATCCAACATCATCGGCCGCCCATTGCCGCCACGGGGTCACGTGACGATCTACGCCACCGCTGGAGCCGCCTGCGCAAACAGTGCTAATTGCCTCGCGCACGCGACCGTGCAACAAATCGTGTAGCCGTTCGACCATGTCGCTCCGCGCCCAACTCGACGCCGCTGCAACGCTCCTTGACGAAGGAGCCGCGAGTTCAGCCGTGCGGATGCTCCGTAGTTCGTGGGAGCCGGAACTGCCGGACGAGGATCTGATCCCCCTCTACTGCATGTGGATCCGCGGCCTCTGCGACACTGGGGATCTTGACCACGCGCTCACGCTCTCCGAGCGCGCCGCCGATGAATTCCCCAAGGACGCCGACGTGCTCATCGCCTTGGGCAACGTCTACGACCTGCGCGGCGATCTCGAGCGCGCCAAGGAAGCTTTCGAACGGGCAATCGCGGTGGAGCCCACCGGAGCGCTCCAATATTACAACGCGGGCGCAGTGCTCGAACGCCTCGGAGACATCGAGCTTGCCGAGCATAACTACCGCAGCGCGCTTGAAGTAGACGGCGAAGGCCCGACGTTGTTTGAGGCCAACGCAGCCCTGGGTGCGTTGTTGCGTCGCACAGGGCGCCTCGAAGAGGCAGCCGAGGTTTACTCCGCCTATCTCGACGAAGATCCGCTCAGCGTCGACATGCTCGTCGAGCACGGGATTTGCCTGTCGGATCTCGACGACTTCGAAGAGGCCGTCGATCGCTTCCGCACGGCGTTGTCGTTTGATCCGGATCACGGCAGCGCTTGGTACAACCTCGCCATCACGCAGTACCGCATGGATCAGCGCGAGCAGGCGCTCGCATCCATGCAGCGCGCCCACGAGGTCGATCCGCGCAGCCCACTGACGCTCGCGGTGCTGGGCGCCTGGACAATCGGGCAACCCGACGCCGACTTGGACAAAGCGTTGGGTCTGCTCTACGGCGCCATCGAGCGCCTTCAGTCCCTCGATGCCGGTCACCTCAGCCCCAGCTACGCAAGCCTCGTCTGCGAGGAGGTTTTCTTCGCCCTGTGGCTACGCGAACGTCACGGTGAGGCACGGGAGGTCGCCAGGGTCGCGGGTCAGCACGACTGGATCACCGTGCACATGCTCGAGACGATGAACGAGGCCGATCACGGCCGCGCATCGCAGGTAACAGCGTTCCTCATCACGGCGCGCGCCGAGGCGCCGCACGCCCCGGAACATTGGCCTGAAGACGCGCAGGGATACACCACCGGGTTCACCGTCGTTGCCGCCGACGAAGACGAGGCCAGGCAGTACTCCCTCGAGTATCTGCGCAACATCGAGCCACATCCGCAGGTACAATTTCAGATCGAAGTCGTTCGTCCGGGTGCCCCAGAGGAGCTCCTCGGCCACGGCACCGGCAAGCAGCCTGCGCGTGGCGTCCTCGGCTTGCACGGCGGTCGCGCGTACTTCCGCAACTAGTCCCTCGACACAGCGCCCTTGCCATCGCTGGGCTTGGGCTGCGCGGGATTTCCCCAGAGCGGGGCACCCACGGCACGCGCCAGCTTGGCCGCGGCGATGTTGTGATTGGCGACCGCTTCCACGTGCGAGAAGCGGAGGCGGTACCACTTCTCGAGTTGGCGGAGGAGCTCGGTCAAGCTTCCCCCACCTACGGTCTCCTTCTGTTCCTGGGAGATCACCAGTTGCCACGCTCGCTTGCGCGACGCGTCGCGGATCCGCGCAACCTCGGCGGTTTCCACCATCTCCGCGTAGCTCTCCTCAACCTCGCGCCCGAGCAGCAATTCCGCCGCTGCTCGCTGGTTCTCCGCGGCCCGCAGTTCTGCCCGGGCCGCCACGAGATCAAACGCATCGTTGTGGAAGTCGAACCGCCAACGCAGGGCCAGCGCCGCGGTCACGCGCGAGGAATTGAAGCCATCTTGGTAATAGAGCGTGTTCATACTTGCATCGGCGGCGTTGGTCCGGACAAGCGCAGCGCTCAGCGTGAGGCCGAGGTCGGGCAGGAAGTTCGAACGCGCAAGACGCTCCTGGGCGCGCCTCGCCATCACGCCGGCCGCCGCAGCCTTGGCCTCGGGCCGGGACTCTGCCGCCAGCCGCTTGTAGTGAGCGAGCTTCTCCGGGCCGCCCTCGAGCTGCACCGGGACCAAGGGCGTGTCGGCGACGTCGAAGCCCCGGGGCGCCGCCTTGCCGGCCAGCGCCCACAGGGCCGACAGCGCCAGGGATTCCACCTTTAGGGCCTCTCGCATGAGCTCCTCGAGCTCAAGGGCGGAGAGCTCGACCTTGAGCAGATCGTCGGGATCCCGGCTGGGATCGCCGGCGCTCGGGTCGGTATCGAAGTCGTCGAGATCCCCGCCGAGGTCCTTGGTCACGCGCTTGTGAGCGCGATCGACGACCTTCTTGGCTTCAAGCAGAATGCCTTTGGATTCTCGTGCCAGCAGCAGTGTCATATGCGCCTGCTGCACACGCATGGCGATCTCTTGGGCAGCGGCATCGCGTTGGAATCGTGTCATCGCGAGCACGGCTTCGGCAGCCTTGCGCGTGTTCTTGATCTTGCCAAACGTGTAGAGTGGAATAACCGTGTCTAACTGCATCTGGAACCGCACGCCCGCGCGGCCTAGCTGCTGGAAGTAGCCCTTGACGGTTTGGACGTCGAGTTGCGGATCGCCGGGAGGCCGGCAAAACTGGAAGTCTGTGAAATCGGCGGGCGCATTAACCGTTTGGATCTGTACGTCATCACACTTGATGTTCACGCCCGGCGACAGCGCGAGGGTGACATCGACGATCGGCAGCCAGGCGAGCTTGGCCTTTTTCACGCGATGCCGCATGGCCTCGACGTTCGCGTCTGCGGCGGCAATGTATGGGTTTTCGCGGGCGAAGCGGAGGATCTCGTCGATCGTCAGCTTGGCCGAGTTCGTCGGGCGCGGTCCGTACGGATCGTCGCGCTCCGCCACCGGCAGGTTGAACGCGGAACCACCGTCGCGGGGCACCCACGGCGTCGAGGAACCGTCCGCATTGTCGTTGTTCGCTGCACCCGCATCCGGGTCACCTTTGCGCGCGGCCGGGGCCATCTCCGCGGGCAGTCGCGGCCACCGCAGACGTGCACCCGACGCCCCCGCGGGGACCGATGCGACCACGAGGGCGAGCATGAGCGCGACGCGGCGGGACCGATTGCGGTGATCTGCCATCCGTCCTTTGCCTACTCGACAGCCACAGCCGGTTCAAGGTCGATCGGGCTGATGGGTGATGGGGGTCGCAGTGTCGCCGTCCGCGACGGCTCGAGGCTGTCGCGCTCGCGCAACGCTGTGGCGTTTCGTCAACACCGACGCGCCGGGCACCGCGCCGTGGCGTCAGCCCTTGGCACCCGTTTCGGCCTTGCCGGGCTTGTCGAGGCAGATCTCCCCGTCGTCCTTCTCAAGGATGGCGATCTGCTTCGCCGCCTGTTCCTTGTACTCGGGAGCAGCCTTGGTCTTCTTCTGCCGCAGGGCGTCGAAATAGGCGATCGCGTTCTTGCACTGCCCGAGTTTCGCGAAGGCGAGCCCTGAGTAGTACAGCGCATCGGGGACAACCGACGCGTCGGGGCTGTTTTGGATGACGTTGTAGAACTCGCCGAGTGCGCTCTTGTGGTCGCGCTCGTTGAAGTACGTCAAACCGATCTTGAACCTGATCTCCGGCAACTTCCCATCTTCGGGATAACGCGACTCATACGTGCGAAAAAGGCGGCGCGCCTGCTTGTACTTCTTGGTCTTGAGCTGGCGCTCCGCCTCCTCATACAACTCAGACTTGCCCTCGGGGATATTGGTCGCCTCGTTGAGCTTTTCTTCGAGTTGGCTGAGGCGCGCATCGACATCGGCGCGCAGCTCCTTGAGCTCCTGGTTCACGGTCGAGGCCTGGTTGTCGGCGTTCTCGGCGGCACCACGTAGCTCCTGAGCATCGAGCTCGAGCTGATCCACCCGAGCTCCGAGCCCGGCCTGGTTGGTCCGAAGCACGGCCTCGAGTTCGGCGAGCTTCTTCTCGACCTGGTCGGCGAGCTCCTTCGCTCGCTTCATCGTCTCGGTGTTCTGGGCGTTTTCCTTGCGGAGCTTTGCCACCTCCTGGGCCAGCTCGTCGTGCTCAGGCTTGAGCACCAGACAACTTGGCACCAGCGTCATCACCGCGAGGAGTGGGGCGGCTGCGTGGATCCACGATCGCTGCTTGGAGCTGCAGGTATCCATGGGTCTCCTTGGCCGCGTTCGCGGCGGTGCGCCGAGCCTAGCCGCTCCCCACTCAGGCGGCCAGCGGGCGCGTGCCCGCTGGCCAGGAACGCGGCTCTGCTACGGCCAGATGAACTCGACGCGGCGATCCTTCTGCATCGACGACTCGTCGCTGCCGGTGGCCTCGAGGTCGCCCTTCGATACCACTTGCATGTTGGTGCCGGTGACGCCGAGATCCTCGAGGAACTTTTTCACCGTGTTGCCGCGCTTATCGGTCAACAAGATGTTGTACTCCTCGGTTCCGCGCTGATCGGCGTGGGCCTCGAGGTAGACGAGCTTGTTCTGCTGCTTGAAGCACTCGGCCAGGCCCTTGAGTTGGCTCTGTGCCTCGCTCGTGAGGGTTGGGCTGTCGAACTCGAAGAAGATCGCATCGACACCACACGGGTTGGGTCCGCCAGGATTCACACCCGAGAACGTGCACGTGCCGTTGTCGCAGATCTCGTCCATGGCGCACTGATCGTCCGTCTGGCAAGCCGTTCCGCCGCCGCCGGGGCTCTTGCAGGTGCCGGTCCCGAGATCGCAGGTACCCGGCGCGCACTGGGTGTCGTCGGTGCAGGTTGCACACTTGCCTTCGGTGCAAACGAGGCCGCCACCGCAGTCGAG
This sequence comes from uncultured Myxococcales bacterium, assembly GCA_902826865.1. Classification (GTDB taxonomy): domain Bacteria; phylum Myxococcota_A; class Polyangia; order Nannocystales; family Nannocystaceae; genus Xiheibacterium. The sequence goes on from CADEGN010000102.1 coordinate 17,254, forward strand.
CGTCGCCGTACACGGTGCACCGAGCGAACCGGTTCCGCCAGCGGGGATCTGCGAAGGATCGGTGCAGCGGAATTCGAAGCACGACCAATCGGCACCGCCGGGCCCCTTGCCCTTGCAATCGTCGTTGGTGGTGCAGTTCTGGCACTGGCCGTCCACACACTTCTCACCGAGATCGACCTTGCAGTGCTTGTCCTTCTTGCACTTCGGATACTTCGGTGGCTTGCAGGCGCCTCCGACAGCAACCGCGCAGGCGAGGGCCGACAACGAGATCAGGCGAGTGAGGAGGGCGTGCATCGTGAGAATCTCCGTCGGCTCGTGGCGCCTCGAACACGGCCGATCCGGCCGCCGGCACCCGTTTTTGGACCCCCGAGCATTACCACGGCCGCAGGCTGTGTCAACCGCGCGCAGACCGGGCACTGATGCGGATTTCGTGGACTTCGTCGTCGATCACCACGCGCTCTCGCACCATTTCTCCGCGGGTCGTGACGATGTCAGAGCGCGCGATCCTCAGCCCAGGCTCGTCGAGTTCTATCACGTCGGCCAGCTGCATGCGATGGAGCAAGTATTGCCCGACGCCGATGGTGCGGTACTTCGCCTCGCTAACCTCGAGATTCCACTCCAGTTCGATGGCATCGGGGTGATGACGCGCGACCACGTTAATCGCAAAGTGGCGGCGACCACGACCGGTGCGGACCGCGGACGCGAGTTCGAAGCGCTGACCATCGGGGACGCGCGCGCGTTGCCGCGGCAACATGGCGCGTTGGGTCGAGTCCGCGTCGGCCAGGCGAACGATTTCGACCTCGACGCTGATCGGCCATAGCTGCGACAGATCGCGACCGGTAATCGGGGTCGCGAGACTCTCGCGCGCGCCGACATCACAGGGCACGAAGGTGGCAAGTGCGGAGCAAGCCAGGAACGTTGCGACACGGCGCGACATGCCGCATGGGTAGACATGGATCGGATCCGGAGGGCAAATTCTCGGCGCGTCCTTGTGGGGCCCAGGCGTGGCTCCGACGGCCCCGCAGCCATTGAGATCCGCCTTGAGGCGGTCCGATTCCCCGCACACCCCCGTTTCTGGCAAGGTTCGCCCATGCGCCTGGCGATCGCCTGCCTCGTCGCCTTCGCCGCGGGCTGTGGCGAGCCGCCGCCATCGACGCTGGCGTCCGTGGGCACGATTCGCGAGCAGCTCGGCCCGTTCGGGATTGACGTCGAACCGACCGATGACGCCGTGGTGCCCCTGGCATGGCAAGCCCCACCGCGCGATTGCCCGCACGTCTATCGGATCGACGTCACCTACACGCCTGCGCAGGCGCTCGAGGCAGACAGCACGTCGTCCCTTGGTCTGCAACTCACCGCCGAGGCTCCGCTCAACATTGTCGACGGTGCACCGATTCCCGACGGCCAGGTCGCGCCGCTCGAGCTCTTTTACCAGGGCCTGCGGGTGGAACGGCGCGGCACCGTCCGCGATCTGTGGCTGTCCCGGCACTTCGCCGGCCCGGCCGCGCCAACGCCAGCCTGCTTGCCACGCACCGTGGATCCGATGGAGGACGCGCTGGCACTCGGTTGGCCCCGCCTTCCCCAACATCTGGCAGGGATCGGCGCATCTTGGACCGGTTTGCGCGTGGAAGGGAAGTGCAACATGTCGGCGTGCGTAGATCCCCAAACCGGCGGGGGCGGCCCCGATCAGCACCACCGCGTGTGCGTGACGCCATCGTGGAGCGAACGACTGCTCGGCGTGTACGAGATCGGATCTGAACACTTCGCCTGGCTGGAGAGCACATGGAGCGATGGACAACCGGAAAATCAGGGGATCTGGAGCGAACGCCTGACGCTGATCTCGATCGATCACGGCCGGCCGACATGGTCGCAGACGAAGGTCCACCACGGATTTCCGCAAATGACGACCGATCGCAGCTTTGCCCCGGTGCTGCGCACGTGGACGATGACGAGCATCGATGCCTGCCCGGGCAGTCTGGCAGCGGTCGGATGGCAGCGATCGAGCGACGCGGCCGCGGAGGCGACGCGCGTGGGGAACCAGCTCGCCAACAGCGAGGAACTGCGGAGGATCGACAGCCAGTCGCGCCCGGCAGACGCGGACAACGACGGGTCGACCCCGCCCGATCCCTGACGGAACAGCGCACCGCCGATCCCCGACCGAACGTCCGAGGAGACAGACCACAGATGGACAAGATCGTCATCTTCGGCGGCGAGCGCCTTCGCGGCGAAGCGCGGATCCACGGGGCCAAGAACGCCGCACTACTGATCCAGTGCGCTGCGCTTCTCACGGAGCGCGTGAGCACGCTTCGCCACGTGCCCAAGCTCTCCGATATCCACACCATGTCAAGCCTCCTCACGCACCTCGGTTGCACCGTCGAGGGCGATCGCACGGTCGTGGTGGATCCGACACAAGTGGCCGACGGTCCACTGGAAGCGCCATACGACCTCGTCAAGACCATGCGCGCCGCGGTCACCGTCATGGGGCCACTCTTGGCGCGCTACGGCCACTGTCGGGTGTCTCTGCCCGGAGGTTGCGCGATCGGGGCGCGGCCGATCGACCAGCATCTCAGGGGGCTCGAGGCGCTCGGTGCGAAGATCGTTCTCAAGCATGGCTACGTCGAGCTCAAGGCCCGTCGGCTGCGCGGCGCGAGCTTTGTGTTCGATACAGTTACTGTTGGCGGAACCCAGAATTTGATGATGGCGGCGACCCTGGCGAAGGGCACGTCGCGCCTCGAGAACGTGGCGCGAGAGCCCGAGGTTGAGGAGCTCGCGATCGTACTCAACAAGATGGGCGCGAGGATTCGCGGAGCCGGCACGTCGATGATCGAGGTCGAAGGTGTCGACGAACTCGATGGTTTCGACCACGCCGTGGTTCCTGATCGGATCGAGGCCGGGACATTGGCCGTCGCCGCGGCGATCACACGTGGCAACGTCGTGCTCGTCGACGCGCCCGTCGATCACATGCACGCAACGCTCGCCAAACTCGAAGAGGCCGGCGCCGAGTGCCGCGTCGAACCGGGCGGGCTGCGGGTGATCGGACCCGATCGCCTCGAGCCCATCGACGTTTCGACCCGGCCGTATCCCGGCTTTCCAACCGACATGCAGGCCCAGATGATGGTGCTGGCTGCATGTGCAGACGGGCAGAGTCTTATCACCGAGACGATCTTCGAGAACCGATTCATGCACGTGCCCGAGCTGTGCCGCATGGGCGCAGAAATCACCGTGCAGGGCAACAGCGCCGTCGTGCGCGGCGGCGCGCGCCTTACCGGCGCCGAAGTCATGGCGACCGATCTTCGAGCATCGGCCTCACTGGTGCTCGCGGGCCTGGTTGCGAGCGGCAAGACTGAGGTCCGGCGGGTCTACCACTTAGACCGGGGCTACGAGTCGATTGAGAAACGCCTGCGGGCGCTGGGGGCGAAGATCCAGCGCCGCAAAGACGGGCGCGCATAGGCGCAGCGCGCGGTTCTTCGCCGATCCCCGAGACGCCCCTCGGCCGGCAACTCCGTCGCGACCGCGCGCGCTACACTTCGAAAATGCCCTGGGTTCGCGGATCGTCTCTGGTCCTTGCGGTTGCTGCGTGCGGGCCTGTTGTGGGCACAAGCGATGGCGGCAACCAAAATGGCTCCGCCGATGATACGGGTGGTACGTCGGCGGCCACGCTCACATCGACGACAACGGCGGTGCCCTCCACCTCCACCTCGATGGGTTGGGATACGGGCGCGATCAAGCTCGACGCGCGCGCCGATTCCGGTGACCCGTGCGCCGCGTGGGCCAGCTCGGGTTGCGCCGCGCTCCCGAGCCCAAACGCGGACGTCATGGGCTCACCGCCACCAGGGATCCCGACGCCGAGCTACGCGGTTTTCAGTAGCGACACTGGCTGTGGGTTTTGTGTCTTGCCCAACATCGCGCAGATCTACCTGGTGGCGGACCCTGCTGAGTTGGCAGCCGCGAACGGTGGAGTACCCATCAACGAGGGTTTTGTGCTTCATCTCGCCTCGGACTTCGGTGGATTTGGAGGTCCGGTGGACCAGGATGTCGCTGGCTCGATCACCGCCTACAGCAACGGCGAGCAGTTCCAGGCGCCCGCGACGTTCTTCATCGAGAACTTTCCTACTGAGTCCGATCTGGCCGAGCCGTTCATGCCCGAGGCGCCGTCTATCGTGCGGGGACGCTTCGCCGTCGATCACCCTGACTGGTCGCTCGCCGGTAGTTTCAACGCGGCGTACTGTCCGCAGCTCAACTTAGTGGCGATCTGCGAGTAGGGGGCGGAGGAGGAGGGATTCGAACCCCCGGTACCCTTTCGAGCACAACGGATTTCAAGTCCGCCGCCATCAACCGCTCGGCCACTCCTCCGGGACGCGGAGTATGCCGCTTTGCCTTCCCGAGCGCCAGCCTCCGGTGGCTCGTGCGCCGATCCCCGCGCATCCGCGAACGCCTTAGGGTCTCGGGGCTGCTACGCGCGCCGTCGGCTTCGGCCGTACCCAGGTGGGCAAGCCGACCTTCCAGGTGCGAGTCAGCTCGCGCGCGCAGCGTTCGTCTTCGATCGGATCACGATCGTCGGCGTACGCTGAGGGCCGTTCGCGCCAGCCCCACGAACGAATCGATCGCAGCCGCCTCGTCGATTGCATCTTTGGCCTCGCGGACGCGAGCGAGGCCGCGCCCCCGGCGGCGTGCGCGAGGTGCTCATCGACTGCCACTAGTGCGAGACGTACCATCTTTGCCATGGCCGATTTCGAGGTCGGAGTGATCGGGGGTGGCCCATCGGGGTTCGCCGCAGCGATGCGCCTGTGGGATCAAGGTCGGCGAGTCTGCCTGATCGAGCGTGGCCGTTTGGGTGGGACCGGTGTGCACAACGGCGCGTTGTCGTCGAAAACCATGTGGGAACTGAGTCGCGACTATCGCAACGCCTGCAGGCGCGATCGCGGTTACACATCCGAGCGCGTCGAGGTTCGCTACGAGGCGGTGTGTGAAGCGGTGCGTTTGGCCACCGGCGCGAAGGTCGCGCACATGACGCGTCAGCTGCGTGAGCTCGCGACCCCGTTACCCGATCGCCCGGGTTCTATCACCCATTTGCGCGGCATTGCGCGCTTCCTCGACGCGCACACCCTCCACATCGAGGACGCCGATAGCGGCGAAGTTCGTCGGGTTACTTGCGATCACGTCATCATCGCGACCGGCTCGAAGCCGCGTCTGCCCACGAACATCGAAGTCGATGGGCGCACGATCATGACTTCCGATCATATCGAGTCGCTCCAGCACTTCCCGCGCTCGCTTGTGATCCTCGGCGCCGGCGTGGTCGGCTGCGAATACGCGACAATCTTCGCCAATTTCGGCCAAACGAAAGTCTACCTAATCGATCGCGCGGATCGGATCCTACCTTTCGAGGACACCGACGTCTCACGCCTGTGCTCGAACAACCTCGAACGCAAGGGGGTCACGATCCACCACAAAGCCACGTTGGTGGAGATGCGCAACATTGGCGGCGAAGTGGAGTACACAATCGAGCATTCCGGCGGCGGCCGCGAGACAATTCGCGTGGAGAAGGCACTCATCTCGATCGGCCGCGAGCCCAACACGGCTGGTCTCGATCTTGGCGCCGCAGGGATCGTTCTGGGTCCGCAAGGACAGATCGAAGTCGACGACACGCGGACGAAGATCGATCACATCTACGCCGCTGGCGACGTAACGCTCGACATTGCTCTTGTCAGTATCGGTGAGATCGAGGGTCGCCATGCCGCGGAGCGGATATGTGGGATCGCCGGCAAATCCCTCGCGTACGACAACTTGTCGACGATCATGTTTCTCGATCCCGAGGTGGCTGCGATCGGCATCAACGAGCAGGAGGCGCAGAAACGCCGAGTTGGCTATCGCGTGGCAGTCTATGGCTACACGCTCGTCAATCGTGCGATCGCCATGCGCGCAACTGACGGCTTCGTCAAGCTGCTCGTGAGCGATGACGACGAGATGCGGATTCTCGGCATGCGAGCCCTCGGAGTCCACGCGTCCACCACAATCGAGGCCGTGTCTCTCATGATGCAGTCGGGGCGTTCGGCGCGAGAACTGGCCGAACTCCTTCATCCGCACCCTGCTGTGACCGAAGGCCTGCAAGATTGCGTGCGGATGTTGATGGGATCGAGCATATACAAGCCCGAGGTGTTCCGCAGCGATCTGAGACTGTCGCGAGTAAGCTACGCGGATGCACCGGCGAAAAACGGCGCGTAGCTACCCAGCGGTGGCTGTCGATCGCGCGCGGTGAATGAGCTTGCCGCCGATCCCCGCAGACGCCTTCCGCCGAACGTGATAAGGTGATCGTTCATGGCCTTTCCGGAAGTCGTGCGTATCTTTGCAACCACCCAAGATCCCGATTACGACTGTCCTTGGCAAGCTCGTAGCCCCTCGTCGTCCACCGGCTCCGGCGTGGTGATCGGGCCCGGGGAGATCCTCACCGGCGCCCACGTCGTGGCCAACGCCACGTTCTTGCAGGTGCAGAAGCAGTCGACGCCGGACAAGGCTGTGGCCCGGGTGAAGCGCGTGAGCCACGACTGCGATCTCGCCCTGCTCGAGATCGTCGACCCCGAAGGATTTCTCGACGGCATCGCCCCCGCCGAGATCGGCGAGCTCCCGTCGTTGCACGCGGAGGTCGCGGTTGTTGGCTATCCGGTCGGGGGCGAGGAGATTTCGGTGACCAAGGGCGTCGTTTCGCGGATCGAGGTCCAGCACTACTCGCATTCGGACCGGCATTTACTCGCGGTGACCGTCGACGCGGCGATCAACGCGGGCAACAGCGGGGGACCCGTGTTTGCCGACGGCAGAGTCGCCGGCATAGCGTTTCAGAAGCTGTCGGGCTCGGAGGCAATCGGCGAGATGGTGCCGACGCCGCTGATTCGCGCGTTCCTGGAGGGCGGCAACCTCGGGCTCCGCCCTGAGGCGCCGGCGTTGGGGATCGCGACCCAGAATCTCGAGAACCGGCTCCTTCACCGCCAGCTCGGCTTGTCGGCCGACCGCAGCGGGGTCCTCGTCGTACGCGTTGAGCACGGTGGTACGGCAGACGGCGTATTGCAAGCACGCGACGTGCTGCATGCGATCGATGGCGTCGCGATCGCGAACAACGGCACCGTCCAGTATCTCGGTCGTCATCGGACGCGTTTCGAGGCCGTGTTGACCGGCAAGTACGTTGGTGACGTCGTGACCCTCGAAGTGACGCGCAACGGGGTGCCGCACGTCGTGCAGACGACCCTTCGGCCACGCGTGCGCCTGGTCCCACGCCCGAGCTACGATGCGCGCCCGGCGTACTTCGTCTATGGCGGCTTCGTGTTTCAGCCGCTCACTCAGGACTTCCTGGCCACCTGGAACGAGTGGTGGAACAAGGCACCAAAAGAGTTTCTCTACCACTACTACTACGGCCTTCGAACCGCCGATCGTCGTGAGATCGTCGTCATCACGCAGGTTTTGGCCGACGAGATCAACGTTGGGTATGCCCACCTGCACAGCGAAGGCGTAATCACGTTGGACGGCAAAGCCCCCATGGACATGGCGGCGTTCGTCCAAGAGCTCGACACCAGCGAGGGCATTCACGAGATCGTGACCTCGTCCGGCGGCGTGATCATGCTGGATGCTCTACGCGTGCGCGCCGCCATGCCGCGGATCCTCGAGCGCTATCGCATCCCGCGGGACCGCTCGCAGGGGCTGGCACACTAGCAGGGTGCGGAAGAACGCGAAGCGTTCTTCCGGACACCCTGCTCCGTG
>CADEGN010000103.1 GCA_902826865.1 uncultured Myxococcales bacterium
CCTTCAGGTGAATTCCGCGTCTCGCCCGTCTACTGCGCTTATTTCAGGACTAGTGTCCGAGCTCGGGCGGCCCTGCCGGCGGCTGCGGCCCTCAGCTCGGGCGTGTCGCCGAGCCGGCGCGACGGCGACCGCGTCGCGCAAGGAACACGATGGGGAGCAGCAATCCGGTGCGGCGCATGTCACGGCGCAAGCAAGCGGGCGACTCAGGGCGTGCGTTCGATGCGTTCCAGCCCCGAGCGCGCGTCGTCGACACGACGGCGCGGCGGCCCGCGGCGAAACGAACTTCACCGCCGGTCGAACGCGTTGCAGGCGGCTACGACCTCGTCGGCGAGGTCCTCGACGAACGGCGTGTAGTCCTCGAGGCAAATGCCACCGATTACGCTGTGGGTGAAGCCCTCCGCGAACTCGAGCATCCGCACCGGATCGCTATAGACGTCGGGGGGCCCGCAGACGATCCCGTCGTGGACGACAAGGCCGACGACGAAGCGCGTCTCGTCGTCGCCCTTGGTCGCGACGAGGTCGGCCAACCAGCTCTCGGGCGTGCCCGGGCTGCCGTCGCCCTCCGGATCGCCGGGGCCGTCCCATTCGTCCGTCACCACTACGACCACGCCGAGCGCCTGCTCGCGGATGAAGCCCTCGTTGCACACGGCAGCATGCGTCTCGTCCGTCGCCGCCAGCATCGCCGCCATCGGACGCTCGTACGGATCGCCCGATGTGCCCACGAGCGCCGCGCATCCGAACGCCGTCGCGAGGTCGTCGTCGAGCGTCATGAAGTTGAAGCCGCCCGCGTACGGCCCACACACCCCGTTGCTCGAGAACACGCCGCCGGTGCGTGTCACGAGCGCGCCCAGCGAGCTGCAGCCCACGTCGTTGTAGACATAGGCATCGGTCGTGACCACGCCGATGTGCATGTCGGTGACCGCGGGCAGGTCGGTGGCGAGCGCCTCGAACAACGCTGGCACTGCGTCGATCATCGCCTGCTGCAGCGTGAGAAGGCTCGACGAGTCGTCCACCACGAACACGAAGTCGATCGCCTCGCAGCCGCGCGGCTCACCGGTTTCGCCAGTCTCATCGCTGTTTACGTCCAACGACATATTGACGTCGAAGATCGAGGGCGGACCGCCTTCACTGGACGAGCTACCCGAGCTCGTCCCTATCCCCATCCCCGTCGTGCCGCTGGGATCAGGCCCCCAGCTCGAATCGACGGGTTGGGCACCTCCGGATGTGGGATCGACAGAGGTGGTGTTCGGCTGTGTGCCGCTCCCGCCGCCGCAGCCAAACAGGATCAACGGCAATCTCAACCACAACGTTCGCATCACAGTTCCCCCGTTACGCGTTGCAAGGCACACGCGCCGGCCCGCGCCCGAGGCGAGCGAACAGCGCAGGGTGCGTCGCATCGCGGGGTTCTGGGGCATGCCGCTATTCCGATTCCTCGGGCCTTCCTCCTGATAGACCCGTGACGGGGGCGATCGATCACGGGCACGGCCTCCACGCATTGCTAGGAGGCGGTGCTGAAACCCTCGGGGATTGGGCGCGGTGCAGACCAGCGCATCGTTGGTCTCGACAAACGGTCTAGCACTCCACGCGCTCGCATTCACACGCGCCGCAATACGGGACCCCCTCCTCACCGACCAGGCAATAGGCCGCGCCGGGGCAGCCAGTGCCGCCTTCGGAGCCCGAGCCGGGGCATTCACACTCGCACTCGGCATCGTTCCCCGGAGACGTGCATTCCAGTCCTTCGATCGGCAGACATGGCCCCCAGCTCCCCTCCTTGCAGAATTGGAGACCCTTCTCGCCGTCGATTTCGCACTCCCTGCGCCCGTATTCGCGGGCAATACACGTTTCCGGCCCTCCGCCGGATGTTGTGCTGCCGGATGTCGTGCTGTCGGTCGACTCCTGCGCCGGATGCATCCGGTCCGTCGACGAACCTTCGGGTCCGGTTGTCGAGGTTGCATCTTCGTCCAAAGACGGCTGCTCGCCTCCCGTCGATCCTGCGCCCCTCGACGGCCCAGAGGCACCCGGTCCACAACCGCCGCTTGCAATCATCACCACGGCAAGAAGCGCAACTCTGCACGCACCCGCTTGCGTAACCTTGTTCATACTTGCAACCCTTCCGCCTACGGTAATTTCGACCCGCGCCACTACACCGATTCCGACTACACCACCCACGATCGATACGCGACGGACGCTACCAGGAAGCCTGAGTACTGTCCATCGTCGGGCCCATCGACCTGTCCGCCGCCGGGAACGTGAACGCGCCATTCTCCGTTGACTCTCTGGGCGAACGTCGTGCCGCCGCGTCGGCGGTTAGGCGTCTCGATGTACGAACGGGGCGAGGGTGCTCGAAGCCAGTCGCGGCAGTCGCTGGCGTGGTCGTCACCCAACGTCAGCGATTGTTCGGGAATGCAGGGCGACGAGCGCCGCGTGCGAAGGTGGCTGCGAAGCGTCGAACCGCACACGCCGGCGCGACTACTTCCGCGTGCAGACGAGTCCCGATCCGTTTTTTGTATTGGTGAACGACAGGGTCTTGCCGCCCTCGCCGAGCACGAGCTCCTGCGGGTCACCCTGCACCGCAGTGCCACCCATGTCGTATACGATATCGATCAGGAAGCGGCCGTCTTTGGCCTCCTTGACCACGAAGGTGCCGTCGAGACTCGCGGCGGACGCATCGTACTTCTGCGAGATCGTGTTTCCGGCGACGACGGCCGTCGCGGTGCCCTCACTGTCGTTGCTTTGGCACGCCCAGGTACCGTCGAGCATCGATGTGTCGATCCCACTGCAGGTGAGCCCAAGGCTTGCGGACAACAACGCGAACGAGCGCAGCTTAAACACGGTGGAAGAGACGGACGCACGCGCGCTCGGTTGCGCGAAGCTCGATGCGCCAACTCACGCCCCACGAGGGGCGAAGGGCATCGCTCCGGACGCGATCAACTTCCGACCGCACGACGCTACATCTTAGCCAGCTCGCACGCGAGCCACTCACCCAGCTGCTTGCGCTCCTCGAGGGTCGGCTTGGGATCGACCGCCGGCATGAGCTCGTTGGTCGCGGCCGGACCGGCGGCAGCCTTCTGATCCACGTGATCGGCGACCGGGAGGATCCCCTCGAGACTGTCGAAGTCGTGGAAAAGCGGCGCACCTTGCCGCGCGTCGCCGGTCAGCGTCGACGCGTGGCACTTGGTGCAGTACTTCTCCATGAACGGCTTGCCGAAGCTCTCGTAGGTCAGCGTCGATGTGTCGGGACAGGTCGACTGGGTCGGCGGACCGAACTCGCCCTCCTCGTCACAGTCATGGTGCCCGTCGTCAGCCCCCTCGGCGCACTCGTCGTCGTCGTTGTCGTGGTCGTCGCAGGCGAAACCCACGGCAAACGCCGCACTCAGGGCGACCACGGCTAGCCAGGAACGGTAGTTCGGGACCATGGGATCTCGTATCCCGTCGCCGCGCGAACAGCAACTAGAGGCGCCGCGAATTTCGTGCGCTCCCGGTGCGGACTCGCCGCCGGATCACGCGGTCGCGGCCTTCAGCGCCGAGCGCTCGACCATGGCGTCGTGCAGGGCGAGCAGCCTGAACTCGGCGAACGCGTCGCGGCCCGCCGATGAACGCGGGCATGATCACGTAGACCTTGCTTGCGCCATCGTCACGACCCGCGCGCAGCGGCGCGGATCGACTTGAGCTGCGCCGCGACGATCAGATCCTTCGGTCGCGCCACGTGCTCCTTGATCGCGATCAGATCGTCCAACGCGATGACCCGGTGGTCGCGCTCGAAGGCCCGTACGGTCACCGCCCGCGGCGCGAAGTCGGCGTAGCGCCCCAGCGGTGGCACGTCGCGCAGGACGTCGAGCCGTCCGAGATCGGTCACTAGCAGCAGCGAGCGGAACTCGACGAGCGCCTCGGGGCGCTCGGCGATGCCCGGCAAGTCGGGTCGCGTCAGGTGCGTGGGCCCGTGGGGCGCGAGCGCTGCCATCAGCCGCGTCATGTTGTCGAGCGAGAAGTCCATCGCGACGTCGAGGTCGCGAGTGAACTCGGTGGCGCCCCACGTAATCGCCGCCACGCCGCCGATCAGCACGAACTCGATGCCGGCATCCTCGAGCAGCCGCAGCAGCGCCTCGGTCTGCTGCGGTGCGTCAGCCATGCAGCGCGATCCCGTGCAGCGCGCAGAAGACCGCGTCACTGGCCTCGAGTCCGCGCAGGCGTTCTTCGACCGTCATCCGCAGCGAGGCTGCCAACAATGCGGCGTCGATGCCGAGCAGCGGCAGTTGCTGCCACTCTTCGAGGTGGGCGTACGCCGCCGGCAGCGGCGCGGCGAAGTCGGAGCCAACCGCATCCACTCCCGCAGCATAGCACCCACGCTCGATCACAGCGATATCCTCATCAGCGCGTGGCCGCGCCCCATAGCATGCGTCACCTGGCCTTGAATCCGATCGAGCTGCTCGCCGGTCAGCGGCATGCCGGCCTCGAGTTCGGCGCGCGCTTCTACCAAAGCCGGTTGCCTGGCGCCGCTGTGAGGCTGCGCGCCTCGCCATGCCGGCATCTCGCCGAGCACGCACGCTCGCTCCGTGGCAAGCTCGGCGCCATGCGACGCATTCTTCTGTGCGCCATGGTCCTCGCCGCCTGCAACAAGACCGGCACGTCGACAACGCCGCCGGCTGAACCATCGACACCCGCCGCAGATCCGCTCGCCGGCAAGCCGGTTGTCCAAAACGTCGAGGCCAAGACCGGGGACGTGACGACTTGCCCGTACAGCGGGCGCAAGTTCGTGGTCGCGGAGAACTCGCCGCGGTGGGAGTACGACGGCAAGAACTACGTATTTTGCGCGGAAAAGGCCCTGGAGGAAGTAAAGAAGGATCCGGCGAAATACCTCGCCGACTTCAGGGGCTGATGTGGCCGGCTTGAGTCCGACGCTGGAGCGATTCGAGAACTTCTGCGGCACCCGTGCGTTGCCCTGCTGACGTGCGACGGCGTGCGTTCATCGGCTTTGCAGTCACGGCTTGTGTGCCTCCGCGTCGCGATGCCGACGGACCTGAGCGCGTGATCGCGATTTCCGGTCCGGACGCCCGGGTCGCGGCACCACCGTCGGGGCCCAAGCCACCCAACACCTCGCTCGCCCCGACGGCGCTCGATCGCCGCGCCGAGACACTACGTAATCAGTGGGGTGCAGGCTGGAACGTGCTCGTCGAACCTCCGTTTGTGATCATCGGTGACGAGTCGCCCGCGCGCGTCGCCGAGCACGCCGAGTACACCGTCAGGTGGGCAGTTGTGCAGTTACGGGCGGAGTACTTCTCCGCCGATCCCGACGCGATCATCGACGTGTGGTTGCTCGGCAGTGACGCATCCTATGAGCGGATCTCCAAGGCGCTCACCGGCGAATCCCCCAGCACACCGTACGGTTACTACTCGCGCGAGCACCGAGCGCTCGTCATGAACATCGGCACCGGCGGCGGCACGCTGGTGCACGAGATCGTCCATCCGTTCGTCGCTGCCAACTTCCCCGAGTGCCCGTCATGGTTCGACGAAGGACTCGCGTCGCTGTACGAGCAGTCGACGGAGCACCAGGGCCGCATCTGGGGGTTGCCGAACTGGCGGTTGCCTGGGCTCCAGGACGCGATCGCTGCGAAGCGCGTTCCGAGCACCAAGAAACTGACCGACACCGGCGACCGACCCTTTTACGACGAGGATCCTGGCACCAACTACGCCCACGCCCGCTACTTGTGCCTGTGGCTGCAAGAGCACGGGCTATTGCGCGACTACTACCACGCGTTCGCTGCGGCGGTCGCCGATGATCCCGGCGGCTTCGCAACGCTGAAGCGCGTTGTCGGCGTCGAAGACATGCGCACATGGGATGCCAACTGGCGCCGCTGGGTGATGACCCTGCGCTACGGTTGAGTTTCCGGATCGCATCAGACAGTGCGGATCTGCGCGCGCTCGGCGATGGCACTGACGATTGGAGCGATTGGCTTACCAAGCGGACAGTTGCGTCTGAAGCGACGAGCTGCGACCGTTTAAAGCGGTATGAGCAACGCACGCGGACATCGGTTGAGCCTCGCGTGCGCGATGCTCTTGGTCGGTTGTTACTCCGGGCGGGGCGCGGGTGGCGGCGGGGGTCAGCCGTCGGGGTCTGACGGTGCTGAGGGCGGTCAGACCGACGGCCCCGGATCGGGCGACAGCGGTGGAACTGGCGCCGATGGGGGTGACGATGGCCCCGTCGAACCAGCCGACGCGGACACGCAGCTTCCACGTCTTTCGCATCGGCAGTGGGAAAACACGGTGCGAGACCTGTTGGGCCTCGATGCGATCACCGGGTTGTCCGATTCGTTCGTCGGCGATCCGGTGGCCGGCGGCTTCGACAACAAGGGCGCGGAGTTCGTCGTCGGTGCGGTGTTGTGGGCCGACTATCAACGCGGCGCCGAGGCGGTGGCGGAGATCGTCGTGACGGATCCGGCGGTGCTCACTCGCATCAGCCCGCCCGACGTCGGCCAGGGCGTGACCGCGCGGGCGCGCGAGTTTATCCAGACCTTTGGGCGCAGGGCCTACCGTCGCCCGTTGTCAGCCGCGGAGGCCGAGAGGCTAGAAGCCGTGTTCGCGGACGCGGCCAGTGCCTACGACGATCTCGACGCGTGGTCGGCCGGCGTGCATCTCACCGTGCAGACGCTGCTGCAGTCGCCGTTCTTCGTTTACCGGGTGATCGACGGCGAGCCGGACGAAAATGCGCGGATCAAGCTGGACGGCTACGAAGTTGCATCGCGCCTGAGCTACGCACTGTGGAACACGATGCCCGACGACGCGCTGTTCGTGGCCGCCGAGACCGGCGAGCTCGATCAGCCCGAAGGCGTTCGCGCACAGGCGGCTCGCATGCTCGACCACCCCGCCGCGCGGGCGATGGTTGAGGACCTGCATAGCCAGCTGTTGCAGATGGATCTCTATCTAGATCGCAGCAAAGATCCCGACTTCTTCCCGCAGTTCAACGCGGGGCTCGGCCCCAAAATGCAGATAGAAGCCCGACGATTCGTCGAGGACATCGTCTTCGATCAAGGGCTCGGCTACGCCGAGCTGTTGACCTCCACGCACACGTTCGTCGACGCCGAGCTGGCCGCTATCTACGATATCGACGCTGGGTTGGGCGCCGAATTCGAGCGGGTGGAGCTCGATCCGGCCGAGCGCTCAGGGTTGCTGACGCGCAGTGGGTTTCTGATGTCGAAGGCGTACCAGGTCGACCCTGATCCGATCCACCGCGGTGCGTTCATCAGCTTTGAGCTTTTGTGCAACACCTCGCCGCCGATCCCCGACAACGTGTCCGCGGTCGCGCCCGATCCGACCAAAACCAATCGCGAGCGGGTCGACGATCACACCGGCGAAGGTACCTGCGGCGCGGGCTGTCACAGCGCGCTTATCAACCCCGCCGGCTTCGCGTTTGAGCACTACGATGCGATCGGTGCCTACCGCACAATGGACAACGGCCAGCCCGTCAACGCCGCCGACGCGTTCATGCTCGACGGCCAACTGGTGGAGTACGACAACGCGATCGAGTTCAGCAATCTTCTGGCCGACAGCAAGCAGGCCCACGATTGCTACGCGCGCCGCCTACTGGAGTACACGTATGGCCGCGACCACCGCAACGCGGACAACGACGTCGTTGCCGAACTCGGCACAAAATCGCAGGCGGGCGATCTCGCCATCACTGGCATGCTCGCCGAGCTCGTGACTTTCGACGAGTTCCGCTACATCCGTTTGTCGGAGGAGAGCTAGTCCCATGCGACGCCCATTCGAACTCAACCGTCGGCGTTTTCTCATCGGGACTAGCGGGGCAGTGTTCGCGCTGCGGTTCTTGCCGTCGCTCGCGCCGCGGCACGCCCACGCGGGCGCTGACTCGTCGTCATTCTTCGTGGCGATGCGGCAAGCCAACGGGGTGCAATGCGCGACAGAAGGCGAATCCGACCGCTTCTGGCCATCAGCCCACGGACCGCTGACCACCGAAGGGATGCTGGCCGAGAATCGCGCCGTCTCAGAACTCGCGGACTACGCCGCGGATCTGCTGATCGTCAGCGGCACGAACTTCGCCTTCCCGGGTAACGGCTGCGGACATTCGGGCGGCGGCAACCAGTGCCTGACGGCCGCGCGCGTCTCCGACGACCCCTCGGGCAATGCTTCGCTGGCGATGGGCGAGTCGGTCGACAACGTCATCGCCCGGCAGCTCAACCAGCCGGGGGTCGATCCGCTGACCTTGTACGCGGGCCGCATGAGCGGATACATCGACGAGGTACTGTCGTATCGCGGTCCGATGGACCTACGCGGGGCCGACCCGAATCCCTGGACTGTGTTCGAACGCGAGTTTGGGCTGATTGGTCTGAGCGACCAGCTCATCGCGCAGATCCGGGCCCGGCGAACGAGCGTGAACGATCTGGTCGCCGAGCAGATGACGGGGCTCCTCAACAACCCGCGCCTGAGCGCACTCGACCGCCAACGATTGGAACTGCACCCCAGTTCGATTCGGGATCTCGAGATCGATCTTTCGTGCGAGCTGCCTCCGCCCGAAGAGATCGCCGCAATCGAGGCGATGTCGGGCGGCGCACAAGAGAACGACAACCTCGAGGTCGTGGCGCGCATGCAGGCCGACCTCATCGCCCTCGCGTTCGCGTGCGAGCGTACCCACGCTGCCACGCTGCAGATCGGCGACGGCAACGACGGTACGGAGTACACCGTCGCCGGGCAGAAGCTGCCCAACTTCCACATGATTTCGCATCGCATCTTCTCGCACGGCGCCGAAGGCGACCCGATTCCCGGCGCAGAGATGATGCACCACGAGATCGATCGCATCCACGCGCGGATGTTCAAGCATCTACTCGACCGGCTCGCGGAGCGCACGACCGCGACGGGGGAGCGGCTGCTCGACTCGACGATCGCGCTGTGGACTAACGATTTGGCCAATCGCTATCACGGCTACAACAACGTGCCCCAGGTCCTCGCCGGCAACGCGCGCGGCTATCTGCGGACCGGCCACTACATCGATGCCGGGAACGTCACCCACAATAAGTTCTTCAACACGATCCTCAACGCGGTGGGTTGCAGCAAAGACGACGGCAGTCCCATCGACGACTTCGGCGACGACTCGCTCGAGCCAGGCGAGATCGACGCGATGAAGGCCTAGCGGCCCGCGTTCCACCACGGGTTGCTAGTGTGGTGAGTCAGTGATCCGTGATGCTCATAACGTCGCCCTCGGCGCCCCTGGCTGCGTTCCCATTCCTCGGAATACGCCCGGTATTCCTTCGTCTTGGCGCCTTGCCATGGTCGCCGATGACGGCGTTCTGAGCATCACGGATCACTGACTCACCACACTAGCGGCCTCGGTCGAGCGCGAGGAGGGCTGCGCGCAGCGGTAGGCCAGCGTTGCGCGCTTTCGTGCTATCGCACGGGCCAGGTCCGACTCCGTGGCGTGGCGGGCCAGCCAACGGGTTTTCTCGCGGGTTTGTGCGACACGGTCACGCTCGTTGTTTCTACCCTCTGCCCGCCCTGCCGACGCGGGCGGAGCGGTCGATTGATGGCGCGCGACGCAGACGCCCGAGGGGCACGCATTTGTGGCTACCGCGCCGCGGGCGGCCCGCGTACTTCGGTTTTGGATTCGTGGGTCCCGAAGCTCTTCGCCGGCGCGTTGTTCGCGGGCGCTTGCCATCAAGGTGGTGGAACCCCCAACGAAAGTGACTCGCACCAAACCACCGGAGGGGACGAAGGCTCCGCGTCCGCGGACGCCACGGTCGCCCACACCACGAGCGCAGGCACAGGCACAGGCATGGGCGAGTCCGGCGTGGATGTTCCCGATCCGCCATCCGACAACGTCATCGATGTCGCAATTTGGCCGCGGATCATTGACGAGGCCGCATACCCACTCGTGCCCGCCAGCGATCGCGTGTTGTGTCGTCGAATGGCGCTGGATCTGTGGGGCATGATCCCGACGCCGGCCGAGTACGCCAGCCTCTGCGAGGGACGCGACCCGGCCACGATCGCCTCCGCGATGATGCAGGACGAACGCTTCGTGGCTCGCGAAGTTCGGATGTGGTTTCGGGTCGTGGGTGCCGACTCGCCCGACGTCGCGGCCTTCCATCTACGTGATGCCGACCCAATTTTCGCAGCGCTGGCGCGAGGCGAGCTGCGCTATGAGGAGTTCGCCGGTGAGCTGCTCGCCCATCCGGTCATGACCATTTCACGGCCAGAAGCGGAGGAATCCGACCCGACGATGACGATCCACCACGCGTATCAGTTTTTCATGGGTCGTATGGCCCAGGGTGAGGAGCTCGCCCAGTTCGGAAATCTGCTGCGGGTTTGGAATCGCGGGTACGAGTTCCGACCGAGCGTTCTGGGTGGATACTACAAGCGGGTCGCCTATCTCAACGCTTCGATCTGCGAAGACCCGGTCTACGGCAATGGGTGGTGCTCGGCGGACCTGTACGGCCAGCAGACCGTCATCGATCTCGCCGACATTTTTTTCGAAAACGTCCCGCCCGAGAACTTCGAGGGTCAGCTACCGGGCGTGTTCTACTTCGAGATGGTCCACGGCGGGCAAATGCCGCCTGACTTCCAAGCCCAGCTGGTGAAGCCTGGGCTGTTGTTGGCCACCCAAGACGAGTTCTGGGACGAGGCCGGGGAGCGGGCACTGACGCGGATCCTCGGTTGGTGGCGAACCACGGCCAATGAACCCGAGAGCACGTTGCCCGAGGTACGCTTAGCCCTGGGCACTTGGTGGCGCGACCATCCCACCCACGGCATCCGCGAGCTCTACGCAGAGATCCTAACCTCGCTTTTGTACACCACTTCTGCGGTTACCCTTGATGACGACGAGCGATCGCTGTGGGCGGTGGGGCCGACGCGACTGATGGACGGTGAACAGTTTCTCGATTCCGTCGAAGTGGCGTTCGACCGCGAGCTCGGCTTTTGTGACATCCACACGAAAGATGCGATCGGCACCGGTAACTACGACGACTTCTTGCGGGTTCCCCAGCCCGAGGATTTTTACGGCTTCGGGCGCGACGTGTATTTCGATTGGGGTTCAAAAGCCGGCGGTTGCACAGGCGGCGCCGCGGCGCCGCGCCAACCCGGCGTGCGCGGCCTGTTCGCGCATTCCGACGTGGCCGACATGTTGTGTGCGCCGCCGTCGCGGTTGGTGAACGATGAGTTCGATCTCAGCGACACATCCGCGGCCAATCGCACGCTCGCCACCGAGCAGCTCTACGAGCGACTGCTGACGCGATTGCCCGACGCCGAGGAGGCCGAGGTGCTCGCCGAGGCCGGGGAAACCTGCCTAGCGGATCCGACGTGCGCCGAGCAAGGCCTCGCCGGCTTCGTGCGCGAAGTCTGCGGGGCGGTCGTGCGCTCCGGAGAGTTCGCGTTTTACTAAAAGGAGCGAGTGTTGTGCCACCCATTCGACGACGAACCATGCTTGGCGGAGCCGCGGCCATCGCCGCCAGTAGCGCGGCGTGGCGGCGATACGCGCGTGCGGACAGCAGCAATAGCACCGTTCGCCGCGTGCTGATCCTAAACGCCCCCGGGGGGTTGCGCTCCAGCGCGGCGTTCAACGCGTCATCCGATCCCAACTTCAATCCTTGGGGAGTGGCTGGCACGTTCGGATCGATGAAGCTCGGCAACGTGCTTACCCTGCCCAACGACACGATCACGCATGACGCGTCGTTGTGGCCCGACATGGAGGTCCCGAGCATTGACGCGATCGCGGACCAGCTTGCGTTGATCGGAGCCGCCGATCACGCCCCCGACGGATCGTACCGCGTTGGCGATCACACCGACGACGAACCGCGGATGGCGACGGGTTACTGGGGCAAGCTCGATGCCCCAGGACTTCTGACCGTCATCAACCGTGTGCTCGGCAATGACGCCGCAGCGCCGGTCACGAACATCGATGGCGCCACGTTGTTCGGCATAGCTCCGGGCGAGTGGTTGGCCTACGCACCGATCGCGCTCACCGCTTACGAGATGCCAGATCGGCCGCCGAATAGCGGTATGGCGGGGGTTGGGCGGCTGATCGAGGATGACCTGGACTCGCGTTACCTCGCGGGCCGCCGAGCTCAGGCGCGCAGCATTCTCGACGCTTATCGCGGCACGAAGTCCGCGCTGCGCAAGTTTGGTCCGTTGCTCGCAGACCCAGCGCTCAACCTCTACGCCGATCCTGCGGCTGAGGTTGGCGGCATCACCAACGAAATGCTCAATCAGCTCGCGGGGGTTGAACAGGTTTACTCGCAGTCGCTCGGGTTGGTGATGCGACTGCTGCAGGTGGGTTCACCCGCGGTCGCGCTCAACTTCGAGGCCTTCGACTGGCACGATCACGAGAACACCGAAGGGCCGAGGAGCTACCCGAGATTCGCGCGCTTTCTCGCCGGGATCCACTTTGGCTTGTCCAACATCCCCGATCCCGCGGGCGATGGCTCGCTGCTCGACTCGACGTTGGTGGTGACGACCAGCGAGTTTGGGCGCGGCGCCCCCGAAGGCGGCGGCGGCTTCAGCCAAGCCAACGGCACCGATCACGGTGCGTCCGGCGGACCGGGATGGCGCTACCAAGCCCATGTCGTGTTCGGCGGCGGCGTTCGCCCCAAACTCATCGCCCCAACCAACAGTAGCAACGAACCGACCGGCGCCCTGGTCTCGACGCAATCGCTGCTCGCCACGATCGCATGCGCCGTCGGAGTGCCAGTCGACATGGTCGAGTCGCTATGGCCGTCAGGGACCGCCCTGTATCCCGAAGGAGGACCGCTGTGGGAACTCTGGGATTGAGGCGACTCGGCATGGCCGCGGCGCTATGGTCAGCCGCGTGCCGCGACGATGGTGGTGCCGCCAGCGATGGCGCGAACACCTCGAGCACTTCGGAGAGTACGGAAGACGCAGACGCCACGTCGGCCGCGACCGCGTGGAGCAGTGGCGACAGCAGCGACAGCGGCGGGCCCGCCATGCCGCTACCGCCGGGTTCGGCGCGAGAGCTCTATCCCGACGCCGTCGCACTGCAGGCGTTGGCGATCGACGCGACGTGCAGCCTCAATAACGGCGTATGTCACAACAACAACAACTATCCGGACCTGCATACGATCAACAACGTGCTCTCGACCGTCATGGCACCGTGTGGCGTCGAGGTTGCGACGCCCGAGCTCATCTTTGATGAGTGTGAGGCCGTGGGCGACCGTCTGGTGATCGCTTCGGTGGGTCTCGACGCAGAAATCATGGAGGTGACGCTCGATCGCCCCGATGCTCCAACCGCCTTCGACCTGAACGCGGCACGGTTTCGCGTGGGCGGGGACCCCTCGGCGATCGCCTACGGCACCGCCGACATCGTCGTCACGCGAGGCGAGCAAACGTTCGATCTCGGATCCGCGGGCGTCATCGTGTCATCGGTCACCGACGACACGATGGAGCTCAGTCTCATCGGCGCTGACGCTGCTAAGCCGTTCGTCGACAATCGCTCGCTGCCCTGGACTCCCAATCACGTGCGCGCGGCCGATCCGAACGGCAACGGCATCGCGGGCGGCGCGACGGCGATCCCCCTGATCTCGCCCGGCTCTCCGTGGCAAAGCTACATCTTTCTCCGATTGGTCGACGAGAACTACGGGGATCTCATGCCCCGTCAGTGTCGCACTTGGGACGATCGAGCCACGTACGCGCTCGGTTGCTGGATCGAGGGGCTCAAGGCGTCTGACAATGGTGAGGTCGAAAACTCCTTCGATCCGATCGACTACGACTCGTGCACTGTGGAGGTCGAGGGCCTCGGGCGCTGCGAGACCATCCTCGGATCTGATCTGGAATCGATCGAAGGCATCGTCTCTGCCCGTTGCGGTGGCAATG
The DNA here is from genome assembly GCA_902826865.1 of uncultured Myxococcales bacterium. Classification (GTDB taxonomy): domain Bacteria; phylum Myxococcota_A; class Polyangia; order Nannocystales; family Nannocystaceae; genus Xiheibacterium. The sequence continues at coordinate 13,825 of CADEGN010000103.1, forward strand.
ACTGCCACGTTGGCGCTCCACCGCATGCGCAGGGACTCGATCTCTCGCCCGGGAGATTGCGTGAAGCCCTCGTCGACGTCACGTCGGAAACCACCGGCCTTCCGCTCGTGGTCCCGGGCGACCCGGCGGCCAGCTACTTGTTGTGCAAGCTCGATCCCCAGTGCGCCGACATCGAAGGCGCCGTGATGCCGTCGCAAGGCGAACTCTTGCCGGAGGAGCTTGCGGCTATTAGCGCTTGGATCGCCGCAGGCGCGACGGACGACTAGTACGATGCACGGCCATGGCGCTCTCTTCGACGGTGCGACGCTTTGAGATCGAACTCGCGGACTCCGACCGCGGGGTCTACGAGTCGCTGGATCTACGGATCTACGCGTGGCGCAGCACCCGTCGGAGAGCGAGCGGTATCTCGTGGCCCGCGTGCTGGTGCGCGAGGTCGTCGAAGCGAAGGTGCACCGCGCGGAGGCGATCGAGATCCATTTGCTCGATGCGGTGTTGCTCGATGCGATCGTGGGTACGCTCGATCGCAGCAACAAGTGGGAGCTCTCCATCTCGGGCGGCGCGCTCTACCTCGACATTGCGGGCAAGTCGTTCGAGGGCGCGCTCGCGCGGGTGCTGGCGAAGGCGTGAACGCGCCGGTGGCAACGACAGCGGGTGGGCGAACGACGAGGCTCTAGCTTTGATCAGCGTCGGATCGGGCACCTTGTCGAGCTGACCTCAATCATGTCAGTCGACGACCGCGACGACGTACAACTGCCCCTTCTTTGCCTTGGCCAGCAATTTCTTGAGGTCGGGCTCAAGCTCAGCCGCGACTTCCCACCCCGAGCTCTCCTCAAGCGCGCCCAGCTTGCTTGGACTCCAGAACGTGGCGGCGCCGTAGTTTCCTTCAAAGTGGTCCATTTCGCCCTCTTCGTCGAACTCTGGCTCGGCCTCGCCCTCGCCGGTCGCTTCAGCCATGCCCTCGACTGCAGCAGAGATGGTCAGGTAGTCGACTTCGACAGACTTTGCGGCCTCAAATACTTTGGTGGCTTCTTCCGCATTGTTCTGGGCGCGGGTGAATTCGTCCTTCGATAGGGCGAAAAAAATCATGTTCATCGACATTTGGCTGATTCCTTCCGAGGGCTTGGTTCGGGTGAGAGGGATGGAGTTCGGCGACTGAGAGTTGTGGCGAGGGGTTCTGGCTGCCGCGAGGCCTGGCAGGTCGGGGTCACGGGGAGGGACGCGTGTTGACGCTCAGAGTAGGGCGATCGCCACACGCACGGTCATTGCCGCGAGTATCATCGATGAAGCCACGAACAACACGAACCGAACCTCGATGCGGTTGATCGTCGCTTGAAAACAGCTGTGGACGACTCGCGAACCGACGTAGCCCCATGCCAGGGTCACGTCGAGTTCTTCGCCTCGACCCAGCACCGCCATGCACAAAGCGATTGCGTAGAATAGCGTCGGTTGCTCGAGCAGGTGGTTGTAGTTGTCAGCTTTCCAACGCACGTGCGGTGGCAAACTCGCCATCTGTTCGCCGCGCGGAGCGTTGGGGTCCAAGCGCATGCGCGCGGCTCGAATCGCCGGCAACCGGGTGGCGTACATCCATGTCCACATCACTAACGTCCAACCAACCAGGGCGACCACAGGGAGCAGAATGCGCTGCGCGAAGTCCATCGCATCGCAAACGTACCACGTCGCCGCCAGGTCACCTCGATTGGGCAAGCAGCGCGGAAATCCCGGCTCGGATCTCGTCAAAATCGGCGCGGCACTGCTCGTGGTCCGCGGGACCACCGGCGTGGAACTCGGGTCCAGGGTGCACGTAACGGATGATCCCGAGCTGGTCGATCAGGACGGAAAACGAGGTGTAGTGCCGCGCTTCAGCGGCCGGCCAAAACGCGTCCATCACCGACCAATCGGCGTCGATACCCACGGGGAACGTAAAGCCGTGCTCGCGCGCGAAGGCTGCGATCGCATCTCGAGATGCGGCGCGTCCCTTCGGCTTGGGGTGGTACATCCCGACGATCTTCACGCCGCGTTCGGCGAACTCGTCGTTCAGCTCACGCAACGCGGGAGCGCTCGCGCGACAGAACTCGCAGGTATCGGTGAAGAACCGGATGAACACAACGTGCCCGCGGATGTCCGCGTCCGAGAGCCGATCATCGAGCCAGTCGATCTCACCCCACGACGGCGCGGAACGGCCGACGAGGTGTTGCTGCGCGGGCGGCAGCCTCGAAGCGGGAACCTCCGCGGCCGAAAGCGGCGCGAGCTCGCCACCGGTCGAAGGCGCGGCCGTGCCACACGCGAGCGAGAGACACACCGCGACGAGGCACGACGGGTCACGGCGAGCGGTCATGGATCCGATCGTACTTCGAGTGGAGGCGACGCGTTAGCCAGCGCAGTACGCGTTCTGCCGGGCCGGCGCCGCCGAGCCCGCAGGCGCGACCAGGCACGCGATCGCCGTCGCCGCGAGGCGACGTAGAGAGTAGTCGCGCATGAAGTACAGCGGTGTCGCCGCGACCGCGTACAGCGACACGATGTCGCCGAACCACAACAATGTGGCGTGCACCAGTCCGATCGCGAGAAAGCGCCATGAGGCGGCGGCGCACGACGGGCGCTGCGGTCCCTCCTCGCACCTTCACCCCTGCGACGATCAGCGCGAAGCCAGCGCCGAACATCAAGGCGAACAAGCCGTAGAACTTCCCATCCACCAGCAGGTGCAAGAGCCACGCGACGGCTGCGTCGATCGCTGCGGTCCCAAGCGCCAAGCGGCTCAGCAGGGCTCGCGACGGCGTAGCCGGAGAACCACGTCACGTTGCCAAGAATGATCCCGACCAGCGCGAAACCACGCAGGGCATCGAGCGCCGTGACCCGATCGTTCATCGGCTGGCGACCGCCAACGGCGCGAGGGGGTCGACGATCCGGAGTCCGCGACGCCACCACGCGGTGTACACGACGCCGCCGAGGATCGGGATGGCCACGAGCACCGCGAGCACCACACCGACGCCGGCGCCGTCCCAGATCGCGCCGAGCGCGATCGGACACGCGATCGCGCTGACGCTGCGCACGGCGTCCTGCAGCGAGAGCATGCGACCCTTGGCGGACGGGGCTACGCGCCTCGAGATGTACGTAGGGATCACGACCGATCCGACGATCTCGCCGAGCGTCCACACGACGGTGCAGGCCAACAGCGCTGAGATCGAGAACCCCAGCGCCAAGATCCCCAGCCCGCTCGCCCAAAGCATCGCCGCCACCGACATCATCGCGGCCTCGTTGCGCCGACGGACTGCGCGTTCGATCGGAAGACTAAAGACCATGATGCACGCGGCGTTGATCGAGTAGACCAGGCCCACGTAGACCAGCGCTCGGTCGAACGTGGTGCGCACGAGGATCGGCACCGCGTATTCGAGGGCCATCAGTGGCGCGACGATGAAGATGCTCGCCCCGCAGAACGCCACCACCTTCGGGTGGCGCGCCCAAACCCGCAGTGTAGAGCCGTCGCGCGGCTGTGCGCCGGCGGCTGCGACCTGGGTCGCTGGCACGCCGACCGCGATCAAAGCCGCGCACACGATCGTGGTCGCGATGTCTCCGAAGAACAGCCAGCCGTATCCGGACGCCGCCAAAACGCCGCCCAGCAGCGGACCCAGCCCCATCCCGACGTTGATGCAGAGATAGCTGACCGCATACGCCAGCGGCCGCTGGGCCTCGGTCGTCAGATCCGCGATCAGAGCGTTGGCCGCTGGCGGATACATGCCCGCGCCCACCAGCGCGAGGCCCAGCGCGATCGCGTAGGCGTGCACCGACAGCAGCGCCAGCGAAAGCACAGCGACCCCGATCGCGTTGACGACGAGCGCGGCGATCAGGGTGGTTCTGCGGCTGAGGTGGTCGGCGAGCTGGCCACCCAGCAGGTTACCCACCAGCAGGCCGACTCCGCCCGCGGCGATGATCTGCCCGGTCGCTGCCAGCGAGAACCCGCGCCCCTGCGACAAGTAGATCGTCAGATACGGCACGACGAAGGTGCCCAGCCGCGTGGCGATGGTGCCGGCGAACAACGGCGCCAGCGACCGCGGCAATCGCCGCACCTGTTCAAGCGCCGCCATCGTCCAGCGAGAGCTTTGCAAGCTGCCGGTTGTTGAGCGGGTTGACGTCGTGCGCGCGGCCCAGGGTCACGAGGTGGCCGAGCGCAGCGCCCTCGTCGATGTACGCATCGACGGCCGCGCGCGCCGAGTCGGTCTTGAGGTCGCGGACGAGCTGACCCATGAACACTTCACCGAGCAGCGACAGCGCGTAGCGGTCGGGTCCGTCGACCACGAGGCCCTCGTGCACGAGCGCGTCGAGGATCTCGATCTGGGCTCGAGACAGGGCCCCGGAAGCCTTCATCGCAGCGACGCGCGCATGCGGCAGCCCCTCCCAGCGCAGTGGAAAGGTCCACAGGCTCATGTCGCGCTGGTGCGCCGTCGAGCACTTCGGAAGACAAAACGGGAGCGCGTCGCGCTCGACCGCCGCGCACCAAGCCTCGATGTCGACGAGGTTCTCGATGCGCACCCCCGGTAGGCTCGCGATCGCCTGGGGCCCCACGGCGAGCAGGAACGTCTCGTAGTCGCTGGCGCCGATGCACTCGTCGCCGGCAAGCTTTGATACGATCGCGGCGGCGATACCTCGCGGGTTGACGTAGGTGTTGGTGCCGCGACGCACCCAGCCCGCGCGACGGAACGCTCCGTAGGTCCCAAGCCGCATCAGCGCCTGCTCGAGTGGCGGCGGCGGCGGGGGGATCGTCCCCGCTTCGATCGCGGCGATCAGCGCCGGTGCCGCTCCCGCCGTAAGCAGATAGGAGCTGATCGCATTGATGCGCGGGTCGGCCATCAACACGTCGAGATCGTCCGCCACGTCCTCGCGGGTTTGCCCGGGCAGGCCGGTGATCAGATCGGCGTTGACGACGGGGATCCGGCCATCGATCCATCGCAGGACACGCTCGAGGTGCTTGGTCGTGGTCGGCTGACGCATGTACCTTCGTACTGTCGCGTCCAGCGATTGCACACCGAACGACACCTTGGTGACGCCGTGGGCGACCAGCGTTTCGATGAACTCGGGTTTCACGGTGCTCAGCGTCATCTCCACCGCCAACTCGGTGTCGTCGCCAAACCCCGCAAGCGATCGCACGGCGCCGAGTACGGTCTCGATGCTCGGGCCGAGCAGATCGGGGCTCCCGCCGCCGATGTTGACCGACCGGATCGGGCGGCCCTTCATCGCGCTCCGCCCCCACATGAAGTGCAGCTGGCGCACGAGCAGCGCCGCGTATCGCTCGGCCTGACGAAAGTCGAGGCTGTTGCCGCCCGAGAACGCGCAGAAGCGGCAGCGCTGCGCGCAGAACGGGACGTGCAAGTACAGCCGCAGCGAAGAGTGCGGCAGCGCAGGGGCGCGGTCGATGGCCGACATCAACCGTGACTCCGTCATCGTCGGGTCATCAGGCTGCATCCAATAGTCGATGGTGTTGCGCGCGAGCCCAACGTAGCGCGTGCCCAGCAGCCGGTGGATCGTGTCCGTCACGCCCCATCAATGTCTCGAGGTCCGCCAGAGCTTGCAGCCGCTCGACGGCTCAGCAAACTAGATCGTGATGCTGTCGACGGCGCGCGGCGTATCGAGCGGCGTGACCTCGTACAGCACGTAGCCCCCGAGCGTGCGGCGAAAGATATTGTAGACGCTATCCGCGGGAAGCTTGGGCTCGGGGTCGGCCCACGGCGGCTCGATGCACACGATCACGTTCGGGCCCGCGGGCATCAGCTGCACAACCATCATGCGTTGCGCGGGGAGGTCGTGCGCGGCGCAGTCGATCCCGGTGGCGCCGCCGCACTCCCACACCACCCGAAGATCGGGGCTCGATTGCAGCAACGGTACACCCGGTTCCCGGACGCCGTCGGGGATCGGAGCGCCATCCGCGATGCAGCTGGCGCCGTCGGGAAGCGGCCCCCGCTGGTAGGCAGCCGAGCGCAAGAAGTCGTGCAGCTGCCGGCCGGCGACTTCGTGCGACGTCGGTGCGCGGACTTTCGCTGGCTTCGACTCGCGGGCGACGGGCGCGCGGCCCGGTTCACTGGGCCGCGCGAGGAGCAGCACGGTCGCTGCCTGAGCGGCGACCGCGACGAGGACCCCGATGCTCGTGCGGCGGCGGTGTACCGAAGTGTTGGGTTCCTCCGCGCCATCGTCGCGCGCGATCAGACGCACAACTCCGACAGCGGGTTCGTTCGGCCGGACCGACGCGGCGGCGACACGGTCGCCGAGCGCATCGAGATTTGGCGGCTCGAACTGCCGTCGCAGTGACGCCTCGATCCCTTGCTGCCCGCGGTCGCTCATCGTGCCCCTCCGAGGCCGACCGTGAGATTCGGTTCGGCCAGCAATTGCTGCATCTTGGCGCGCGCTCGCGACACGTGGCTCATTGCGGTTCCGGCGGGGATCTCGAGCAGGTCGGCGATCTCGGCGTAGTCGAGCTCCAACACGGTCTTGAGCAACAGGCACGTTCTCGCGGTCTCGCCGAGTGCGCCAAGCGCCCGCGTGACGTCGGCATCGAACAACTCGGTGTCGGTTCGCGTCGCGGGCTGCGCACTCGAAAGTGCGCCGACGCCATCGACCCGAAGCGCGTGCTCCCTGCGGTTGACCTTGCGGCGCTGATTGAGCGCAATGTACCGCACGAACTGGCCCATCCACGCCGCGAAGTTCGAGCCGGGCGCAAAGGTGTCGAGCTTGCGCAGTGCCGTCATCGCCGCCTCTTGCAGCACGTCCTCTGCCGGACCGCGGTCCCCCAACACTCCGGCCGCAATACACCAAAGCACGCGCGAGGACTCGCGGAAGCGGGCGGCAAACTGCGCCGGGGTCAGCGTCCCGGCGGCGCTCGGTTCGGTTTCGGACATGCCGGCTGTGCCCGGACAAACACCCCATGTCGCGAGCCTGCCCAAGCCTTGCACGGAAAACGACGGACTCCGAGGGTCCACCCGCTGCTCGAGCGCCGGCACGGGACGGATCCGCCCGGGCCCTGCCACTCAGTCGGCATGGCCCGAAACACCCGACTCCAGGCTCCGTTCGACCTCACAGCGTGGGCGTTCATCGCCACGACTGGCGCGGCATGTGCCCAAGCCGATCCCGTCCAAGGCGATGGCTCGCTGCGCGTTGGCCTGTGGGGCGAAGGTGCCAGTGGCGCGAGATACCATCTCAGCGATGCGGGGTTCCACATCACGGGCGACGGCGTCGAGGCGCTCGTCACCGCGGCGGACGAGCCCGACGGAACGCCTTCGCTCAGCATTCCGCTTGCGGCAGGACACTATGAGCTCGAGCTGCTGCCCGGCTGGGAAGTGTATCGCGGCAGCATCGGCGACCCTCAGCCCGCGCAGGTCGTGGCCGATCTAATTACGCCCAACCCTGTGGAGTTCGCGGTCGCGGACAACTTCTCGACCGAGGTGACGTACATGTTCGAGATCGAGGGCGATCTGGTGCCGATGAGCGACGGCACACTCGACATCGACGTCGAGTTCCAGGAGGACGACGGCATTTGCACGACCAGCGCGCACGATTGGCTGTTTCTGGGCGGCGACGGCCACGCACCCGTAGGGCAAGGCGACGGCTGGCAGTCGTTCACTGCGTCGGGCGACAGTCTGGCCGCGTTCATCCTCTTGTTCTGGGAGGCAGGCGCGCCCGCGGGAACATTCACGCTCAACCTGTACGAAGGTGTCGGCACGGCGGGCACGCTGCTCTCGAGCGGGGATTACCTCGTCGGCGAGCAAGCGATCGCGGGCTTTCTCTGGTTTGGGCAGATCCCGGTGCCGCTCAGCGACGGCCAGAGCTACACGTTCGAAGCCGTGAACGCGCCCGGCTGGCGTACGGAGAGCGGTGCGCTCCCCGGCGCGACGTCGAGCCACGGAGACGCGTTCCACAAGACCATGCGGGTCTATGGACCGCCTTGCGACTGAGGCGACCGCGATTGGGACGTCGCGCCCGAACGCGCGCGGGACTGGAAATCACCGGCAGCTAGGGTGGCATCGCTTCCGCTGGTCGTGGCGGCCGCGATCGAGTCGGCGACTTATGGCGGTTCGTATGACAGTTTCATGGGACGCATGTTCATGACGTCATTCGGGAACTGAGCCGGGGGGGGCACATCGGCCGATCCTCGAGGCGTCGGCAGCGTTCATCGGGCGTTGATCATGACGTCAAGCGAATCTCGTTGGACACGCGCGGCGGACCCACCATACATGCAACCGCATGCGATGCGTCTCGGCACCTCGCCTGACACTGCTCCTTCTCGTCCTCGGCTGCGGACCCGCGGGCTTGGACGACGACGGTGCCGATGCCGCCTCCGACCCGGGCGAGACGTCGATCGCGGCGACGACGGCGGGCGACACGGCGACGGCGGCGAGCGACACGACGACGACGGCGGGCGACACGACGACGGCCGGCCCGGCGAGCGATGCATCGTCGCTGTCTGGCGCCGAGTTCGGAGGCACATCCTCGACGAGCGACGGCGACGCGAGCGCGTCGACGACAGGCGACACGGACATCGCCGGCCTCGACTGCCGCGAGACATGCATGATCCCCGCGGAGCAGTGTTTCGAACCGAGCGAGTGCGCGGCCTACTGCACGACGCATCGCGAAGGCTGGCCCCCCGAAGTCGCCGATTCATTCGTCGCGTGCACCCAGATCGCGCTGTGCTTCCTGACCCTGCACGACTGCATGATCGGCATGCTCTATCCGGAGGGCGTCGCGCCAACGACGAACACGATCCGCGCGTCGGGGCTCGCGGCGCACGCCGGGCGGACACTGACGGCGAGACTCGAGCCGTTTGGGGGAGCGGCGCTGATGGGCGAGGGCATCGTGGACGAAGACGGCGAGGTCGAGGTTGTCCTCTCCGCAGAGCTGTCACCGGTCGCGCAGGCGTGGATTGAGGTGCGCCTCGACGTCGACGAAGACGGCGCGTGCACGCCGGGCGTCGATCTTGGACGGACGGTCCACGTCGAGGCCGATGCGGATCGATTGTGGCCGGACCTGCACCTCGGCGGATCCGTGACGCTGGCCGAGCTCTCCGTCGATGACCTGCAGTGCCCGTGATCCGCGTGCCCCCGAGCTTCACGCCACCGCGACGCAGACCTTGCCGCGCACCCGCCCCGCTTCCAGGTCGAGCATTGCCTGCCGCACCTGATCGAGCGAGCAGACGCGGTCGATGCTTGAGGTCACCTCGCCCGTGGCCAGCAGCTGGCCGAGCGGCTCGAGGTCCACGTGGGTCTCCTTGGCCATGAGCATCGCGAAGCGCTGGCGATTGAACAAAGACAGAACCATGCCCCACAGCGGTCGCCCGAAGAGGCCACCGGTCACGTTGCCGCCGTTCTCGCCGCCCACCAGCACCACGACGCCGGTGGGCGTGAGCGCGCGTCGAAGTCGCGAGGCGGGAGTGTTGCCGCCGATATCGACGATGAGGTCGTAGTGCTGTGCGCCGCTGACGAGATCTTCCTTCGTGTAGTCGATCACGTGGTGCGCTCCCAGCGAGCGCACGAGGTCGATCTTGGCCGTGCTGCACGCGCCGGTGACCTCGGCGCCCATGGAGCGGGCGATCTGCACGGCGAAACTGCCCACGCCGCCTGACGCACCGATGACCAGGACTCGCTGACCAGCGCGGAGCCGCCCCGCGTCGCGCAGCGCCTGCAGCGCGGTCACGCCCGAGATACCGATCACGGCCGCCTGCTCGAACGAGACGTTTGCCGGCTTGAGTGCGAGCTTGTCCTCGCGCGCACGCGCGTACTGGGCGAACGAACCTTCGCCGATGCCGAAGACCGCGTCGCTCGGCGCGAACCGAGTCACCTTTGCCCCGACTTCGACCACCGTACCCGCGACCTCGCGTCCCAGCAGCGGGCTGCTCGGCCGCAGGAACCCGAACCCCATCATCCGCATCAGGTATGGCTTGCCGGTCATCAGGTGCCAGGCACCACGATCGAGCCCGGCCGCGTGCACGCGCACCAACACTTCGCCCTCACCGATCGCAGGCCGCGCCACCGTCGCTACGCGCAGCGCCGACGCAGGGCCATACGCGGATACGACGACCGCTTCCATGGTTTGGGCCGCGGTGGCGGCGTTGTGGGTGGGGCGCAAGATCTCCGGTTGGGCGTTCATCGGCGTCTCGTGGGTGCTGGACTTACTGCGTAAGTCTCGATCATCGGTATGGACTTACCTTGTAAGGTTGTCAAGGCGGTGCTACGAAATGGCGATGCCGAAGCGGCCGCAGCCACGGGCCGGAGGGCGCGCGCCCTTGAGTCGCGCGCGTGCCCTCGACGAGGCGATGTCGCTGGCGGATTCGGGTGGACTGGACCAGCTCACCATGCGCCGGCTGGCTGAAGTCCTCGGTGTGGAGGCGATGTCGCTGTACCACCACGTCGCGAACAAGGACGACATCCTCGACGGCATCGTCGATCGCGTCTTCGCGGAGATCGAGGCCACGTCCAAGACCGCGCCATGGAAGGAAGCGATGCGGCGCCGCGCACACTCGGCCCGAGCTGCGCTGAGCCGGCACCCCTGGGCGCTTTGGCTCGTGGAGTCGCGGACCTCGCCCGGCCCCACGACGCTCGCCCATCACGATGCGGTGCTGGGCTGCCTGCGCCACGCGGGTTTCTCGATCGCGCTGACCGGCCACGCGTACTCGGTGCTCGACAGCTACACCTACGGCTTCGTACACACCGAGCAAAACCTACCGTTCCAGAGCGCCGAAGAGACCAAGGCTGTAGCCACGGAGATGATGAAGCGTTTCCCCATCGACCAGTATCCGCACCTGGTCGAGTTCGCCACGCAGCGGGTGCTCGAGCCCGGCTACGCCTATGGCAACGAGTTCTCGGTCGGGCTCGAGCTCATCCTCGACGGCCTCGAGCGTGCGCTGCGTGCGGAGCAGAGCGGCCGTTTACCGCCGGGGCCTAAGAACTCACGCCCTAGCAAGCGACGCGGGCGCGGCTGATCGCGTGCGATGCCGTTGTTCGTCAAGTTGTGCGAGCCCACCAGCACGACCTGTGAATCGACCACGACGCATTTTGGTAACCGCACCTTGGACATGTGGTGAACTCCTCCCCGACGCGGCTCAGCCGCGCGCTTCGCCGGCACGCATCGTCCGCCAGGTCGCCGGCGCGACGCCGACGATC
>CADEGN010000104.1 GCA_902826865.1 uncultured Myxococcales bacterium
CCTGCGCCCGAGACAGGGGCGGCCCCGAGGGCGGCACGCTCACTTCGCGGCGCGATCGCTTCGGGGCGGGGCGGTGGACCCCGCCGACGCCTTCTCCGTGCCATCGCCATAACGGGAAAGCGCGATGAACAGCAGGCCCACGCCGACGACGAGTGCGATGTCGGCCACGTTGAACGTAGGCCACGGTTTGCCTTCCCAGTAGAACACCTTGATGAAGTCGACGACGCCGTAGCGAGCTTCGCCGCGCACATCCATCACCCGAACGAGGCGATCGTGGAGATTGCCGAGCGCGCCGCCGCTGACCAGCCCAATGGCGACAAAGTAGACCGCGTGACGGGTTGGCAGCGTTCGTGCCAGATGACCCATGTAGACGAGCGCGAACAGGGTCACGACGATGAACACCGCGCGCGCGTACGAGGCGTCGCGCAGAAAGCTGAATGCCGAGCCGGTGTTGAACCCGAACTCGTAGTAGAACCAGTTGTCGACGATGGTGATGACCGTGCCATCGCGCAGGGTGTCCCAGGCCCAAGCCTTGGTCCACAGGTCGAGCCCCAGGGTCACCGCGGCGAACACGGCGAGCAGGATGAAGCGAGAACGACGGGGCGGATCGTCGATCCCGGAGGGCGTCGCGGACGGAGCATCGGCCATGGCGGAGCGCGGAGCATAGCCGAGGGGCTCCGGGTGGGCACTCCCGCCGCGTCCCCGGGGCCAGTCGCCCAGGTGGCGACCACTTCAGGCGGCCGGTGCTCGGGTGGGCCGGGAGCGGCGAAGCCCCACAAGGCCCAGGGCAAGCAGGATGAGCGCAGCGCATTGCGAGGTCGATAACGCGAGTGGTTGCTGGGGCGGGAGCCACAGCGCCTCGGCGAGCGCGGGCCAGCGGAGCTCGACGGCGAAGCCGCGGCCGGCGTCGCCGCGGAAGGCTTCGGTGATCATCCGCAGAACCCCGTAGGCGGCGGCGTAGCGCGAGGCCTGTCGCCACGGCGGCTCGGGGCCGCGATGGAGACGCCAGGCCACCAGCCCGGCGGCGATCGCCCACAGTCCGATCGCTTCGTACAGCTGCACCGGGTGAAGCGCGACGGTGGTGTGATCGTCGGTCGCGGCGCCGCCGGTGCTGAATACGATCGACTCCGGCGGAAACCGGACCCCGATCGGTGCGGCTGTGGGCGCACCCCAGCAGCAGCCCGCCAGCCAGCAGCCAAGGCGTCCGAACCCGTGCCCGAGCGCCATCCACGTGGCCCCGAGGTCGCACATCATCGAAAATCGGGTCTGATAGCGGCGGGCCACCCAGATCCAGCCCGCAACGATCGCGCCGAGGGATCCAAAGAAGACGAACCCGGTCCCATCGCTGACGAACACTTGCCACGGGTCTGCGAGGTAGGCCCCGGGCACGGTGATCACGTGGACAAGGCGCCCGCCGACGAACGCGCCCAACACGAGGACGAGATAGAAGTCGACGAGGAAGGAGGCGGTGTTTCCGGGGGCGATACCCCGGCGGCGCGCGTCCCAGTAGATCCCCGGCATGGCCAAGAGCGCACCGACGAGGATGGATGTCCCGTAGGCGTTGGCGTTGCCGCCCCACGGAAGTTCAAAGAGCACGGGATGCACGGTTCACCTCGCCTTGGTCTGGGCGTGGCGCCTGAGCGCAAACGCGATCCCAATCGCACCGACGAGCAGGGCGACGTCGGCGAGGTTGAACGCCGGCCAGCGGTGGCCGGGCCAGTAGAAGACCACGATGAAGTCGACGACGCCGTGGCGGATCCCGCGGTTTAGCGTGGGCTGGGTGCGGGCGAGTCGGTCGTGGAGGTTTCCGAGGGCGCCGCCGAGCACGAGACCGATCGCCGCGTGTACCCACCACGGATCGCTACGCAACCGCCGCGCCAATACCACCAGGGTGACGACCACCACCGCGGTGATGCCCAGAAACAACGGTCGCGCCCAATTTTGATCGCGAAGCACGCCGAATGCAGCCCCGGTGTTGAATGCGAACTCGAGATGCAACACACCCGGGACGAGCTTGCGCATGCCGATCCGCCGGAGCTCGGCCCATGCCCACGCCTTGGTCGCGAGATCGACGGCGAGGCTGACGGCGGCCACCGAGACCAGCGCGGTGAGGCGCGTGCGCGCGGACGGGGTCGGGGCCATCGCGGTGGACCCAAGGTAACAGGCGGACGCCCGCGATGACGCGGCTCTTTACTGGGACATCACTGGGGACGCGCGGGCGCGCGGAGGCGATCAAATAGCGCCGGCCGGCGGCGGCGCGGCCAACTCTGCGGCCCGCCGCCAAGTGCCTTGCGTCCGCGTGACACCCTCTGATCCATCGCCTGCCGCGTCATTTCGCCGAGCGCGAGCCGGTGGTCGGCCTGCAGCTCGCCGAGCTCCACCCGATCGGTGCCGAGTAGGTTGGACAGCGCGTTGCCGAGCAAGATCGCCTCCGGGAGCCGGAGCTCGCGCAACGCGGCGCGGAGGCGCGCGCGCATGGCAAGCTCCTCGCGGACGTCTTCGGCGACGACCTGCAGCGACGCCACACGGTCATTGGTTTCGCGCGCGAGCATGACAAACGCAGATGCGAACAGCACCTGAAGCGGGCGCACACCCCCGGCGGCGAGGGTTGGATGCTTCAGCATGGCCTCGACTTCGGCCCACGCGACGTCGTCGATCTCATCGGCGTCACCGCCGGTGCGTTCGAAGTCCTGGTTGCTCCACAAAGTGACGGCGAGGCGGAGGCGTACCGCTTCGAACACGAGAAACTCCGCCAGTGCGCGCTGCAATTCGCCCTCGCCCAGGGCGGTGGCGGCGCGCGTGAGCGTGTCGGCGAACCGACCGACCGCCGCGCGGCCGCGGGTATCGTCCGCCCCGAGCGCGTCGACCCAGCCCTCGAGCTCGGGCGGAATCTCGACGAAGAGCGCGTCCTCCAGATCGCGGTGGAATCGAGCCATCGCCGGGTGCGCCCCGTCGCGGATCGCGTCTGGGATGGCGCGGCCGGCGGCCCGAGCGGCCGCGGCCTCGTGGGCCACAAGGTCGAGCTCGTCTTGAAGTCCGTTCAAATCGACGTCCGGGCCGATGGCAGGCAAGGCTTGGGACACCGCGGAGCTGACCGAGGGCATGGGTCAGAGGTCTAAGCACTGGTCCGGGGCGCGCAAGGGGCCCGGTCACGGCGCAGGCACACGCACGATGGGCCGGTGGTGCGGGTGCGCGAGGATGACGCCGAGCCACTCGCGCAGGCGGTCGTTGCGGACCCGCTTGCCTTCGACCCGCGCCCCCGCCGGGTCGGTCCAACACGGGGGCGTTTGCCCGTGCGCAACCGCCACCGCGTCGTACATCTCGCGCCGACTGCGGTGATCATCGTCGACGACGCAGACGATCCCTGACCGATCGGCGGGGGCTGCGAGTGCGGCGACGACCGCAGACACGGCATCGTCACGGTGCACCAGGTTCGTGGCGGTCATGCCGTCACCCGGCAGCGGTTCGGCGGAGGGCGAAAAGACGCGACCGAGGGGGCGCCCCGGTCCATAGAGGCCGCCCATGCGCAGGACAAACCAAGGGACTGCGGCCGCCTCCGCTGCCCGTGCGATGACCCGCTCGGCTTCGCGTTGGATCCGCCCGCGCGGCTCCTCGGGCCACTCGGGCTCGTCTTCGTCCACCCAGCCATCCTTGGCCGGCAGGGCCGACGTCGAGCTCACCCACACCAGCCGTTGGCAGTGGGCGGGCAGCCACGACGCGATGGCTTGGGCGCCACCGAGGTAGACGCGATCGCGGTCTTGCGCGCGGCCGGGCGCAATCGCGACGACCCAAGCGTGGGCCTCGGCGAGCGGTCCCACGGTTGCACCTTGGGCCAACAGATCGAGAAAATGGTGCATGACGCCCGGCGCTAGATCGGCCGGGCGCGGAGCACCGCGTGTCGTGGCCACCACCGAAGTGCCGGCGGCGGCGAGCCGCGCCGCCACGGCAGTGCCCAGCCACCCCGCCCCGACGATCGCGACCTCGGCCGACGACATCGTCGGAGCATGGTAGTCGAACACGTAGCCGTGCGCATGCCCCTGTCGATCGCGCCCATGATGGACCGGACCGATCGCCACTTTCGGTGGTTGATGCGACGGATTACCCGGCGCGCCACGCTGTACACCCCGATGATTCCGGCGCGCGCGCTCCTGGACGATCCACACCGGCCGTGGGTCGAGCCCGGCGAGGGTCCGCTGGTGCTGCAACTCGGCGGCTGCGATCGCGCGGAGTTGGTCGCCGCGGCGCGCATCGCCGAGTCGCTCGGAGTGGACGGGCTCGATCTCAATTGCGGCTGTCCGTCGCCGAACGCGGAACGATCGGGGTGGGGCGCGGCACTGATGGCCAGGCCGGCGCGCGTGGCTGAGCTGGTGGCCGCGATGATCGATGCCGTGGCCATCCCTGTGTCGGTCAAGCATCGGATCGGGCTGCGCGGGGCCGATGACGCCGAGCACCTGTTCGCCTTCGTCGACGAGGTGGCGGCGGCGGGTTGCCGCCGCTTCACTGTCCATGCGCGAGCCGCCGTGCTCGGCGGCTGGAGCAGTGCGCGGAACCTCGCTGTGCCGCCGCTGCGCCCCGCGGAGGTGCACGCCCTGGCCCGCGCGCGGCCCGAGCTGCAGGTCGTCATCTCCGGGGGCATCCTCGATCTCGACGGCGTGCGGGCCCATCTCGGCGCTGCACCGCTGGCGGGTGTCATGGTCGGTCGCGCGGCCTACGAGGACCCGCTGCGGTTCGCGTCCGCGGATTCCGATCTCTTCGGCGACGCCAGCGCGCCGATTTCTGCCGTCGAGCTCGGTCAGCAGCTGCGCGCACGCACGCTTGCGCATGTTGCCGGCGGCGGACGGGCGCATGATGTCACCCGGCACGCCCTCGGGCTGTGGCGCGCGACCGCGGGTGCGCGCCGAGCCCGGGCTGCGATCGCCAGCCTCGCCCACGGCGGCGATGCGGGGGACGTGCTCGCCCGAGCGCTGGCCGTGCTACGCCGCGACCCGGGCGATCAGACCCGCTGCCAGGTCGAGAAGTGATCCTCTACTCTCGAGAGGGGGATCGCCATTGTCGCGTAGCCGTCGCCGAAGTAGGTGACGTCGCAGATCAAGTTGCAGCCATTGGCTTCGCAGTCGCCAACGAGTTCACACGCGAGTTCGAGCTCCCAACCTGCGCAGTCCACCGCAGACCACGCGCTGGGATCGTCTCGGACCGCGGGCTCAGCGGTTGCCGCCTGCGCGCAAACCAGGGAGAGGTCGATGGATCGCCCGTCGCCGCCAAGCACGCCTTCGACGTCATAGGCGAACGAATAGGCCAACCGCCCGCCGGCGAGCTTCAGGTCGTGCAGGGTTCCCTCAAGATCGTCGCGGAGCAAGAGCACCGCAGTGCTGGCGTCGTTGGGACCGTCCCAACCGCCGGAGAAGCGGCGGGCGTCGTTTCCGGGGGGCGAACCCTGGCTGCCGCAAGCGGCACAAGCGAGGGTGAGCGCGGCGACGATGCTGAGCTTGGCCATGGCGGAGTGGGGCCGGCGGAGTTCCGGGCGTCTGGGCCCGGATAGCACCGGGGGGGCCGACCGGCCAAACTTTTGGATGAAACAGCCACCCTTAGCGCGCTTGCACCGCCCCCGGGCTTGCCCGAGTGCCGCGATCCGTGCGATGGGAGCTGTCCGTGGACTTCAATCAGCTCGGCCTCGCGGCTCCGCTGCTGCGCGCGGTCGCCGAGGCCGGGTACAGCGAGCCAACCCCGATTCAGTCCGCTGCGATCGGCCCGGCACTGGCCGGACGCGACATCGTCGGATGCGCGCAGACGGGCACCGGAAAGACCGCGGCCTTCGCCTTGCCGCTGTTGCAGCGCGTCGACGCCACCGCCGGAGACGATCCAAGGATCCGCGCGCTTGTCCTGTCGCCGACGCGCGAGCTCGCGGCCCAGATCGGCCAGAGCTTCGCGACCTACGGCCGTCACCTCGAGCTGTGGCACACGGTGATCTTCGGCGGCGTCGCCGAGGCGGCCCAGATCCGAGAGCTCGGCCGCGGCATCGACATCCTCGTCGCCACGCCGGGCCGACTGCTCGACCTGTGGCAGCGCAAACATCTATCGTTGGCTGCGGTCGAGATCTTCGTACTCGACGAGGCCGACCACATGCTCGACATGGGCTTCTTGCCCGATGTGAAGCGGATCATCGCGGCCCTGCCGGCCAAGCGGCAAAATCTGCTCTTTTCCGCGACCATGCCGCCGGAGATCCGCGCCTTGGCCGACGGGTTGCTGCATGATCCCGTGAGCGTCGCTGTCGCGCCCCCGGCGACGACGGCGGACAACATCGAGCAACGCCTCTACTTCGTTGCCAAGGCCGACAAGCCCAAGCTGTTGATCGAGATGTTACGCAGCGCGGCCCTCGCTCGCACGCTGGTGTTTAGCCGCACCAAGCACGGTGCCAATCGTGTGGTCCAATCCCTCGATCGTGCCGGCGTCCCGGCCGCTGCGATCCACGGAAACAAGTCGCAGAGTGCGCGCACGCGGGCGCTTGCGGCGTTCAAGGGCGGCACGTTGCGGGTGTTGGTCGCCACGGATCTAGCCGCTCGCGGCATCGATGTCGACGGCGTCACGCACGTCATCAACTACGATCTGCCCAACGTCGCCGAAACCTACGTGCACCGGATCGGGCGTACGGCGCGGGCCGGGGCCGCTGGGGTCGCCTGGTCGATGTGTGACGCCGAGGAGCAGGCGTATCTGGTCGACATCGAGCGGATGCTCGGGCGGCATCTCGAGCGCGTCGAAGACCATGCCTATGCCGCTGCCGCGCCTGCGCCCACGGATCTGCACGGGCGTAGTCGGCCACCTGCGCCACCATCGGGGCGCTCGGGGCAACGTGGCGGCGGTCCCGGCCGTGGTCCCGGTCGTCCGGGCGGGCATCGGCGGTCCGGCGGTCGCCGGCGCTAGCCTGCCCCGAGCAAGATCCGCTTGCGCAGCTTCTTGCCCGCCTGCAAGCGCAAGGTGGCGTCGGCGAAATCGCCGGCCCGCAGCTCGCGCTCGGGATCGGTGACGCTCTCGCCATCCACCTTCACGCCGCCGCCGACGATGCGCTCACGGGCCTGACGCTTGCTCGGGAACGCCGCGACCGCGGGATCCACGACCAGATCGATCAGCTTCATCGAGGTGACCGGCAACGCCACGACCTCGATCGCGCTCCAATCATCGCCGCCGCCAAAGGCCTGGGCCGCGGCGGTGCGCGCGGTCTCGGCGGCGGCGAGTCCGTGGCACAGGCGAGTGGCCTCGAACGCAAGCGTCGCCTTGACCTCGCGCAGCGCCGCACCCTCCGCCTGGCACATACGCTCGATCTCGGCCGGCCCCAGATCGGTGAAGATCATCAGCATCCTTCGCACGTCGCGGTCATCGACGCCGACGAAGTACTGGTAATAGTCAAATGGGCTGCACATGCCCGCGTCGAGCCACAGCGCGCCCTTTTCGCTCTTGCCCATCTTGCGGCCGTCGGCCGTGGTGAGCAGGGGAAACGTGAGCGCGTAACCCTGACCATCCGCCATGCGTCGAATGAGCTCGATCCCGGCGACGATATTCCCCCATTGATCGGCCCCACCCAGCTGGAGAGTCACGCCGCGGGTGCGAAACAGGTGGACGAAGTCGTAGGCCTGGAGCAGCTGATAGTTGAATTCGATGAACGACAGCGGTTCTTCGGCCTCGAGACGGTCGCGGTAGGTCTTGGCGGCAATCATCCGGTTGACGGTGAAGTGGACGCCGACGTCGCGCAGGAACGCGATGTACCCCAACGGAAGCAGCCAGTCCGCGTTATCGACGATGGTGCCACGCGCGGCGTCGACATCGAGAAACCGCCCGAACTGCTCGTGGATCCGCGCCCGGTTGGTTGAGAGCGTCTCAGCGTCGAGGATCTTGCGCATCTCCGTCTTGCCCGAGGGGTCGCCGACCATTCCGGTGCCACCGCCGAGTACGACGATTGGGCGATGCCCATGGCGCTGCAGCACACGCATCGCCATGATCGGCACCAGGTTTCCGACGTGCAGCGACGCCGCGGTTGGATCGAATCCGACATAAAACGTCACCGGACCCGATCGCATCGCGACGTCGAGCGCGGCGAGATCAGAGGCCTGCTCGATCATCCCGCGCGCGGCAAACTCGCGTAGGGCCGGGGACTCCAAGGGGGTATCGGCAGGCGTGTTCACATGTCCTCGAGTCGGCGTTGATGTTCGTTCAGCGCGGACTCAAGCGCGTCGAGCTTGGTACCCACACGCTGACGGAACTGCCGGTGAAGGTCCTTTTCGCGGAACAGCTCGTCGGCGAGCTGGATCGCCACGAGCAGAGCCACACGCTGGAGGTTGATGGTGCTACGTCCGCCGGCCACGAGTTGGCGCAGCTGGGCGTCGACGTAGTCGGCCAGCTCCTGGACGTAGGCCGGGCCCTCGTCGCTACGGATCGATAGCCGTTGACCTGCGATCTCGACTTCGACGGTCTGCTTCACGTCGTGCTCCTCTCGCTCAGGTCAAGCGGTCCGCTTCGTCGTGCGCGCGTAACGCGTCGATGACGTCGTCGATCTCGCCATTCATGAATGCGATGATGTCGTGGCGGGTCAGGCCGATGCGATGATCGGTGACCCGGTCCTGCGGGAAGTTGTAGGTGCGGATCTTCTCGGATCGATCGCCCGAACCGACCTGGGACTTGCGTGCCGCCGCCCGTTCGGCCTGCTGCTTTTGTAATTCGATGTCGAGTAGGCGTGTGCGCAGCAGGATCATCGCGATCTCGCGGTTCTTGATCTGTGATTTTTCCTGCTGCGATTCCACTGCGATCCCGCTCGGGATGTGGGTAATGCGTACCTTGCTATCGGTGGTGTTTACGTGCTGCCCACCGGACCCCGATGAACGCATCGTGTCGACCTTGAGGTCCGACTCCGCGATAGCGATATCGACGTCCTCGGCCTCCGGCATGATCGCCACCGTGGCGGCCGAGGTGTGGATCCGACCCTGGGCTTCGGTGGCCGGGACGCGCTGAACCCGGTGTACGCCGGACTCGAACTTCAGCATCGCGTATACGTCACGACCGCGGATCATCCCGACGACCTCCTTGAGCCCGCCGGCGGTGGCATCAGATACGTTCATCGGTTCGACGCGCCAGCCGCGACGCTCGGCGTAGCGCTGGTACATCCGCCACAGCTCAGCGGCGAACAGGGCCGCTTCTTCGCCGCCGGTGCCGGCGCGGATCTCGAGCATGACGTCGCGGTTGTCGTTGGGGTCGCGCGGGGTCAGGAGCTTCTGGAGGTTGGCATCCTGAGCGGCCAGCCGGGCGCGTAGCTCCGGAAGCTCGCCCTCAGCGAGCTCGCGCATCTCGGGTTCCGCGAGAAGGGCCTCGGTGTCACCCCAGGCCCGCTCGGTCGCGAGAAACTCGGCGTACGCCTCGGCCACCGGGCGGAGCTCCGCGTGCTCGCGGCTGAGCGCGAGAAACTTGGGCTTGTCGCCGACGATCTCCGGCGCGCACAGCATGCTGCTGAGCTCGTCATAGCGCTCGGCGATCGCGTCGAGCTTGCTGCGCAGGGGCACGTCCATGGGAAGCGTTGGGGGAGGGCCGGCTCGGCGAGTGTAGTGTGGTCAGTGGGCGCGTGCGACCGGTCGGCGAGCCGACGCGCCCTGGCGTGGCAGCGCCGCTGCGCAGGACGCACGCCGGTCGCCGCACCGCGGCCCGGGGGCTCTGGAGCCCGGTGTCGGAAGTTCGTGCCGGGTTTAGGTGCGGCTCCGCGGCCCGATGGCGGCGTTGCTCGGCGCTCGCAGTACGCCCGGTACAGCTTCGGCCTCGCGCCTTGCCCTCGGGCCGCAGCCCCGCCCCTAAACCCGGCACCAACTTCCGACACCGGGCTCTAGGCCGCCTTTTCGGGGCGAGGCCATCGGCGCCACTGTTGGCCGGGGCGACGGCCTGCTAAGAAGCGGGCAGCGATGCTCGAAAGGCGTTGGGCTGCCCGCTATGTGTTCTGCGACGCGCTTTGGCGCGGTCGGGCTCGGCTCCTTGTCGACCACGAGCTCGAGGACGTCATGCGCGCGGTCGCCACCGGCGGCGAGACCTTCGACGACGACCCCACGCGCGAGTTGCTCGAGGCGCTTCTACCCCGCGAACGCGGGACGCCGGTGTGGATGTTCGTTCGCAACGACGAGGCCGTGCGGCTGTTCTCGCCACGGTGGCCGGGGGTCCGCTTCTCTCAGATCGGCGCCGCCATCGAGGCGATCGGTGTCCTGCCGTGGGAGTCGGCGATGGTGGTCCTGTCGGGGTCCGATGACGAGGATGATGGCACCGACGTCGGCGGGCCGATGCGCACGTCGGTCGACGCGGGCGGACGCTACGTCATCGGACGGATGGCGCGCGCGTGGATCGACGCACTGGGCGAGACGCTCAGCCGCGGGCGCACAGCGATGCTGGTGAGTCCACGCGCCGACGATCCGGCGCTGACGGCCCTGTCCGAGCTGCTCGACGCCAGCATGCCCGCGGTGCGGATGTTTGGCATGTACGTGCCGAGTGTCTTGGGTTTCGTCGAGATGGACCGGGGCGAGGGCGGCGAGGAACCCGAGGCCAGCGATGGAGGCGGTGAGATCTCGCGCATTCCCACGTGGGCACGCGCCGGGCGAATCGACGTCGAGGACGACGCCGACGATGGCGGTGACGAACTCGGCAGGGAGGATGACGGTGTGCCGCTTTCCTTCGACAACTCCCTGGCCCAGGGGGCGCCACGGTTGGTCGGGGTGCTTGCGGTGGTCGGCCGCCTGACCGAGACCGCCGAGGGGCTCACGCTGGTCGAGGTGGACGCGGGCAATACGGACGAGGCGGGGAGCACCGATCTGCGCCGCGTGCTCGGCCAATTGCGGCGGCAGCACGACCTCGTGGCCCTGGAACGGCAGCGGGCGGTCGAGCAGCTCGACGCGCTTCAGGCGGAGAACGCCACCTTGCGCGAGGCGCTCGGCGAGCTGCGCGATCAGCTCGCAAATGGCGTCGAAGCCACTGCGGCGGCCGATGCCGAGCGCCTCGACGCGGCATTGTCGCGCGAGCAGAGCCTGCGTTGGCGCGTCGCAGCGCTCGAGCGCGAGCTCGCGGCGCTGCGCGTTCGTCCTGTGGACGAACTCGAGGCGGAGCTCGCGTCGTTGCGGTTGCAAGTCGCCGCCCCGCCTGCGGTAGCGCCGGCGGAGTTGGCTCCTGGGGCGCCGCCCGGCGCGAGACCTCGGGCCGTGGCGTACGACGCGGCCCGGCGTCTGGCCGTGGGCGCTGGTCACGAGGGTGGGCGCACCGCGGCCTTGCGGGTGATTGACGGCTTGCTCCGCCGTCAAGACCGCGGGCCGCAGGTTGCCGCCCTCCGCCGCAAGCTCCGGGCCCTCCGCCGACGGCTGGGCGGATGACTCGGATGCCGACATTGCCCGGGTCCTGCTAAGCTGACCTCGACCACTCCCCAGGGTGCGTCGTCTCGTGAACCCACCGGCCGCGCGATCCCTTGTGCGGTCCATAACCGACCAACGCGGCGTGTGCGCCGGGGCCTGACCATCCTCGAACGCAGGCGCTGATCAGAGCTTTGGAGATCCGCGCATGAAAATCTCATCCACCGGGCCCAAGCCCGACTGGTCTGCCATGGAGACCGCGTTCGAGCATAACGCCCCCGAGACCCACAGCTACCTCGACCTCAAGACCGGCCAGGTCGTGACCATCGTCGATTCCCGTCCGGAGGACGAGGAGAAGCGTCAGCTCATCCGCCGCAGCGAGGGGCGTTTTGTCCACCTCGATCCCGCCTCGTCGCGCGAGCAATACCGTTGGATGGAGCGATTCGTGCAGTCGGTGGGCGACGAAGCCCTGCGCGAGCGGTTGATCCTCGCCATCGACGGCAAGGGCGCGTTCCGTCGGTTCAAAGACGTGCTGCTCTCGTACCCGGTCGAACGCGACCGATGGTTCACCTACCGCGGCAACCTCCTGCACATCTACATTAACGGTTGGCTCAACAACCAAGACATGGAGCTCGCCGAGTTTCCGCCGTGGGGCGACCCCGAGCAACCGCCAGAGCCCGACGTTCCGCTTGAGAAGCCGATCGGTCAGCGCGGAGAGGGGCCGACCGAGACCTTGCGTCGGCAGGCGCGTGAACTTGTCGACGCGCTGCCGGCCCTCGAGCTGCCGGCCCTCATCGCGTATCTCAAGTTCCTCCGCGATCGCTCGCCGTCGGTGATCCCGGAGGGCGCCGAACGAGCGCTGGAGTGACAGCCGCTGGCCGGGCGCGGGCCGACTTCACCCGCTTCATCGGGATCGACCTCGGCGGTGGCCGTGGCAAAACCACGGCCGTTGCTCGGCTCGAGACCCGCGTGGTCGGTGAGCCGGGCCGCCTGGTGGTGGTAGAGGCCAAGATCCGCCACGGCCATCGCGGCACCGGGGCTGCCGACGCCGGCGTCCATGGCGACGCCCACTTCCGCGACGAGGTACTTCTCGACTACCTCGCGCGCTGGGTCGACCCCCGGACCGTGGTCGCCGTCAACGCGCCGCTCACCTTGCCCCCGTGTGTCCGGTGCCAGCTCGCGTGTCCGGGCATCGGCGCGTGCGAGGTACCGGTTGTGCAATGGATGCGCCGCTGGGGGCCCACGCTTCGTCCGCGTGGGCGCACGCAGGATCCCGGCAAGCCCGTCGTCACGCCGTACACGCAGCGGGCCACCGAGTTGCTCCTCGCCGCCGCGGGCCTGCAACCGCGGGAGAGCCTCGGACAAGGCAATGGCCCGCTGACTGCCCGCGCCACCTACTTGCGACGCGCACTGTCGCCACGGTTACGCCTACATGAGAACTTGCTCGAGGTCGATCCCAACGCGACCCTCACCCGCCGCTTCGGGGCCGATGCCGTCTGGCGCGCGCATCAAGGCGAGCAATCGCGGGTGTGGGAAGAGCGCAACCGCATGCTCCACGCGATGTCCGCCGACATCGTGTTTGACTACGTTTGGCCCGAGCTCGTCGTCCGCAACGTCCACGTCTTCCAGGCCGTGATCTGCGCCGTCTCGGCGTTTGCCTGGGCCCAGGATGCCTGGCCGGCGGGCGCCGCCGCGTTCGGCCGATCCGGTCCGCCCGCGCCGCGGGCGTCGGCGTCCCCCGAGGTGCTCGCCGACGCCGCCGACGCGCTTGGCGACCTTTGGCTCGTCGACGGCTGGATCTGGGTCCCGCCACCGCCGCCGGGCCGCGGAGGTTGACCGGTCCGCCATTTGTGGCCATTTTCTCGGCACGTGCCTGGACCCCCATGGGGCCGGGACACCGAGGCCCGAATGTCCACACATCTTCATCTGTTCAAGTCGAAGATCCACCGCGCGACAGTCACCCACGCCGATCTCGAATATGAGGGCAGCGTGACGATTTCGGGCGAATTGATGGACGCTGCGCGGATTCACGCGCACGAGCAGGTCCACGTTTGGAACGTGACGCAGGGAACACGGCTGGTGACCTACGCCCTGCGCGGCGACGACGGCAGCGGCGTTGTCTGCATCAATGGCGCCGCCGCCCACCTCGCGAACGTCGGCGACAAGGTCATCATCGCGACGTTCGCGGAGGTTCCGGAGGAGCAGGCCATCGGTTGGGAGCCGACTGTTGTCCTCGTCGACGACGACAACAAGATCGTCGAGCCGCGCTTGCGCGAGATCGCTGGGCCACGGCGACGCGTTGCGGCGATCGGCTAGCAGGGCGCCGCTCCGCGGGGCTCGGGTGGTGGAGTTCACCACGGGCGGCTGGCACCGCCGGCGGCTGTTCAACACCCGCGGCTAGGTGAGCGGGAACCGCTGCTCGACGCGATAGCTCGAGCTGCCCGCGGTGCGCACGCTGCTCATCAGCGCGAAATCAACGACTTCGAACCGCGCCGTCTCCAGGAGTGCGTGATGCTCAAGAAATGCCAACACTCGGCCGCGGGGCGCGTCGCGTAGCCGTGCGAGCGTCACATGGGGTGCGAACTTCCGCGTGTCCGCGGGCACGCCGATGCGGATAAGGACGCGCTCG
This sequence comes from uncultured Myxococcales bacterium, assembly GCA_902826865.1. Taxonomy (GTDB): domain Bacteria; phylum Myxococcota_A; class Polyangia; order Nannocystales; family Nannocystaceae; genus Xiheibacterium. Next base: position 13,984 of record CADEGN010000104.1, read on the forward strand.
ATGCGATCGTGCAAGGCATGCAGGGGAGTCGGATCATCGACGCCGGCCCACAACGACCGCGGCTCGCCGCGGGGTGGAAAGTGACCGACACCGCGGACGCCGAGCTCGAAGCGAGGTTGGGTCACCGCGGCGAGCCCCTCGGCCACGGCTCGCGCGGTGCCACCATCGAGCTCGCCAAGGAAGCGTAGGGTGAGGTGAAGCTTGTCCCGCGCCTCCCAACGCGCCCCTGGCACCCCGCCTTGCACGAGCGCGAGGTGGTCGGCCACCACCTCTGGGAGATTGATCGCGATGAATAGCCGCGGCATCTTTCACAGGCTGCTAGGGCGCGCCGCCTTCGGGGCGACCCCGTGCGAGTTTTCGCTGGAGGCTGCGGCGGTGCATTCCGAGTCGGCGGGCCGCCTCCGACACGTTACCGCTGCAGTCGGTGAGCACCTTTTGCAGGTGCTCCCACTCGACCTCTTCGAGTGGCCGCGGCGCGACCGGGGCCTCGACATCGGTGCTCGCGGTGGTACGAGTGAGCGCAAGCAAGATATCGTCGGCGCTGGCTGGCTTGGTCAAGTAGTGAACCGCACCGAGCTTGATCGCTTCGACCGCCGTCGCGATGCTGCCATAGCCGGTGAGCACCACCATCCGCAGATCACTGGAGCGCTCGCGGAGATTCGCCACGACTTCGAGCCCGCCCTTGCCCGGCATGCGCAGATCCACGACCACGAAGGCCGGCTTCCACGCGTCGAACTCGGCCAGCGCATCCTCGGCGCCATGCGCCATCACCACCTGAAGGCCACGCCGCCGCAGCGCCCCCGCCAAGGCCGCACAGAAGGCGCGGTCATCGTCGACCAGGAGAATGGTCTGGGGCTGACTTTGGGGCTCCGTCATGGCAACGCGTAGGGATCTGGCGGTTGCTGCGCGACGCGGACTCGTACCAGCGTACCGTGTTGGGGGCGGGAATCGAGCTCGATCTCGCCGCCGAGCTGATGGAGCTGCGCGCGCGCGAGGTAGAGCCCGAGGCCCATCCCCTGGCCCTCTGGCTTGGTGGTGAAAAACGGGTCGAACACCGCGCTCGCCACGTGCGGCTCCATGCCGGCACCGTCGTCTTCGACCTCGATCACGGCGTAGCCCCCATGCACATCGATGCGGACATCGACCCCTGTGGAACCCTTGCGACGGCGACAGGCCTCGGCCGCGTTGGCCACGAGTTCGCGGACGATTTGGCCAAGTGACGCGCGCGCCAGCGTGGTCATGCCCCGCTCGTCTCGACAAGCCGCCGACGTGGTGACACGCAGGGCGACACCCTCCGGATCATCGAGCTCGGACTCGAGCTCCGCCAGCGGCCACGGTTGGGCATCGCGGGCCGACAGCGCGCTCACGCGCACCTCGGGGCTGGCCATGCGCTGCAGGATGTCCTTGCACCGCGCAACCTCGCGCTTGATGGTGTCGATCGCCGACCGGCGCTCGTCGTCGGCCATGTGGGGCAGCTCGGCGGCGAGTAGGTTGACCGTGCCAAGCGGGGTCCCGAGCTCGTGCGCTGCGCCGGCGGCGAGGGTACCTAGGGCGGCGAGATGCTGGTCCTGAATGTTCGCGTCGCGCAGCCTCGCGAGCTCGTCGCGCGCACGGTTGGCGCTCGCGGTGATGCGATGGACCAACAGCCCGACGAGCACGAACGAGAACGCGAACGCGCCCAACAGTCCATGCATGTGGGCGATGAATGCCTCTCGCCCGACGCCGGCGGGCAGCGGGCGGGCAAACAAGAGCGCGGCGAACCCGGCCAACCCCGCGGCAACGGTGCCCCAGGTCCAGCGGGCGGAGATCTGCGTCGCCAGCGTGATGGGTACGATGTAGAGCGTCGTAAACGGGTTGGTCGGTCCACCGGCGATCCACAGCAGGGCCGTGATCGCAGCGACGTCGACCACGAGATGGAGCCCGACGATCGGCGGGCGAATCTCGACATGGTTGCGCAGCCAAATCTGGGTGGCGAGGTTGATCGAGGCCCACACCATCCACAGAGCCGCCAGCGGGCGGGCATCGCGGCCCGTCGGCATCCACCCCAACCACGAGCGCGCGGCATCACCGGCCACGATCTGGCCGAGGATGAGCACTGCGAAGAGCCCAAGGAGCAGCCAGCGCGCGGTGACGATGCCACGCAGGGTGGGGTGCGCTGATTGCTGCGCCGTCGCCATGGCGCCACATCCCGGTTACCGGCGGCGCCGCTCGGGGCCGACGTCGGTACGTTTGCTGGGCTTGCGGGTGTCACCCACCGGCGTGGTGGGCTCGGACGCGCGATCCGGCACGTCGGGCAGGCGATCGCGAAGGAGATCACCGAGGCTGCCAAGCGAGCGGTTGCCGAGGCGCTCGCCGCTGCGGAAGTCGCGGTAGTTACGACGCGCCTCAGCTTCGGCGACACCCTTGACCGAGAGCCGTAGCTTCCCGCTGCCATCGCGTCGCAGGACCACGACGTCGATGACCTGACCGATCTCATACACGCGTCGCGGGTCGCTTCCCGGCGGCAGACCGAGTTCGCCGTTGGGGACAAAGCCGCCACCTTGTGGTGTGTCGACGAACACGCCACCACCCTCGATCCGGGCGACCGTGCCCGAGACCACCACGTCCGCGGGTGCCGCGGTCGTGTCGCTCGCGGCAGGTTGCAGCAACGCCTTCATCGACAGGCTCACGCGTGGACCACCCTTGGTGTTGCCACCGGCATCGATCGCGAGCACCTTCACGCGGACCTGCTCGCCGACTGCGACCACGTCCGAGGGCGATGCGACGCGTCCGTGGCCGAGCTCGGAGACGTGCACCAGGCCCTCGAGTCCGCCGAGGTCGACGAAGACCCCGTAAGGCTGGATGGATGCGATGATTCCATCGAGCTCGGCCCCGACTTCGAGGCGGGCGAGCGCGGCTCCGGCCCGCTCGGCCCGCTCGGCTTGTAACAGCGCGCGGCGGGAGACGATGACCGATCGGCCTCCCTCTTTGACCTCGAGCACCCGGAAGAAGTGGCGTTGACCGACCCAGCCCTCGAGTTCGCCCGATGGCCCGATCTCCACCTGACTGGCCGGGCAAAACGCCCGTACCCCACCCACGCTGACCTCGAGTCCCGCCTTGACCGCCTTGGTGATCTCGCCCTCGACGGGCGTTCCAGCCTCCATGGCGCTCTCGAGCATCGCCGCATCGATTGTGCCGCGCCCGAGCGCGACCGATAGCACCGGTGCCTCACGACCGCCTGGGTGAATCACCGTGGCGCGGATCCGCTGGCCCAGCTGGACCTTCAGGTTCCCGCGCTCGTCGGTGAGACTCGCGCGATCGATGCGGGCCTCGGCCTTGGTGCCGACGTCGACAAAGACGGTGTCCTCGCCGATCGCGATCACGCTGCCGTCGACGGTCTCGCCGGCCTTGAGTCGCCGTGAGCCGCTCGGGCCCTTGCCCGCCACCGATTGCTCGAACAGCGATGCGAAGTCGTCCTCGTCGGCCATGGCGGCGAAGAATGGCAGAGGCCCCCGGCCGCGACAAGGCGACGGGCGCGGGGCCGCTCACATCTTGCGTAGATCGGGCAAGGGAGGCAGCGGGTCGCCGACATTCTTGGGGCGCCAGTTGTGCACCACGTCGACATACCCGTCTTTCTTCACCCGGATTTCGTGGGTGATGTCGTCGCCGACGGGGACCTTGATCTCGCAGGGCGTGACGCACTGCTCCGTGCCGTCGACGAGGACCTGGGCACCGAGGACGTTGGTGCGGACCAATGCCCGGTTGAACGGGTAGCTCTTCGGCGCGGGCGTGGACTCCTCCGGCGCTGCGGTCGCGGGGCTGGGCTGCTCGCGTCGCTCATCCGCGGTTGGGCTGGAGGTGTTGCCGAACACGAGCAAGAACACCAGCACGACCGCCGCGAGCCCGAGAACGACCGCAATGAGCAGACCGCGGCGATCCGCGGCGGTGCTGCCAAGTCCGGCGGGCGCTGTGACCGACAAGGCCGGCGGGGTAGCGACCGGAGTGCTCCCGGTCGTCGCGCTCGAGACCAGGGGCGTCTTGATGCTGTCGAACGGGCGGCCGTCCTTGAGCGCACGCAGATGGCCGATCCCGTGGCCGATCAATTCGGCGAAGCGGCCGGCTGTCTGAATGCGTTTCGCCCGGTCTTTGCGCAGGGCCATGAGAATGACCCGTGCGGCCTCGGTGCTCGCGCGGCGGGGAGCCGGCACCTTCGCGCGCACGTGTTTGAGCATCGTCGCCATCGGCGTCTCAGCAGAAAACGGCGGACGACCTTCGATCATCTCGTAGAGGATGCAGCCGAGCGAGTAGATGTCGGTGCGATGATCGAGCGGCAGGCCATTGCACTGCTCAGGGGACATGTACTGCGGCGTGCCGAACACTTCGCCCGCCTGGGTGAGGCGGGTGGCATCGACACCGCCAGCAATCCCGAAGTCGAGGACCTTCACCACCTTCGACACGCCCACGGTCTCGATGAAGATGTTGTCGGGCTTGAGGTCGCGGTGAAATACGCCGTGCTCGTGGGCTTCGCTCAGGCTCTCGGCGACTTGGCGAGCGATCTGCAGCGCTTCCATTTCCGAGATAGGCCCTCGCTCCATTCGATCGGCGAGGCTCTCGCCGGTGAGCAGCTCCATGACCATGTAGGGCCGGCCGTCGTCGGTCTGCCCGTGTTCGAACACGCGGATGGTCGACGGGTGGCGGAGTTGGCTGGTGATCTCGAGCTCGCGCCGAAAACGGCTTAAGAACTTCCGATCCCCTGTGGAATCGGAGCGGACCAATTTGATCGCGCACTTGCGCTCGACCTGGGCGTCCCAGGCCTCGTACACGACGCCCATACCGCCCTCGCCGATCACTTCTGTGATGCGGTAGCGGCCGCCGATCGTTCGGCCGATGTCATCGGACAAGACCATCTCTATGGAGGATGCGGAGACGCCAGCGAATGAGGCGTCTGCTGAGGGAGCGCTGGGCGCTGGAGTGGGCGTCCTGCTGGGTTCCGGCTGACCGGGCGTCGAATGAAGACGCGCGGTCTTTTGGAAACCTGTCGGTCGATCGGGCATGGGGGGAGTGGGTGTGAGTGTGCTCGGCGGGACAGTGTAACCCTGGCCCGGGCGGATGCCCAAACCGTTCGCCCCCCGCCGCGCCCCTCGAGGAGGCGAATGGAGAGCACAATGCGGCGACGCGGGTCAAGGCCCTGTTTGAACGGCCATTTGATCACGGACGACTCCAATTGCCCGGGATCCTCTGATCGGACCGATGGATCGAAATCGAGGATCGCTGTTGCGTCCGCGCGCGGCCCGGGGCAGCCGGAACGAACGACGTTCCTAGTCACAGCCGCACGGGCTGTGAGTCCGGGCACGACGGCACCTCGGGGGGCGAAAACGCCCTGCGGAGCCCGCGGGCCTCGTCTTCGGAATTGGCCGTCCACGCCGGGGATCGGGCGCTCACGGGGGACGGCTTCACCCCGCCGGGCAAATCGTGGTGAAACCACTTGGCATGTCCACCGCCGGTCCGCTCGCCGCCGACGTCTCGCCAGCGTCAAGCCCGTATGTGCCGCGTCACAAGATCCGCGTGGTGACGGCCGCGTCGCTGTTCGACGGGCATGACGCGGCGATCAACGTGATGCGCCGGATCCTCCAGCAATCGGGGGCCGAGGTGATTCATCTCGGCCACAACCGCGGTGCGGAGGAAGTGGTCGACGCGGCGATCTGCGAAGACGCCCAGGCCATCGCGCTCAGCTCCTACCAGGGCGGGCACGTCGAGTACTTCAAATACATGCGCGATCTCCTGCGCGAAAAGGGTGCGGGACACATCACCTTGTGGGGCGGTGGTGGCGGCGTGATCGTCCCGCGCGAGATCGAGGAGCTGCACGCCTACGGGATCAATCGGATCTTCTCGCCGGAGGACGGGCGCAAGCTCGGCCTCCAGGGGATGATCGACGAGATCCTGCGCGGGTCCGATAGGTCGACGGCACCCACCGACGTGCTCGGCGAGTTCGCTCGCCTGCGTGAGGCGGCCGGGTTCACGGTGCGCCTCGCCCGCTTGATTACCGTCCTAGAGGGCGACGATGAGCGCGCGGCCGCGCTCCGCGCGGCCATGGCCGCGGCCGAGATCCCATCGGTCGCGACCTTGGGCGTGACCGGCACCGGCGGTGCGGGCAAGAGCTCGCTCGTCGATGAGTTGCTGGCTCGCTTGCTCCGCGATCACCCCGAACATCGCGTCGCGGTGGTCTCGGTCGACCCCACCCGTCGCCGTACCGGAGGCGCGCTCTTGGGCGATCGGATCCGCATGAACGCCCTGCGCAGCGGTCGGGTCTACATGCGGAGCATGGCGACACGCAGTGCGGGCCGTGAACTCGCCGACGCCACCGACGACGCCGTTCGCCTGTGCAAGCTCGCCGGCTACGACCTCGTGATCGTCGAGACCAGCGGCATCGGCCAAGGCGACGCCGAGATCACGCGACTCGCCGATCTCACGCTCTACGTGATGACCGCCGAGTACGGTGCACCGAGCCAGCTGGAGAAGATCGAGATGCTCGATCTCGCGGACTTCGTGGCGATCAACAAGTTTGAGCGCAGAGGTAGCAAAGATGCGCTCCGCGACGTCCGTAAGCAGATCCGGCGCAGTCGCAAGCAGTTCGACGGGCCCGACGAGGCCGTGCCGGTGTTCGGGACGGTCGCGAGCCGATTCAACGATTCCGGCGTGAACGGCCTATATGGGCGGCTGTGTGAGGGCTTGTCGAAGCTCGCCATGCCGAAGTGGCGTTCGGCCTGCCCAGCGGATCAAATCGCGGTTGCGTCCACCACCTTCGATCTCATTCCAGCCGAGCGCACGCGCTACCTCGGTGAGATCGCGACCGCGGTGCGCGCCTACAAGCGTCACGTAGGCGAGCAGGTCGAGCTAGCGCGCCAAGCCGAGGCGTTGCGGCGCGCCGAGCAGATTGCCGCCGCCAACGGAGCGGAGGTTCCGGCGGCATGGTTGGCCGAAGCCCGCGGTCGGGCAGAGTCCGCGCTCGCGCCCGACGCCCGCGCCGTGCTTCGCGATCTGCCGCAGCTGCGCCGGGCCTACGCGCAGCCCATCTTCGCGGTCAAGGTTCGCGACGCCGAGATCACCTACCCAACCCACGTCGAGACGCTCTCCGAGCTGCAGCTGGCGCGCGTGTCCTTGCCCAAGGACGACGAGCCCGGCGCGTTGGTTCGCTACGGCCTGCTGGAAGGGCCGCCCGGGAGTTTCCCGTTCACCGGTGGCGTGTTCGCGTTCAAGCGCGAGGGCGAAGATCCCAAGCGCATGTTTGCGGGTGAGGGCGGGCCGGCCCGGACCAACGCCCGCTTTCACTTCTTGTCGAAGGGTGAGCCGGCGACGCGGCTTTCGACGGCGTTCGACTCCGTCACCCTCTACGGCTGGGATCCTGGCGAGCGCCCCGACATCTTCGGCAAGATCGGCGAGAGCGGCGTGTCGATCTGCACGCTCGAGGACGCCAAGTTGCTCTACTCCGGGTTCGACCTATGCGCGCCAAATACCAGCGTCAGCATGACGATCAACGGCCCGGCGCCGATCTTGCTGGCGATGTTCATGAACACCGCGATCGATCAACAGCTCGAACGGGCGCGCGCTACGGCCGGCCGTGAGCTGGGCGAGGCCGAAGTCGCCGCCATTCGGACGAAGGCGTTGCAGCAGGTCCGAGGCACCGTGCAGGCCGATATTCTCAAGGAGGATCAGGCCCAAAACACCTGCATTTTCTCGACCGAGTTCGCCCTGCGAATGATGGGCGATATGCAGGAGTTCTTCGTCGCCAATCGGGTCCGCAACTACTACTCGGTGTCGATCAGCGGCTATCACATCGCCGAAGCCGGAGCTAACCCCATCAGTCAGCTGGCATTTACGCTGTCAAACGGCTTCACATTGGTCGAGTACTACCTCGCCCGCGGGTTGGCGATCGACGACTTTGCCCCGAATCTCAGCTTCTTCTTCTCGATGGGGCTCGATGCGGAGTACACCGTGATCGGTCGGGTTGCCCGGCGGATCTGGGCGATCGCCATGCGCGACTGCTACGGGGCATCGGAGCGGAGTCAGAAGCTCAAGTATCACGTGCAGACGAGTGGGCGGTCGCTGCACGCGATGGAGATCGACTTCAACGACATTCGCACGACGTTGCAGGCGCTGTTTGCCTACTACGATCACTGCAACAGCTTGCACACCAATGCGTACGACGAGGCCATCACCACGCCAACCGAGGCCAGCGTGCGTCGGGCCATGGCGGTGCAGATGATCATCACGAAGGAGCAGGGGCTGGCCAAGTGCGAGAACGCATTGCAGGGCAGCTACATCGTCGAGGAGCTGACCGAGCTGGTGGAAGAGGCCGTGCTCGACGAGTTCGGCCGGCTCGACGAGCGCGGCGGAGTGCTGGGTGCGATGGAGCGCCAGTATCAGCGCGGCAAGATCCAAGACGAGAGCCTCAAGTACGAACACCTCAAGCACTCGGGGGCGCTCCCGATCGTGGGTGTCAACACCTTCCAAAATCCCAGTCGCTCGGCCGACGAGGAGGCTGCGAATCTCCAGCTCACCCGGGCGTCGACCGCCGAGAAACAGGCGCAGATCGATCGATTGCGGGCGTTTCAGGCCGCCCACGCGGACCAGGCTGCGGCGGCTTTGGAGCGCCTGCGCGAGGTGGCGCTCGCCGGAGGCAACGTGTTCGCTGAGCTGATGAATACGGTCCGCGTGGCGAGCCTTGGACAGATCAGCAGCGCGCTCTTTGAGGTCGGGGGCGAGTACCGGCGCTCGATGTAGCGGTGCGCGCCGCGCTTGGCCCGGCCGATAAATCCGGGTATCTACCGATGCGTGGCGAACGCGAGCGCGGCGACAACGACAGCCCGAGGGCGAGCGATGATCGTACGGACGCGGCCCATGCCGACGCTGCTGTTCGTCGCCCTTGCCTTGGCGTGTCGCTCCGAGGGGCGAGCTGCGGTTGCGCAAGGCGGCCCGCCCTCGCCGAGTGAGACGAAGGCGCCCGCGTCCGTCGCGGTGGTGGGTCGCGACGCAGCGACCATGCCGAGCGACACGCCCGCGGCTACGATCACCGCGGCGCCGGCGGCCGCGGACAGGGCCGCCCCGCTCGTTGCCCCCGACGGTTCGACGATGCTGCCGTGCGCGCAGGCGCCGAGCCGGATGTCGTGTATCCCCGGTGGGCCGTTCATGCGCGGGTCCGATGACGGGCCTGACAACACCCGACCGAGGGCCACGATCTGGCTTCAGACGTTCTACATGGATCAGTACGAGGTGACATATGCAGACTACCAGGCATGCATGAACGAGCTCGGCTGCCCGCGCGCGCGTCCCCGCTACACCGACTATGATCATCCGAACATGCCGATGACGGGCGTGTCTTGGTACGATGCAGCACGCTATTGCGAGCTCCACGGCAAGCAGCTGCCGAGCGAAGCGCAGTGGGAGAAAGCGGCGCGCGGTCCCGACGGCAAGCTCTATCCCTGGGGAGACCAGCCGGTGAGCTGTGAGCGCGCGATCTATCGCGACGCGAGTGGGCGCGGTTGCGGCCTGAAGAAGCGGTTCAGCAAGCCCGAGACCGGACGGCCCTGGGATGTCGGTTCGCGTCCCGTGGGCGTGTATGGGCTGTTCGACATGGTCGGAAACTCGTGGGAGTGGGTCGCCGATTGGTACAGCAAGAGCTTCGCCGCCTGCGGGGCCGACTGCGAGGGTGTTGATCCGCGGGGCCCGTGCGCCGGGCAAGACAGCTGCCCCTCCACGCGCAACAAGATCGTCCGTGGGGGGTCGTGGTACTGGGAGGCCGAGAAGGCCACGGGCGTTTACCGGCGCGCGCACGTGCCGGCCAACGATCCCTTTCACCACTTTGGCTTCCGCTGTGCAGCGACGGCCGAGCAGGCGGCAAAACTGCCCGGCGGCTGACTCAGCGCCGGGTGGGGTTCAACGTTCGGTCTCTAGCCGATCGAGACGGGCGACAAGGCCCGCGAGCTCACCGCGCAGCGCGTCGTTTTCTCGCTCCAGCTCGACCACCCGCGCGTTGAGGGCCTGCGCGCCGCCGAGCGCGACGCCATCGGCGTCGACCTGGAAGATCCGCTTGTCGGTGGCGCCGACCTCGAACGCCGCCTTGAAGTCCTGGGCCATCGGTCCGATATGACGGATCGTCGGGTCCTCGTCCTTGTAGCTCCACGTTGTGATCGGGAGCGCGGCGATCCTCGCCAATATCGCCGCGGGGTCCACCGCAGCGAAGTCACGTTTGACGTTGCGATCGCTCCTCGGACAGACGTTGGCGCTGCAATACTCCTGACCGGGCGGAATCGGCACGCCGCTGCAGCATTCCAGACCCGCGCAGCACGGGTCGACCGTGCAGCTTTCGGTCTCGGCGGCGCAGACCATGCCGCCCGAGCTCGAGCCGGCGCTTGCGCCCGATTCTGATTCGGCCGCGGTCGTGGCAGCCCCACCGCTGGAGGAATCGGCGGCAGTCGTGCCGGTCGCGGGGCCTGTGCTGGCCGCAGACGTCGATCCCTCGGTGGTGGCCGATTGGGTCGTGCCGGCTGAGGAGCTGCTGCCGGTCGAGCCAGGGCCCGTCGAGGTTGGATCGGTGGTGCTCACGGACCCGCCGTCGTCGGCGCACGCGCCGACGAGAACGAGGCCAAGAAGGATGCCCGAAGTGAAAGCTTTACCCATGGCACTGATCGTACCTCGACTGCGGTGCGCTCGCCTACTCCGGGCGAGCGCAACAATCGCGGCGTTCGAGTGCATTGGGCCGCGCGAATCCGGGCTGCTAGGAGCGTGACCCCGTAAGGGGTCACGCTCCTCCGTGCCCGTGCCCGT
>CADEGN010000105.1 GCA_902826865.1 uncultured Myxococcales bacterium
CAGTTCGTGCTGATCTGCCGCGCCGTTGGTGCCGCGCACGCCCAGGGGATTGTTCACCGCGACATCAAGCCCCAGAACATCATGGTCGGAACGTATGGCGAAGCGGTGCTCCTCGACTGGGGCTTGGCCAAGGGCAGCGTCGCCGACGACACACTTGGCACAACCCAGCCCGACGACGGTCCCAGTGATCCGGATCGAACGCTCCTGGGAACCGCCCTGGGCACGCCTGCGTACATGAGCCCCGAACAAACCGCCGGCAACCTGGCAGCCGTCGACGGACGGTCCGATGTCTGGAGCCTCGGCGCAGTGCTCGCGACGTTGCTGGTCGGCCGTCCGCCGCCAGCGCAAAACCGAGCCGGATCGGCGACGAGATCATGGCGGCCGGAGTCAGCCGAGTCGCAACTTGCAGTTCCGCCCGAGCTCGCCGCAGTCGTCGATCGGGCAATGCACGTCGATCCTGAGCGGCGATACCAGAGCGCAGCCGCATTGGCCGATGACGTCGAAGCGTACGCAAGCGGCGAGCGGGTTGCGGCCCATCGCTACACGACACTGGAACGCGTCGTGCGGTTCTCGCGACGAAACCGGGCGTTTCTGAGCGCAACCGCGGCGATTATCGCCACGTTGGTCGTCGCGCTCGTCTACGTTGAGCGCTCGCGCAACCGCGAATTGCAACAGCGGCAGGCGGCAGAAGAAGCTCAGGTTCAGGCCGAGGCCGCCACCGCCCACAGTCGAGATCTCGCGCGTCTCGCCATGGCCAACCTTGCGCGCGCTCAAGTTGAAAAAGCAGAACAGCTTCGCGCGGACTTCTTCCTGTTGCCGGCGCGCGTCTACGCCACGGCGTCGTTGCACTCCAATCCTTCGTATCCAGGCAGCCCCTTTTTCGGCCCACTCGACGCCAGGGACTTTCCCGACGGTGAGGAGCTGCAGGCCCGGGCCCGCGGCCTCCTGCTGCGCGCCGAGACCGATCGCGTGGAGCGGGTGCATTCGGACTCGTATCGGGATGGCGCACCTGAGCCAAGCGAAATCGAGGCCGTGGGAGTCGGCACTTCGTTTCGCTATGCAGTTGCGGAGGGCGGCGACGCAATTGCGGTCTTCGAGTCGGGCTCCAACGTGCCCATCGTACGACTCACTGGCCACGACGCAGGCGCGTCGGACGTCGCACTGTCTCGGTCCGGTTCCTACGCGGCGTCGCGCAACGGCTGGGATCGTATCCGTCTTTGGTCGCTGCCTGGCGGAGGGCTTGTCGCTGCCTGGGATAGCCCGGCCCCGGCCTTCACCGGCATGGCGGTGTCCGACACCGGGCGGGTCGCGAGCATCGCCGCCAACGGGAGGATTGTGGTGCGTGACGCGGATGGCGTGGTCTCGGAGATCCTCCGGGAGCCCCATCCAGCTGTGGCACTCGAGTTCTCACGGGACGGGACCCGTCTCGCGGTCGGGGACCACTCTGGAACCATCACGATCGTGGACGTCGCAAGCCCCACGATTGTGAACGAGTGGAAACCGTCGCAGCTTCACATCCTCTCGCTCGCGTTTGGTCCCACCGATGAGACCGTCTTCTGCACGACGCAAGACGGCTCGCTGTTCGCCTATCGACTCGGAGATGCGTCACCGGTTGCCACGTGGCAAAGCGACGCCGCCGCCGTGTCGTCATTGGCGATCTCGCGAGATGGCAAGCTCGTGGTCACCTCGGCCATGGATGGTGACGTGCACGGCTTCGACGGTACGTCCGGGCGACACCTGTTCCGGCTGGATGGATCCGGCATGTATTCGTACGAGTTGGCCTTCGCGGGTGACACCCTCGCGTCCTTTGGCGCCGGTCGGGTTCGAACATGGCAGCTGCGCCCCGACGTTGCTGGGATCGCCACCGCTGCCGATTTCGCCCCGACCAAGGCGACACGCCACGGAGCGAAGGTCGCTCTGCCCGGTCTGGTGAAGCCCGAGATCACGTTCGTCGATCTCGCCCAGGGCTCCGCAAAAATCGTGCCCCTGATCGCTGGCACGGCCCCGCGTCTCGCTGTGCCGACCGACGATGGTGCCGTCGTGGCGCACGTCGACGGCCGGGTTGCGTGGTGGACCTGGGCGGCTGGCGGCCTCGTCAGCACCACCGTTCGGGACGTCGTCGAACCCCAGCGAAGCGTCATGTCACTGGCCGTGAGCGGCGATGTCGCCGCGGTCGGCACGGAACGCCGCATTGCCATTGTCCGACGTAGTGGCACGGAGCCTATCGTCACGATCGACGCGCACGAGCGGGCCGTGATGGCGCTCGCATTTTCGCCCGACGGAAGCACGCTTGCCTCGGGCGGCTACGAAGGGTACCTGCACCTGTGGCGGGTCGCGGATGGCCAACGCATCGCAACGCTGCGCAGCGAGCAAGGAAGCGTGATCGACATCTCTTTTGGCGGGCCGGATCGGATCGCCGCCGCCGGCCGCTTCGGCGTGCACGTGTGGACCGCAGCCGCGGGTTCGTGGGGATCGCCCGTGGAATTCACGTCGCGGGCGCACCGGTTGGTCGCGATCGATCCGACGGGAACCCATATCGCGGCCGCGGGGTTTGAGTCGGGCGTGCAAGTCTGGGCGATCGAAACCGGTCGCTTGCTCGTTGAGGCGCGGGCGGAAACGGCCGTCGACGGTTTGGCGTTTGATGCGAGCGCGCTCTGGCTCCTCAGGCCGCGGAGCGTCGAGCCGATCCGTCTGGACCACATCTTCCAGTCTGACCCAACCATCGCGCTGCAAGCCGCGGAACAGGCGGCCGGCGTGGCGCCGCTCAATCCCAGACGGTAATCTGGCGACAGTGCCCTCGAACCTCGCGGCGCTGGCCTTCATCGATGCGTGGCCCGGTGTATTCGCGGCCTCCCACGAAGAACTGCAGAGCGCGCTCGAACGCTTGTGTGCCGACGGTGCCGCGAAATGGCCCGATATTCCCGTCAGTGCCGAAGCGATGGCCCGATTCGTAGCGCCCCGCGTGCCGTCCGACGCCGAGCCAGCCGCATACCTCGGGCGGCTGTCCGGCGCGGGACTATCGCTTGCGTGCCAATGCAACGCGGGATCTAGCCAGGCCGCGGCGCTCTTCACCGAGCACATGATGGCCACGATCCGCCGGGCGGCGCGGCGCAATCCCTCGCAGGAGCCCGAGGACTTGATGCAGAACGTTTTCCGCGATCTCTTCGTACCTGAGCCGGGGCGGATTGCGAAGATCACCGCGTACCGTGGCGAAGGCGACCTGAGAACGTGGGTGGGTGTCGTCGCCACGCGGACGGCGATCAACGCCGGGCGGCGCAGGGCGATCCTCGACGAGCCGATCGTCGATCGATGGGCGCAAACCGTGCAGAGTCCGGAGTTCGAGCATCTTCGTGAGGTGTTCAAGCACGACTTCCGCGCGGCGTTCTCGACGGCGATCGCGCGTCTGTCCGTCCGTGATCGCAATGTGCTTCGCTTCCACCTGCGAGGATTGACGGCGGCTCAGATCGGACGGATCCACGGCGCGCATCGGGTCACGATCGCGCGTTGGATATCGAATATCCGTGCGGAACTCCTGGCGAGCACCGTTGCGATCCTGCGCGAGGGGCTCGTCGGCGATCCGGACGAGATCGATCGTGTGGTCGGCATGATCGACAGCAAGATCAGCCTCAGCATTGAGCGCCTACTGCCATCCGGTTCCGACAACGGCGGCTGATCGGGACGCGGAGTGACACCACGAAAGCCGCGCGGCGTGTGACGCAACATCGGGAAGTGTCTCATCGAGATTGTGCGCGGGCGATGTGACTGTGCGCATACGGCCCGCCACGCTGATCGGCCAAGAGTGTCCCAATCCATGCGGTTACGTCAGTCGTCTCCGGACTCGCGCGGTTCGCTCGGTGCTGTTCGAAATTAAATTTGCCGCGGCCCGCTACACCTTCAGGTCTTGGCGTGAGCGCTGGTTGCCGGCGGCCGTCCCGCCCCACCAGATCCGGATTCACGGCGCGCTTGGTCGGCGCCGAGCTGACTGGGTTCGGCGCTCGGCTGCAAGCTCCGGGAGAGCTCGACGTGTCACGCGCAAGGCAAATACAGGTCACAGGCGGTTCGGCGGGTGAGGGCCCGTCGGATCGCGTGGGCCACGACCTCGAGACGGCCGTCAGGAACTGTCGCCAGATGCTCATGGGCCTCGACAGCGCCATCTCGAGCTCGCCTCAGTCCGCGAGCAAGATCGACCAGCTCAAGCAAGAACTGACCTCCACAACCGCCCGGCTGGGACAGGCGATGCTGCGCGCCGCTGAGACGTTTGGAAGGGCGAAGCTTGGCGTCGGTGGCACCGCAACGTTCTCGAGGAGCAAGTCGCCGCCGATCTTGGTTCTTGGTGATACGAGAGTCCGCGCGCGCGCCACAGCGTCTTCGCGGAGCAAGTCGCTGCCGATCTTGGTTTTCGGGCAGACGAAGCTCGCCGCCGCGGGCACGGTAGATCCTTCGAGACGCGAGTGGGTGCCAAGCTTGGCCCGCGAGGTCGCGAACGGAGTCTACGATGTTGCTTGTGAATTTGACGACCGTACCGCGCTGCTTCGATGCCGGCACTCCGGCGTTACGCTGACCGTGGCGGTTCACTGGTGATGTGGCGACGATCTAGATCGGATTGACCACGTGCGAACCCGCGGGGCGCGAGGTCGGCGTTCAGCCCCCTTGGGCCAAGACGATGCGCTGATCCACGTCGACTCCCTCGACCGGTTGCACCTCGCCGTCCGGCCACTGGATCGAGAGCGCCTCCACGCTGTCGACGACGCCCAAGCCAAAGTGACACGCGATTTCCCCACCGGCCCCGAGCGAAGGCCGCTGGGTGTGGAAGCAGGTCTGCGTCACGCCATCGGCGGTCAGCTCCACGATCGCTCCGATCGCATCCCGATTGGCGCCTTGGCCGACGAGATCCACATCCAACCAGTGGTTCTCGGCGGGCGCCGCCAGGTTCTTCCACACGCGCAGCTCATCTTCCCACGCCGCGGTCACCACGTCCCATGCCCCGTCGCGGTCGATGTCGACCAGCGCCGAGGCCTTGCCCTGGGCCGGGTCGGCGAGCGCCGAGCTCCAGGTGAGCTCGACGAACGTACCGTCGCCCTTGTTGTCGAAGAAGGCGTCAGGGACAGGTCCGGTGGCCTTGATCGTTCCGCCGGTAAAGTAGAGATCCACGTCCCCGTCATTGTCGTGATCCCACAGGTGAGTCGCCCAGGTCACTGAAGTCCGGTCCCATGGCGTAGTCGCGCGCTCGATCCCGGCGGGCTCCGAAACGTCGCTGAACACGCCGGCGCCGTCGTTGAGCAGCAACTTGTTCTCACCGATGTTGGAAAACGCGAGGTCGGCGAACCCGTCGCCATCCACGTCCGCAATCGCCAAGCCCATCCCGTTGATCCCGGCAATGGCGACGCCCGATGCCAGCGACACGTCCGTGAACTGCCACGCCCCGGCATCCCCGGGTCCGTCGTTCCGCCAGACCTCGTTGGTCCGCCCGATCGATCCCGGAACGTCGTCGTTGATCACTACCAAGTCCTGATCGCCGTCGCGTTCCAGGTCGACCCACGCGGCCGAGAACCCAACGGAGACGCCGGCGGAGAGACCGAGATCCGCGGTGCGCTCGACGAACGTGCCGCCGTCGTTGCGAAAGAGATGATCCTCGGCGCGGATCTCGCTGCCCTCCTCGGGAAAGCACCAGGCATGGTTGACCTCGTACATGTCGAGGTCGCCATCCGCGTCGTAATCACCGAACGCGACGCCCATGGTGCGCTGACTGTCGATCGCGAGGCCGCGCTCGGCGGTGACGTCGACGAACATGGCCGCTCCGTCGGGGATCAGCCGATTGTCGAACAAGACGTTGTAGCCCCGGCGCCCGACGTACAGATCTTGATCGCCATCGCCGTCGATGTCGACGAACGTGGCCATGGCCACGGCATCGATGCCGTCCACCCCGAGGTCGGAGGTGACGTCGATGAAATCGGGCTCTGGGTCGTCGTCGACGTTACCTTGGCCGCGAAGCAGTCTGCCGGGGCTACCCACGTTGCCGACGAATGCATCGGTCCAGCCATCGCCATCAAAGTCCCCGAACCCAACGCCTGTGTGGCTCTCGGCGCATGCTGGCGGGCTGCCGGTGGCGTCGTGCAGGTTGAACAGGCCCGTGGCGTCGGCGATATCGGAGAAGCGCGGCGAGACGATCTCGAGGGTGTGGACGAACGCTTCGGCGTTGGCGTTGGCGTCGGCCCACGCCAGCCTCAGCTCGGCCTCACCCACAGCGACGGAGCTCGGCACACGCCACACGCCGACGGGCGTGTCGTTGGTGATGCGCGAATCGGGTGATCCGAGATCGACGCCGTTGAGGTGGAGCGTGACGTCATCGATGGGCTGCTCGAGCACCATGTAGAGCCAGCCGCCGGGGGCCGCCACGTCCGATGCGAGCACGGCGCCAGGTGGCGGACCGGCCGGGCCGCTCTCCTCCGTCTGCGCGTCGGTGGTGGCTGCGTCGCTCGCCCCTGTCGTCGTCGGTTCTGTCGTGGTCACGGGATCGATCGTCGTTGCCGTCGTCGTCACCGGATCGATCGTCGTCGTCGTCGGCTCCGTCGCCGCTGTGGATCCGGTGGATGCGGGAGTCGGGCTCGTCTCGTCGGCTGCGTCGCCGGTGGTCGATGACGTCGTCGTGCCTTCGGACGCGTGCAGGCCGCTCTCCTGCATCGAGGCGGTCGCGTCGTTCCCATTGCCAGCGCCGCCCGCCGGGGCGCAGCCCCCCACGACGACGACAAACACCGCACCATAGCCGACCCGACACACCCTTCAGAGACTAGCGCCCATCGTCCCAGTGGGCAAGACGCGGGGGCGCCGTCGCGCGCGGCGAGTCATGGCGTTGCGCGCGTGCGAGTGCGGGCCAGCGGTGAACGAGGGCAGGGGATGATTCGGGCGGCTCGCCGCGCGACACCTGGGGACCGAAACGACGCGAGCGTCGCATCGCACGTCCACCTCGGCGACCGCCGGACACGTGCTTGCGACCTTGGGCGACCCGTGTCAGCCTGGCGCGATCCTTCGACCCGCGGGCAGCCCATCGCGCCGTGATCGCGAGCGCCACATGCCCGGCTACCAGGTCAAGCAACAGGCGGTGTGTATCGGCGCGCGCGGCTATCGCATCGAGTCGCTGTTGGACCGCGCCCAATAAGACGATCGCGATGGCCAGGCCCGCGCCCGCGGGATCTCCGAGTGCGCGTGGTCATTCTTCGGCCAGCTGTGGCCCGCGGGCATCGCCCTCGCCGAGGCCATGGACCAAGTCGTGCCTCGCGGGCAACGGGTGCTCGAGATCGGTTGTGGGCTCGCGCTGGCCGGCATCGTCGCCCACGGGCGCGCGATGGACGTGACCGTGAGCGACATCCATCCGTTGGGGGCGCGCTTTCTGCGGCGCAACCTGGCCCTCAACCATCTCGGTCCGCTGCCGTTCCGCGACGTGGACTGGCAAAAGGCCAACCCCGGGCTCGGACGCTTCGACCTGGTGATCGGCAGCGACGTGCTCTACGAGCGCGAACATCCTGAGATGCTCGCTCGCTTCATCGCTGCCCACACCGCGGACGGCGCCGACGTACTGATCGTCGATCCCGGCCGCCGCCGCTGCGCGGAGTTCGGCCGCCACATGGAGGCGGGCGGCTTCGACTGCGCGCCAGCGCTTGCGCCTGCGTCGGGACGCGTCCGGACGCTGCAGTACCGCCAACGATGATTGCTGCAGCATCGTCGGCCCCACGCCGGTGGCGAACGAGCTAACCCGCGGGACGGTATTCGTCGCACGCCGTCGAGATGATCGACACGGCATCCAGGAAAAACGGGGTGAAATCGTCGGCACACACGCTCCCGGTGGAACCGTGCGTAAACGACATGAAGAATTCGCGCAACTTCGGGCTTGCGGCCGCCTCTTCGCCGACGCAGATCCCGTCGGGCGTGTCGTTGTCGCCGATCAAGCCCAGTGGAACGATTGCGGCTTCGTCTCCGCCTTTGGCCTCGACGATTCGCGTCCTCCACTCCGCCGCCGTGCCGGGCGAACCCCCGTCTTCTTCGTCGCTGATCACTGTGATCACCAGCAGCGCATCATCGCGGATGAAACCGTCGTTGCACGCTCCAGGCGCGTTGAGTATATCGCCCACCGCAAACACTGCCGAGCCCATTGTTTGTTCGTTACCGGAGCCGTCGGTCCCGACGGTCGCCAAGCAGGTAAACGTTGCGGATAAGTCGGGCTGGCTATCGGTCATCCAGGCGCGCCCACCCGCGACGCCACAATCCGTGTTACTTGCGGACTTGGTCAGGCCGGCGCCGAGGATTCCCGAGCAGCCGCCCATGGCGACATCGCCACAGGGAAGCGCGCCGCAGCTCGTGATCGGGTTGCCGAAGAGGTCGGTACCGTTGTCGCACTAAGGGACGCAACAGCTGGGCGCCGGGTTGCAGCTCCGACGAGACTGCCCGCAGGTCGTGGACATAGTCGGATGCGCGCGAACACAGCATGTGCAATGGCGACTTCTCGCCGGCGCCCGCATTTTGGAACCGTCGGCGAGGACTGCGACCTCCTGGTGATCTTGTCGCGTGACGGCGGGCCGCGGAAGTTCGAGACGAAGGCGTACAAAACGCCATCAGCCGCGAAGCGCGAGCTCGAACGCATCGTAACCGAGCGGATCGCCGAGGGTTTCGTGGAAGTCGATGCCAAAGGTGCCCCGCGTCCCGTGCCCGCGCCGTCGCCGAAGACGGCGAAGCGCTGGGAGTTTCGCCGGGCCGAGCAGCGCCGACTCATCATTGTCGACGGCGCGCAAGTTACGATGGCGTCTCCGCAGGACCTCCGCGGATATGCGTTCAAGGATGAGGCCGCCGCGGTTGAGTATGTCAACGAAGTCGCCCGGCGCTGGAAGGCCGAGGGACTCGTGGGCAGTGGACCCGAGGAAGTCGCAGGGGGAAGTACTCCCCTGGCCACCCGATTCGACGCGCCCCCAGACCTCGACGGGGGGCCGTTTTGCGGGACCGTGCGGATCTCGAAGGGGTCGGCGCGGATCGTATTTTCGTGCGATGACGACGATACTGGGCCGTCGCTCGACGGATTCCGCGAGGTCTTGGACAAGGTTCGTCGCGCGGGGGCAACGCACCTCGAAGTTGAGGCGCGTGACTAGCTGCCCGATGAACTGTGGATGCGCGCGATGGCGGAGACGTCGCTGCCCGACGTGCGCACGTTCTCATTCTCCGCCGGGGACTCTCGACGCTCCCGTCTCGGAGACTTGACGTCGCTGTTCTTGAGTTGCCCGAACCTCGCAGTCGTCGACATCAACGGTTGGGGAACGTTGCGGCCGGTGCAAGCGGCTCACCTCCGCAGCCTGCGCATTCGAGACTGCGCGCTGCCGGTCGACGATCCGTTCTGCGCGTCACTCGGCCAGTGCGAGTTTCCGGTGCTCCGGGAGTTGACGCTGGAGGGGCACTTTGGCCTTGGACGTGCTCACGTGCGCGCGTTTCTCGAACGGGCAGCACCGCAACTGCGGTCGTGGTCATCGCTCGAAGCGCTGGCCGAAGGTGGCATCGAGGGGCTGCTCGAGGCGAACGCACCGCGGCTCACGGCGGTCGAGCTGCACGAAGCGAGTTTTGACGACTATGTCGACGTGATCGCGTTGCACGGGATTCCCCCGCACTGGCAGAAGCTGTCCTTGTCCGGACCCTACTCGGTCGACGAGGAGGATGCCGCCGACTTCTTGCGGGAGCACGCGGGCAAGTTCGCGAACCTCGCGGAGTTCACCCTCGACTTCGAGTTCCGAAGTCCGAACGGCGCGCTGGCGCGGCTGCAGCGGCTGTGTCCGCAGCTGACGGCGATCTGCGGAGAGTAAGCGAGACGCGCGGCACGGCCTGCCCCATGGCGTGCCGGCCCAGAAGCGTGTCGCATGCGGCGCGCCGCGCTGCTCGCGTCGCTTGACAGCAGTTTTATTAGGAGGTATTGTGCGATTGGCAGTTTTTGACCAGATTTTACATGCGATTTTCGGTATTTTTTATCGCGCTTTCCGTACTCGGCTGCGGGCCGCGCATCGGCGCGGACGATGAGCAGAGCGGCGCGGCCTCGGGCGGCGACGGCACCGAGAGCACGTCGAGCCCGGTGACGATCGATCTGACGAGCGGCACGACCGCGACGACCGCGAGCACGGGCACCACTACCACGTCCAGCACGGGCACCAGCGAGGCGACATCGACCGCTGGCACATTCGAGACCTCCAACGCGACGACGGATCGGGTTGACGACTCGTTCATCCAAGTGCCCGACGTTGGATGGTTGTGTTCTGCGAGCCTCGCGTGCGATGTATGGGGGCAGGATTGCCCGCGAGGTGTGAAGTGCATGCCACGTGGATGCGACCCGAAGATGGATGGCCCCTGGACGTCGTCGGTGTGCACGCCGCTCGATCCCGATCCCGCGCCGATCGGAGGGGCGTGCACGATGGTCGACGGGGCATTCTCGGGCAGCGACAACTGCGACATCTCGGCGATGTGTTGGAACGTCGACGCCGACACCCTCGAAGGCGAGTGCGTCGGGTTCTGCCAGGGCAGCGAGGCGAACCCGTTCTGCGAGGATCCGGCGACCACGTGCTTCATCGGATACGACGGCCAGGTCATCGTGTGCCTGCCGCAGTGCAACCCGCTCGCGTCCGTCTGTGATGCCGCAGAGGAGTGCATCTTCGATGCGAAGCCGAGCAGCCGCCGGTTTGTGTGCATGCCCGATTCCCTCGTCGCGCCGCAGGCGTACGGTGACGATTGCTCGGACGCGCTCGCCTGCGCCACCGGGCTTGTGTGCCGCACACCAGAGCACGTGCCCGGCTGTGTGAGCACAGGTTGCTGCACGACGCTCGGTCTCGGCAGTACACCGCCCGTGTGTCCGGACGCGTCGCAGACGTGTCTGCCGCTCTACGCCGACGGCGCGGCACCCGAGGGCCTCGAGGATCTGTGTTTCTGCGGCGTGGCGGGCTAAGCGTTAGTCCAGGACCTCGACGCGCGTGCCCTCCTCGCCGAGCTCCACGCGTCGCGCAGCGAGGAAGTCCGGCAGAGCGCCGTTGAGCGCGGCGTAGATCGCCGGCACCACACCCATCGCGGTCTCGGTGCGCCACGAGAACACGTAGTCGGCGCCGGCCTCGTACATCGGCGCGATGTCGGCGAGGCGGATCGCGTTGACCACGATCTTCGCGCGCGGCGCGATGCGTCGCAGCTGCCGGGTCAGCTCGAGGTTCGTGATGCCCTTGAGGATGTCATCCTGGATCGTGCACACCACCACCTCGGCTTCGTCGACGCCGGTGTGCGCGAGCGTTGCGGGGTTGGCGATGTCACCGTAGACGACGCGAGCGCCGCGGTCGCGGATCCGCTGGTGCAGCGCAACGTTGAAATCGACGATGAGCACCTCGGGCAGTAGGTCGGTGTGGCGCTGCTCGAGCTCGAAGAGCAGCGACGACGCGAGGCGGTGGAAGCCGAGCAGGACCAGTCGCGGCGGCGCGGCCTGCTGCGGCGCCGCCGCGTTGCGATCGCCCTCGTGGATGCCGAACCGCGCGAGCAGCGGGCCCAGGCGGCTATAGAGGGGATCGGCGAGCGTGAACAGCCCAGGTGTCACGATCGCGGTGAGCACGAAGGCGAAGATCACCACGCTGACCAGCTCGCTGTCGATGTGCCCGAGCGACAGCCCGAGGTAGGCGATGACCAGGGCGAACTCCGAGACCTGCGCCAGCTTGGTCGACGTGGTTAGCGCGTGGCGACGATCGAGCCCGGTGGCGAACAGCAGCGGGAAGAACACGACGTAGCGCAACGCCGTCATCACGCCCGCGAGCACCAGGGCGACCAGCAGCACCACGCCGCCGTCGGGGATCGGGATGCTCATGCCGAGCGCGACGAAGAACAGCGTGATGAAGAAGTCGCGGAGGTTGCCGACCTTCGCCATCACCTCGTGGGCGTAGGGGAACGACGCGATGCTGGCCCCGGCGATGAGCGCACCGAGCTCCATCGACACCGCCGGCTCGACCGGCAGGCCCAGCGCGTGGGCCCACGGGCCGAGCTGGCCGGCGAAGGTCCCGAGGCCGAAGCACCAGCCGAGCGCGAGCGTGACGACGAGCTCAGGCGACTTCGCCACCGAGCGGAACGCCCGCGGGAGCACGAAGCGCGTGGCCGCCCAGGCCAGCGTCATCACCAGCACGACGCCCAGCAGCGTGCCAAGCAGCGGTGCGACGTCGGGCTGCTCGAGGTTGGGCTGCAGCGCCAGCAGCACGATCGCCCAGATGTCCTGGAAGATGAGCAGGCCCACGCAGAGCCGGCCGTCGACCGTGTCCATCTGCAGGCGTTCTTGTAGGACCTTGACCACGAGCAGTGTCGAGGAGAACGCGCTGGCCAGGGCGAGGTACAGCGGCCCGAAGCCGCTGCCGCCGACGTCGAGGTCGAGCATCGCGACGATGCTGAACACCCCGAAGGCGACGAGCACCGACAGCGGCACCTGCAAGAGCCCGGTCAGCATGAGCGTGCGGCCGCTCGCGAGGAGCGCCCGCAGGTCGAGCTCGAGGCCGATGAGGAAGAGCAGCAGTACGAGGCCGAGCCCCGCGATGGTCTCGATCGCGTCGCGATCGTTGACCAACCCGAGGCCGACGGGGCCGACGAGGAGGCCGGCGAGGATGAAGCCGGCGATGCTCGGCAGGCGCAGCGCGCCGCTCACCAGGGCCAGCACGGCGGCGGCGAGGAAGCAGACCGCGATGCCGGCGACCAGTGGCGCGGGGCCGCCTCCGGCGGCGAGGAGCGAGGTGACGATGTCCGACGACTCGATGCGAACCAGGGCATGGATCATGCGAGAGACTCCGGAGGGGCGCGGATCGCCTTGTGGCCGTGAGGGCCGCGCTTCGCCTCGGGGCACCGCCGTCGCAGCTGCCGGCTGCGGTCGTCGTGGGCGCGAGGCTCGGCCAGGCCGCGCGGCTCGGTCCCCCCGTACACGGGCGCGGCGACGATCCACCACATCAGCAGCGCCGCCCGCAGCCGCAACCATCTCACGTGCGCGCGCATGCGAGGGCATCACTGTCGCACGGGGATACGCGGTGCGAAACCCGTCTGAAAAAGCCGGCCGGCTCGCGTCAGTCGTCGAGTCGGGGGGGGGAGACGCGGACGATCCCCCGTCGGGGAAAATCCGCGACCGCTGTCCACGTCACTGCGTCGAGCGGGCCCCGGCGCGTTCGGCAGCGGCGAGCAAGTCGTCGTACCACTCCCACTCGGGATCGGCGGCGACCTTGATCGCGATGACTGAGTCGGCCTGCTCGGTCTCCGCGCTCCATCGGCGGACGAGATCGCGGCCGACGACGCTGACGTAAAAGTGGACACTGCGGCGCTCCCCGCTGAGCTCTCGGGCGACGCGAACGCCATGCTCACCTAGGCGCTCGAGCAAACTCGACTCCCGGTCCTGCAGCCAGTCGACCCCTGCGCTGTCTGCGGTAGGGAGCCGACACACAAGCTCGAGGTGGTGGTCGCACTCGATCGCGTCGATCGGCTTGATCGTCGTGAAGACCGTGACGAGTATCGGGGCAACGTCCTCGTCGCGAACCATCACAACGGCCAGGTCACCACGAGCGCTGCACCTTCTCTCGATCTCGTGCGCGATCGACGTCAGAGGCTTCGACGCTTCGCTCGGTTCGTGCATCGCGTCGACTCCGCGGACCCACCGCTCGCGCTCGTCATCGCCGACAGCACACACCATCAATAGATCCGCGGCGACTCCACGAAGATCGCTCCGTAACTCGGGGAAATCCGGGTGGTACACGGAGACATCCAACATCGCGCCGCCCAGGACTTCGTGCGCGATGACGGACCCACGGGCGACGTCGAGCTCAACCCCGCCGACCGCCACGCAGTCGGATCTTCGCCGCCCGATCGTGAACTGCCAGTCGGCATCCGCGGGCGCGATCTCGCGAAGCCTGCGGAGTCGGCGGCGGGCCGCGAGGCTTCCGCCCCAGCCAAACACCAGCTCTCCGCCGCCCTTGGGTCGCGACGCGATCTCGCACGAGATCGACGGATGTACGGCCGCGATGCGAGGTGCGATGAGCTCGCGCGCGACCTGTAGCTCTCCGATCTGGGCTCGCCGAGTGATGTCATCGCGCGCCCGCGCCCACCACTGCCAGAATTCCGCGATGGCGTCGCGCGGACTTTCGTGGTCGGGCGCGCGCGCGGCATTCCGCCGGACTTGCAGCACGAGGACCACCGCCGCCGCGAGCACGATCAGAAGGACGATCGTCCCGCCGCTCATGACCTCGCCGCCGTCCCTCGGCGCTGCTGCACG
Source organism: uncultured Myxococcales bacterium (assembly GCA_902826865.1). Taxonomy (GTDB): domain Bacteria; phylum Myxococcota_A; class Polyangia; order Nannocystales; family Nannocystaceae; genus Xiheibacterium. The sequence continues at coordinate 14,285 of CADEGN010000105.1, forward strand.
TCAGGCAGACTCACTGTGTCGGAGCCCGAGTCCCGCGCCTGGCATCTACGACCCGCTGCGTGGACCGTCAGCACCACACCCTCGCCTGACAGAACTCTGCCCTCCTCGTCCGAGAGTCCGGCCCCCGGGCATCACCGCTCAATCCTCGACGTTCGCGTCATTGCCTCTCACGCCCGCGCAGCGACCTCGGCGACCGGCTTTACCACAATTGCGTCGTTCGCGCATAGACATCCCTAACCGCGGGTCCACGGTCCACGGCCGCGGCGACGGCCTGGGAGGCAGAGGTTCCCGCCACGAAGATCCCGAGGCAAGCTAGGCCGCAGACACGAGCTCGCGTCATGGCTCAGCGTGGTCCGACCAAGTACGAGTTGCGACCTGCCGTCCAAGCGGATGGACAGTTCTTCTACCGGGTCAAGCGGCAGGTACTGCGCGAGGCTGTCGTCAGCACGTTCGGTGCGTGGGACGAGGAGCGGCAACGGGAGAAGTTCTTCGCCAACTTCGTGCCGTCGACGTGCCACGTCTTGATGGTCGAAGGGCGAGACGCTGGGATGCTCGCGGTCGACCGAGAGGCCGATCCGATCTACGTGGGAGGCATCTACTTGCTCGCGGAGTTCCAACGTCAGGGGTTGGGCGCTGCGATCATGCGCGAGGTGATGGGCGAGGCTGCCGCTCGGGGCCGGGACGTGCACCTTCAGGTCCTCCTCGGGAACCCGCTGGCGAAGCGCTTCTATGAGAGGCTCGGTTTCCAGGCCACCGAGCGGTCGGACAGCCACACGCAGATGCGCTGGCGCCGAGGTCGATGACCGCGAAGCTTGGAGAACGATTCAAGCTTCCGTATTGTCGGCTGGCTCGGGTGTCGGCATCGGCGGGAAGGCGCTGATCTCGACGAGGAACCCCGCAGGGTCGCGCACGTACGAGATGATCTGCCCCCACGGCTGGGGCGCAGGTGGAAACCACGGGGTCGCACCGGCCTCGATCGCCGCGCGTTAGAACGTCTCCACGTCGTCGACGAAGAAGTTCGGTCAGACGCTCCTGTACGTGCCCGACGTCGAGGTTGGGCCTCGTTCTACGTGCGAGTGTTCGACCTGCGGCGCAGTCTCGTGGATCCCAACGGCATCTACATCGCGCTCGAGGCCGGGGGCGCGACGCTGGCCTTCGCCGACGCCGACTGGGTCGCGAGGAACGGCCTTGAGTTCGCCCCGATCAAGACGAAGCTCGCTGCAGCTATCGTCCTTGGGGTTGGCGGTAGGAGGAGGCGTTCGCCGCGGTGTCTTTGATCGCGGCTTTCCGCGTGCGGCCCGCCGAAGGGCAAATGCCACCGCATTTGTCGCGACGGGGGGACTCCTGCTGGGGTTGGGAGTCTTGAGCTCAGCTACGATAGGCACGCTTGGGACGTTGTTTGATGGCGCTTGGGCGTCAAACGAACCGGAACCCGGGGAGCGTGCGCCCGGTGTCTCTACGCCGCTCGTCGTCACGCCTTTCGCAGTGATATCGGGGATCGGAGGCGGGTTGTTCGCCTATGGCTTGGCGGTGCGGCCGCGTCGGGATCGGCAAGCCCGATGGGGGATCCATCCGTTGTTCGGCACGGTCTCGGGAGTTGGGATTGCCGGTCGCTTCTGACCGAGACGCGACACGTTGTCCGACGACGGATGCGCGACGTGCCCGACAACACGTTCAACCTCGACAAACGTCCCAAGGCGGAGCGGATCTTGTCATTCGATATCGATGGCGTGCGCCCACAGGTGCAGCGCGAACCCACTGAGCAGCAGCGTGTCGTGGTCGGCGGCGGGGGCCTGGCCGCGGTGCACGGCGATGTGCCACTCGCCCACCGAGTCGACCGCCTGAACGGCCCGGCCATCGGAGGCGGACCAAACGAGCCGGTGGACCACGTGCTTCGACGGATCGAGGTACGCGTAGCGAACGGTGTAGCGGGCGGTCGACGTGATCAGCTCACCCTCCCAGCATCGGGGGTCGCGGAACGTCGCGAGCGAGGCGAGGTCCTGGGTGATGCAGCCCGGCGCGCCGGGGGCGACGGCCAGTGACACTGCCGTCGGGTTGCCCGCGGAGCGGCAGGAGAAGCGCGCCTGTCGATCGGCGTTCGCCTGGGCGTCGTTCGTGCACGACAACCGCGGGCTCGCGGCCTCGCCCTCGATCCACACGTCGAATGCGAGGTTGGTGCGGTGCAGGCCCATGCCGGAGATCCCCGAGAGGCGCTGGATGTCGACGCGCGCGCGGCGACCATCGGACAGAGCCCAGGCCGGCGGGGAGGACGGCGGCTGTCCGCTACGGAGCTTCCAACGCTCGATCGACAGCGTGACGGTGGGAGCCGCGGCCGTGAGCGCGTCGTAGCCGGTCGGCCGCGTGACATGACACCCTGCGCCGACCCCGAGGGCGGCGAAGACGAGAAGCGGATGCGCTGCGCGGCTTGCCATGGCGGCGAACATATCGCGCGGCGTGGGTGGCCGGCTGTGACCCGCGGCACATTGCGGCCGCAACGCAGGGGCGCCGTCACCCGGCGGTTGCGTCACTCCGGGTCGGCCAGCCCCGGCGCGTTCTCGTAGACGTTGTCGGTGATGACGATGTTGGTCCCGTCCTCGAACAGGTAGTGCGCGCCGTTGAACAGGTCGCGGAAGGTGTTGTGCGTGATCAGCACGTCGTGGTTCGCGCTGGACGACCACGCGCCGATGATGCCGTTGCCGCCGACGTCGCAGGCGGCGGGGTCGCTGCAGAAGAACAGGTTGTTCTCGATCAGCACGTCGGTCGCCTCGAGCATCACCCAGCCGGTTTGACCGGCGCCGTAGGCGTTCTCGAAGGTGTTGCGGGTCAGCTCGAGGCCGGTCGAGATCGTCACCCAGAACGTCTCCCAGTGGCCGTGTTCGCCGTATTCGGGGCACACGCCGGGGCCGGTCTCGTCGCCCATCAGGTAGATGTAATTGTTGTCGAACACGAAGCCCGAGCCGGACCGCAGGTACGCCGCGCCGCCGCCACAGTGGTGGATGTAGCTGTCGGCGATGGTCCAGTCGCCGTTCGGCAGCGGGCCGTGCACCTGCACGGCGGCGGACAATCCACACGGACCCGCGGGGGTGCCGTTGTCCCAGTCGAAGTCGATGTGGCGCAGCGTGATGTCCCAGACATCGCCGACTTGGTCGTAGGCCCCCGTGGCGTCGATGTTCACCATGTAGGCGCCCTCGGTGCGGCTCGCGGTCGAGTAGAAACGAAAGCCGTACTCGCCGGGGCTCTTACCCTCGCCGCGGCGACCGTCGAGCAGGTAGTGCTTGGCCCCGGGTGAGAACGCGATCACGATCCCCGCCGACTCGAAAACCGCCTCGCCGTCGCCCATCGCGTCGTCCCAGCCGTCGTCGTCGCCGTGATCGGCGGCGGTAGCTTTGCGCAGCGTGATGAGCTCCTCGCCACCGCCCTGGTCGTCGAGCACGTATCCGGGGTAGGAGCCGTCGGCCAGGAGGTAGGTCGCGCCGCGGGTCAGTCGCGCGCGCGGCAGGTCGAGGTAGGGGTGGACCTCGTCGTAGGGCAGGCCCGGCATCGCGTTGGTCCACGACGATCCGTCCAGGGTACCGGCGCCGGTCTCGGTCACGTAGAAGCACGGCGTGCTCGCGGAGCACACCGTGGGGGGCTCGATCGGTCCGTCGTCGCTGCTCGAGCCGCCCGAGTCGTCCGGGTCCGCGCTGGTCGCAGTGCTGGCGGTGCTCGTGCCGGTGGTGGTCGCGGTGGTCGTGCCGAGCGTGCCCGTGTCGCCGCCACCGGAGGTCGTGGTTCCCTCGGCCGCGTCCCCAGGTTCGCGACACCCAGTGGTGACCAGGAGCGCGAGCGCGAGGGGTCGACGGGCGATCATCGGCATGCTTCATCATGCCACCGCCGCCGCGCGGCTGTCCGAGTCAACGCGGCGCCGCGTCGCTCTTCGGCGCGCTCCCACATCCGCACATACGCTTCCGCCGAGCGGAACAGCGCGTCGAGATCGACCTCGGCGATCGCATTACCTGGGGGCGCGCGAACAGAAGTTGTTGACCGTGCGGCTCTGGTCGCGGGGGAGGGCGAGCGCCGTAGAGCAGCTGCGCGATCTCGTGGGCGTCGGTGATGGCCCCGACGACGCGGAGCTTGCCGCCGCAGGGAGACGGTGACGTGGATCGAGAAGACGCGTGCGAAGAGTCGAGCCCACGACAGGCGAGCTGGGGTTCGCCCGCTCGCTGGTCGCGTCAGCCGTGCGAGCAAGGGCGCCAGCAGCGGTGTCGAACACTGCCGCCGTGGGGGCGCGAGCTCGGGCAATGTCGCGGGCAAGATTCTCGGACGAGAGCGCGTGATGATTGGCGAACACGCCGTAGCACCGAGCCTGGTGCTGGCCGGGCGGAGGCACGGGGCCGACGAGACACGCGTTGAAACGCGGGTGGTTAGATGGCTTCAGTTCTTCGTGTACGAGGATTCACGCGACCGTCTCGAACTGGACGATATAAAGAAAGAGAACTCGATGGTGCTTGGACGGTTCGCTCGTTCCGGCAACTAGGGTGATGAGATGGGGCATTACCGTCGCTCTACCCTCCGGGCATTCGCCCCGCGCGAGGCAGTCTCCGCGCCATGCCGCGCCGAAGCGCGGGATCGACCGCCGGTCACTCTCGGGCTCGCGCTTTTGTGCGGTCTCGCAGCCTGTGGCGACTCGCCGAGTTCCGCGCCTGAGTCAGGGCCCGATGGGGCCACCAGCGCCAGTTCCATGGCGACCGATTCGAATTCGTCAGCCTCGGGCGGAGCCTCATCCGCTGCGGGGGAGACGCGCGGAAGCTCGAGCGGCGACGCCAGCGTGGGCACGGCGAGCGATGGGCCCGGTGCAGACAATGGCGACTCGACAACGGACGGGCCCGGTCCACGCTGCATGTCCTGGGATCCGCCGGCACCGGCGTGCACCCACTTCGCATCGCCAGCGGGAGGCGGAGACGGAACGAGCGAGCGGAGTCCTTTTACGGTCTCCAATTTCTGGCCGGTCGCGGCGCCAGGAGACGTGCTCTGTCTGCTCGACGGCGTGTACGACCAGACCTCGGGAATGATCGACCCGGCGGACGGCCTCGCCGGCACGGCCGATTCCCCGATCACCGTCGCCGCGCTTCACGACGGGGAAGTCCTGATCTCGGGCGCCGGCGCGCGCGAGCCGATCCGACTGGACGGGAACCCATGGTTCAACGTCGAGGGTGTCGATGCGTGCTGCAGCAATGGCGAGGTCGTAAACGTTCGCTCTGCCGATGCCGTGTTTCGGCGCGTGGTTGCATGGGACTCGTTCGATGGGAATCTCGCCATCTTCGGCGCCCACTACGACGCCGAGCGGGTGTTGTTCGAGGACTGCGCCGGGTTTGGGATCGCGCGCAAGGGCGTGAGCGCGAGCTGGAGCCAAGGGTCAGTCACGGCCCGGCGCGTGTACATCCGCCTCAACGGGAACAGTTGGGGCGGAAATCTGGGCGTCTCCGCCGGTTACGAATCGAACAACAACTTGATCGAGAACGTGATCGTGACCGCCGATGGAAACTTCTCGGACGAGACCCCCGACAGCGGCGGATATGGGCTCGTTGCGTATATCAGCGACGACCGCGACTACGACCTCAACAACCACGTGTTTGGATCCATCGCCTATCATCTCGCCGAGCAGGAGATCGGCGAAACCGATGTGTGGGCGCTGTTTCGGCCGCTCGGCTCGTCACGAGATGTGCGCGACCTGCTGGTGTTCATCGACGGCCCGCAATCTGAGTATGGTGTCAACCTCCGTTTCACCGCGCAGATCAATCCGACCAACTACAACCCCGAGGACGCGCATTTTGACGGTCTGACGCTCATCGGCGGGCCCGGCACGGTCTACGCCCAGGCGCCCGGCGGCAGCGCGAGCCGTTTCATCGTTTCGGGCGCGAAGTGGACGGGGTCCGACTCGGTCGACGTTGGCCTGAAGACCGCGGCGGGCGAGGCACCGGACTACGTGATGCTTTGGGACAACAATGCGGACCTCGAGGGGCCCGAGCCGGCTCACTGGGCCCACGAGGATCCCGATCTCATCGGCAGGTGTGGCAACCTCTTGCAGGCAGGCTGCGAGTCGCCGCCGCAGGTGGATGGGGTCGACGTCGGCGCGCGCATTGAGTGCCGCTACGAAAATGGTGAGCTCACCGACAAGCCGCTGTGGCCCTGGCCGATGAACGAGCGCATTCGCGTCGCGACGTGCATGTACGACGAGGGCCTGACGAGAGAAGCGTGCAAGGCCGACCCGTCGTTGGGCACGGATGTGACGACGACGGTTTTTTCGCTCGGCGGTGGCACGGTGCCGGATTTCTGCGAGCTCAACGCCCAGTTCTGCCCGGGCGCCCTCGACTGAGATCACGGCCCGCTTGGGGTGCATCCAAGCCCGTGTCGCGGACGAGCGTCGCGGTCGGCGCACCGGACTTCCTGGGCACCGATCGCCTTGACGCGTTCGATCACCGTGCTACCTTGGCGCGGCTATGACGACTCTTCACAGGACCCAGCGGTGCCTCAGGTATCGCTTCGCGCGTTCGTGTTGAGGCGTCCGGGCTGAGTTTCCCCCGGGGCCGCGCGCGGACGCGAGACGACGAATCGAACGTGCCGGGCTCCAGGGCCCGGTTATTGTGAGTTTCTTCCGTCCTCCCCGCGCCCGGGCATGCGCGGTGGATCGCGTCGTTGTGCCCGTTTCATGACCACCATAACCATCCTGCGTAACATCGGCATTTCGGCCCACGTCGACGCCGGCAAGACCACCGCTCACCGAGCGGATCCTGTTCTACACCGGACGGATCCACCGGATCGGAGAGGTCCACGATCGCGACGGTAGGGGCGCGACGATGGACAGCACCAAGGCCGAGAAAGCCCACGGCATCACCATCAAGTCCGCGGCGACCCGCGTGTCGTGGCGCGATCACGCCATCACGATCATCGACACCCTCGGCCACGCCGACTTCACCATCGAGGTGGAGCGGTCGCTGCGGGTGCTCGACGGCGCGGTGTTCGTGTTCTCCGCCGTCGAAGGCGTGCAAGCCCAGTCGATCGCCGTCGATCGGCAAATGCGCCGGCATGGCGTGCCGCGGATCGCGTTCATCAACAAGATGGACCGGGTCGGGGCCCGCCCGGACGCCGTGGTGCGCGACATCCGTGAACAGCTCGGCGTCCTCGCCGTGCCGGTTCAGATCCCGATCGGGGTCGAGGCCGAGTTCACGGGCGTCGTCGATCTGCTCGAGCTCCGTGCGATCCACTTCGGTGGCGAGCACGGCGAACAGGTCGTGCATTCGAACGTGCCCGAGGCTCTCCTCGCGCTCGCCCAGGCGGCCCGCGAACGGCTCGTCGACGTGGTTTCGCGCCACGACGATGCGTTGCTCGAGGTCGCGCTATCGGGCGCGTGGGTGTCGGCATCGTTGCTTCGAGCGGCGATCCGACGGGCGAGCATCGCCCATCGCATCGTGCCGGTGCTGTTCGGCTCGGCACTTAGCAACCGGGGGGTTCAGCCCCTGTTGGATGCGGTGGTGGACTATCTGCCCGATCCATCGCAGGTGCGAAACCTGGCGACTGCTGTCGGTCACGATGGGACTGCCGAGGAGGTCGAGCTCCACCCGCGCGGAGACCTCGCGGTCTGCGCGTTTGTGTTCAAGCTCGACGAGGGGAGGTTCGGGCAGCTCGGCTACGTGCGCGTCTATCAAGGCACGCTCGTGCGCGGGGCGACGCTTCGGTGCTCGCGCACCGGGCAGCGTCTGCGTGTTGGTCGACTGCTGCGGCTACATCCCGACGATCCCACGCCGATCGAGTCGGCCGTTGCCGGCGAGATCGTCGGACTGTTCGGGGGCGCGTGCGAGTCCGGCGACACCCTGTGCGGGGTCGACGAGCGCACGGGCACGCTGCCGTCGCTTTGGGTCGCCGGGTTCGAGATCCCCGAACCGGTGGTCTCGCGCACGATCGAGCCCAAGCGAGATGCCGATCTCGACCCCCTCGCCAAGGCACTCGCTCGGTTCGCCCGCGAGGATCCCTCGTTGCGCGTCGGACGTGACGTGCATAGCGGGCAGACGCTGATCTCGGGCGCCGGCGTGCTGCAGCTCGAGATCTACGCCGAACGTCTCGCCGACGAGCACGAACTCGAGGTCTGCCTGGGGGCACCCCAGGTGGCCTATCGAGAAACGGTCACCGCCCCGGTCGCCTTCGACCACCTCCACCGCAAGCAGAGCGGCGGCGGCAGCGGGCAGTACGCCGGCGTGCGTGGGTGGCTGCGACCCACGGGCGATCTCGACACGGCGCTGCGGTTCTGCGATCGGATCCGCAGCGGCACCATCCCGCGCGCGTTCCTGCACGCCTGTGAGCAGGGCGCGCGTGAGGCCCTGCAGGCCGGTCCGCTCATCGGGGCCCCGGTCGTGGGGGTCGAGGTCGAGCTCGCCGAGGGCAAGACCCACCCGGTCGATTCGAGCGATCTCGCGTTCCACCTCGCGACGCGAGACGCCGTCCGCGACGCCTTGCGTGCGGCGGTGCCCACCCTGCTCGAGCCGATCATGCGGGTCGAGGTCGACGTGCCGGCGGTATTCGGCGGAATCGGCGGCAGCCTCATGCGCCGCCGAGGCTCGATCCTCGGCACCGAGACCACCGGCGAACGGATCACCGTCGTCGCCCTCGTGCCGCTGTCCGAGATGTTCGACTACGCCACCGACCTGGCCAGCCTCACCGGCGGCAGGGGTGCACACAGCATGGCCATGCACGGATACGCCGAGGTACCCGCGCAGGCTGCGGTCGCGATCATCGAACGTCAGCGTTCGTGATCCGCCGCCATTCGACCGGCGGCTCCCACGGGGGGCCGCCGGATGTTCGACTTGCTCCGAAGTCGTGCAAAACGTCGTGCAACTCGAGTGGATCCGTCTCAACGATCCGCAACCCATCGTCACGACCGAGTGCACGAAGCCGCGCGCGTTTCCCCGCGCGCTCCACACCTGGAAGTCCTCGTCGGCGAAGACCGCGGTGCCGTAGGGCCCCTGCTACGGCGCCAGCTCGTGGCCCTTGAGGCCCAGGTGCAGGTCCCGGTAGGCGCCCGTGAGACGGCCCTCGTCGTCGATGACGTTGTCGGCGGCGTAGCCCGCGAGGTTGTCACTGTCGACGGTGACAACCTCGGGCGACTCGCACGACGCGCACACGATGTGCGAGCCCTCCACCGGGACGTTGCCAGCGTCCTCATTGATGTTGACGTTGTCGCGGAAGTGGAACGGACCATCCTCGACCGAGGCTTCGCGCACGGTGACGTTGCCCTCGAAGGTATTGCGGTCGACGTAGACCTCGCCGACGCCCTCCGTTTGGTAGTTGAGCACCAGCGCGCCGTAGCCCTCGCCGGCCGACACCCGGGCGTTCTTGATGTTGTTGAAGCGGATCCACAAGTCGTGGGTCATGTTGAAGTTGCCACCGATGGCGTGCTGGATGATGCCGTCGAGCGTGTTCGCGCGGATGTCGAGGTACCGGTTGTGCGACTTGGCCGCGATACCCTCGAGGTTGCCTTCACCGGCAGCCCCGAGCGCTGCGTTCGAGAACCAGTTGTCCTCGATCACCATCTTCTCGTTGCCGTACAGCTTCAAGAACGCGGCGCCGGTGCCCGTCTCGAAGTCGCTGAACGAGCAGCCCTTGATCAAATTGTTGTAGTGTCCGCCGTCGTCATATCGCTGCCACATCAAAAACGAGCTATTGGCGCCGTCGGCTCCCGGGCCGCCGTCGACGAACGTGTCCTCGAAGAACGTCATGCGGTTGCCGGACATGCGCCAGGCGTGATTCCACATGTGTTCGAAGCGGATCCCGGCGATGAAGGCGTCGTGGCCCGACTCGCCGCTACCCCAAGAACCTTGGATCATCGCGGCGCCGGCGGCCGAGCCCAGACTGTGATCGATGACCACGGTCTCGCCGGGGTAGGCGAGCCACACGTGGGGCTTGGTGGTCATCGGGTACGCGAGGTATCGATTGGCACCCTCCCGCTGGAACGTACCCTCCAGGGCGTAGGTGCCTTCGCGCCAGTAGACGAAGGCGTTGTTGTAGGTCGACGCCAGGTAGTCCGCCCCGTAGAAGTCACCCATGCTGTTGAACGGGCTGGACGCGCTGCCGTCGCCGCCCTCGGGTGCGCTCGCGTCGACGAAGACGAAGCCCGATTCGGTGACGGTGATCGTCCAACTGGCGGCGACGATGGTCGACTCGGCGTCTTCCACCTCGACGGCCACCTGGTAGGGCTCCGCGGCCAGCGGCGGATCGGGCCACGTGATGATCCCTGAGCGGCCATCGATGGCCGCGGCAATCAAGAGCGCGCACACCGACTCAGTCTCGAACGCGGTGTCGATCGCCTGAACGGCGGGGGCATCGGCGGTGCGCGATCGAGCTTGCGGATCCGGATGCGCGATCGGCCGCGGGCCCGCGATCGATGGCGCTGCCACTGTTCTGCCCCAGTTGAAACGTGACTCCCATCGCCTCCAAGATCTGGAGGCCCGA
>CADEGN010000106.1 GCA_902826865.1 uncultured Myxococcales bacterium
GGCCCTGCCTGCTTCTTAGCCGGCTCACCTGCCTCGGCCGGCACCGGTTCCGCCTCATCGACGATGTCGAAACGATGCGACGTTCGATCGCACGCGAGGACGCAGGTCGCAATCGCAAGTAGGAGGGCGACGCGCTGCCCACCGACAGAGATCAAGCGAGGGGTCGACGGATTTCGCACTGCGGTCATGATGTGAAACGTTCGAGGTGCGCAGGGGGCATCGCGGGCGTCAGCCGGGAAACCACGACCAAGACGATGACATGGACCAGTCCACCCAGCACACCGATCTGCAGATCGGCCGGGTTGACGGCCGCGTAGATGGCGGGAGCGAGCTTCTGCAACCCAAACAGGGCGGCGCATGTGGACAGGCCCGCCGCCAGCGCCGAGACGGCGCCAACTCGGTTGGCACGCGGCCAATACAGGGCGGCCAGTGTCAGCGGTAGAAACTGAATCGGCACCGCGTAGGCGAGCAAGAGCAAGTCGACGATCGACGTGGTGCCTGTGGCCGCGAGCGCGACCATCGAAACGAGCGCGAGCGCCACCACCAGCCGGCGCATCCAGCGGGTCTGACTGGCGTCGTCCAGTGGGCGTCCGAACGCAGCGACCACAACGTCGCGGACAATGATCGATGCACCGGCGTGCAGCAGTGCGTCACCCGTTGACATCGAGGCGGCGAGGACGGCAAACACGACGAACGCGACGACGAGTGACGTGTCGCCGAACTCGGGGCGAGCGACGATCCATAGAAGGGCTGAATCGTCCGCCGGGCCACCGGACAGCGCCGCCGCATAGCCCAGCCAAAGGAGCGGCACGAGGAAAAACAGAAACGACGGGTAGAGCACAGCCGACAGCTGCACCAGGCGGGCCGAACGCGCTGTGAAACACTTCATGAACACCTGCGGCCACATCGAGAATCCGAGGGCCGAGACCAGCACTTCGGCGGAGTACTGCGCCGGCGAAGTTGGACCCGGACCCGGTAAGACCAGAAGATCGGGACGCTCATGCACCAACCGATCGAACATCTGTGTCACACCACCAAACAGTTGGGTCGGCAGCCGCACGCCGAGCCACCACACCACGATGAGCATGGCTAGGCCCTGAAGCACGTTGGTCCAGGCCACGCCGCGCACGCCACCGACGACGACATAGATCGTGACAACCGCATACACGACGCCCGCACCCAGCATGGGCGGCCACCCGGTGACCGCGTGCATGACAACCCCTGCTCCCTTGAACTGGATTACGAGGTACGGAACGAACGCGACGACGGTGGCAACCCCCATGATTCCGGTCACGAGGGGGCTGGCAAATCTCGCCCCAACGAGCTCAGCATGCGTGACGAAGCCGTGTCGCTTACCAAGCCGACGCACACGCGCGCCAAAGAAAAACACGGGCACAAACCCGACCGCACCGTAGGCGAGGATATAGAAGGCATCCGAGCCCTTGGCGACGACGCGCTGCGGAGTGCCGAGGAGCGCGTAGGCACTAAACAGCGTCGCTCCCATCACGAAGTACATGACGAAAGGACCGAACGCTCGCTCCCCAGCCACATAATCGGCCACATCGCCGCGACCGATGCGCCCCGCGGCGAGGCCGATCGCCAGCGCCACGATGAGGTAGCCGAACACCACCAGCTGCGCGGGCCCCAGGGTCATGGCGCGTTGACTTCAGCGTCGTCGGTTTCAGCGTCGTCGACCCACCGTCGGTGGTACGCGACTGCCAGAACAAGGGTGTTGATCGCGATCACTCCCAGCACCCAAACGAGCGACCATGGTTGGCCGAAGACCCGTGGCTCGATCGAGTTCCCCAGCCATGTGTAGATCGGTGCCACCAACAGCGCGGTGGAGAGGAGAAACCACGCGAGGGTCAGGCGCACCGTCAGGTGCGATGGCCGAGACGTCATGCCAGTTGAGCACGCAGAAACGTCAGCGTGCGCGTCCAGGCCTCGCGCGCACTCGGAGAGTGGTAGGCCTCCGGCCGCGAGTCGTTAAAAAAGGCATGCCCGGCGGCGTAGAAATGGCTGTCGACGTCCACCCCGGCAGCTCGGAGCTGCTCGATGAGCTTCCTTGCGTCCGCCGTCGACACGAACGCGTCGTCTTCGGCGAAGTGGCACTGCACCGCGCCGGCGACCCGGTCGGGACGTAGTTTCACGGCCGGGTGGATACCGTAGAAGTCGACCGCTGAGTGAATGCGGTCTGGATGCTCGCAAGCACCCATCAGCGCGAGCTGTCCCCCCATGCAAAAGCCGACGGCCGCCACTCGCTTCGGCGTGACTTCGGGGAGCCCGAGTAGGTAGTCGGCGGCACCCCGCAGCTCCTTGGCGCTCTCGGCAATGTTCAGCGCCATCATCTTGCACCCCGCTTCGTCGGGGCTCTTCGTGCTCTCGCCGTGGTACAGGTCCGGTGCAAGCGCGACGAAACCCTCCGCAGCAAAGCGCTCCGTCACGCGCTTGATGTGATCGACGAGTCCCCAGTACTCCTGAACAACGATCACCCCTGGGCCAGCCCCCATTGGCATCGCGAGCCAACCGCTCGTGGTGTGCCCATTGGCGCTGAACTCGACCATCGTACCTGCCATGTTCGCCGGTCCTTTCTCAGGGGCCGGCAGTGTAGCGTATCCTCGAGCGCGTGAAGTATGACCTCGTCGATCGCCGCTGCGTGGTGACGGGAGCCAACAGCGGCATCGGCAAGGAGCTCGCCCGCAACCTCGCCTACTTCGGCGCGACGGTGGTGCTGGGTTGTCGCGATCGTGATCGCGGCGGACGGGCGTTGGAAGAGCTGGCGAATGACAGCGGCAACGACCGCCTTTCGCTTGTCACCGTCGACATGGCAAGCCGCGCTTCGATCCGGAACTTCGTCCGCCAAGTGACCGCCGGCGGAGCGCCCGTGCACGTGTTGGTCAACAACGCGGCGATCATGCCCTCGGAGCGGCGCCAAGGACCGGACGGGATCGAGTCGAGCTGGGCGACAAACGTTTTGGGACCGTTCGCGCTGTCCAACCTCTTGCTTCCGACCATGCGCCGGTCCGGGGACGCGCGGATTGTCCACGTCGCCTCCACGTTGGCGCGCGACCTTGACCTCGAAGATGTGCAATTCACGCGCCGGCGATTCCGCGCCGTGACGGCCTACGCCCAAAGCAAGCAGGCCCTGAGGATGCTCGCCTGGGGCCTTGCGACCAGGGTTCCCGCGGATCGTGTGAGCGTTCACGCCTGTCACCCGGGGGCAGTGGCCACCAGCCTCTTTCGCGAGCAGCAAGGTTGGTTTGCTCGCGCACTACGACTCGGCCGCGCGTTTCTCAAGTCACCGGAAGTTGGCGCTTTGACGCCCACGTTCGTCGCAGCAGACCCCGCCGTGCAGTCTCCGAGCGGACGCTGGTGGATCAATCTACAGCCAGCAACGTGCAAGTTCGCCAGCGACGAGGAGCAGATCACCCGGCTGTGGCGACTCTGCGCCGAAATGGCCTTGTGCGACGTGAGCTGAAGCGCCCATGCGGGGGCGCGCGAGCTGCTCACCGCCAGACGGCGTGAGGCCGGGCATGACATGGCTGTCGCTGACGCCGCCGGTCGATCGGGGTGACGCGCGGTTCCGAGCGATCTGGCGGAACAGCCCAGTTGGCCCGAAAGACGTTGAATTCGGCACCCTCTTGCCATTTCCGCGCGGTCCTGGCGGGGGCCACAGCGTGCCGCGAGTGCGGGCTTGCCCCCTACTCGCGACACGATCCCTCGGCCCATCTCGAACGTACCAACCCCTGGGCACTGGCACCGCGCCGAACATCGACCAGACTTCACTTCGCAGGTTCGGGCCCGTCAGGCCATATAGGAGGAGGGTGCCATGAGTCTCCGAGCAAACATCGAACATCTCACCGCAGCACAGGGCATCGTCGCCGTCATGGTGGCGGATCCCGCAGGCAGTCTTGAGTTCCGGGGGGAGGAAACCTGGAACACCATCTTGGCCGCCGCCATGGGTCTTCTCAAGAAGACCGACGAAAACACGATCCGGCTCGTCATCGGCCAGCACACCATCGTGCTGCAGGCTGAGGGCGATGAGACGGTCGCCGTGGTGCTGCCCACCGGGCACGCCATCGCGAAGTCGCTTCGCCGGATGATCCGCAGGATGTCTCGCAAGGTCCGGGCGCCGCTCGGGCGCGGCAGTTCAGTGGCCGCTCCGGCGACTGAACCGCGACCATCTTCCTGGGGATAACGGCCCCGGCCCCTCCTGCTGGTGTCCGGCGGATTACCCCGAGATCTCGTTGGGTTATTCGCCGGACACCGACGTCGGATGAGTTGGTAGCGAGCGTTGGGTTGGTGCCGTTGGGTGTTATCGAGCGTAGGGGCGACGCGGTTTGTGACCGACGCGGCCCGGAACGTGCTTTCGCGCGGGCAAACCGGCGAGGGGCGGTGATCCATAGAATCGCGCGCTGAGGAGAAGATCCCGGGTGGCGCGATATTGAGTTGGGCCGGTCCGCAGGTGCCTCGTGCCTGCGCCCGCGGGTCCTCAATGCCCGCGAACAAACTCGTAAAACGACGTGTCGTCGACGGCGGGCAGCGCCTCCCGGCGGAGCAGTAACGTGCGAACCGCCCACAGATCGGAGAACACGCGATAGCGCAGCGCCGTTTGATCGAGGTAGTCGACGCCGGCGGAACCCCCGGTGCCAGTCCGGCGGCCGATTACCCGTTCGACCATTCGCGCGTGGCGCTGGCGAAACACCAACATCGCCTGCTCGAGCGCGACGACGTTGTCCACCACCTCGCGTGGCCACGCCAGTAGAGGCAACTCCCGGTAACTCTCAATGAACACGACGGCCGCACGGATGCGACTGCGCCGTGTTCGTTCCTCCTGCGCTTGGTCTTGGGCGAGGAGAAAATGGCGAGCACCATCGACCTCCGCGGCGAAGCGTTCGCGTAGACGTAGCTGTTCCGTCTCGCTCGTGGCCGCGCTGAGTGCCAACTCCATCATGGTGTCGGCCTCGCGACGATGTGCCGCGATAAAGTCCTCGATGAAGCGCGCGACCCGCTCACGATCGCCAGGGTCGTCGGGCCGCGAGCCAAAAATGGGCGTGCGGTACAGCCATGCATCGAGCGCGGCGACGATGCTCGGGCGGTCCGCGATGCGATCGAGCACGCGGCGTAGCGCCGGTGACTCGCTACCGCCACGCCCGCGCAGCGCATCGAGATAGCTGCCCTCGGTTCCCAGCCGCACACGAGCGTCGTCCGCGAGACCGAGCAGGACCTCCATTTCGCGCAGCTGCGCCGACTGGAATCCACTGGCGGGCGAGAGCTTGTCACGGAACGCGAGATAGTCGCGCGTCGTCATCGTCTCCATCAGCCCAAAGTGCTGCGCGGCATTGTGCATCACCATAGTCGCGCGTCGTAGCGCGCGTGCGAGCTTCGCCAGGCTCTGCTCGGGCACCGGTTCCTGGGCCAAGCAATCACGGATGACGACGAGCTCGCGTAGAGCTAGCTTGAACCACAGCTCGTCGATTTGGTGAACGGTGATGAAGAGAACCTCGTCGTTATCCAGCTTGCGGTCGTCCTCCGCGAGGCCGCCTTGCAACGCGAGCAACTCCTCAACCTTGATGTAACCCCAGTAGGTGACAGGATCGTGAGCCATCGGCACGTACCGGGCTGACCGTGCCCCAGCGCTCAGCCTGGTGCAAGCCGCTCGAGTACCACCGGCAACGGCATCCCCGCCTCAGCGAACTCGGTGGTTGCGATGACCGGAACGTGGGGCTGGCTCCCGTGCAACAGATCAGCCACCAAAGCCCGCGCGCGCGGTGTTGCCAGCACCGCGATCGGGCGCTGCGGGGCAGCGCCCGCGGCAGGATCGCTGAGCCCGCTTCGCGTGATCCTTGCGACCCAACGCACGCGCTCAGCGAGCGGGAGGGTTGACGTGCGTCCCAGCACGCCTCGAACCTCCCGCGACACCAGCTCCTCCTCCGCGTCTGGGTCGAGCGCGACCCATGCCACGTCCCCGAGCCGCTCCAGCGAGCGAAGCACCTCCGGCAACCATTGCGCGGCAAGCCGCCCGCGGACCAGCTCAGGCAACCTGGCCCGCTCGCCCGGCTCGTCGGGCACCGGGTGCTCAGCCACGCTGGCCAAGAGCGCGGTCATCGTCGGACGGGGTAGGCGCTCGCGCAACAACGCGCGCACCACCGCTAACAACTCGACCAGTGACACCCGCTCGAGGGCGCGCTCCACCAGGACGGTTTGCCGCGAGCGAACTTCGTCGACATCTCGATCGATTCGCTCGAGGTCGACGAGCAGCTCCGCGTGGTCCATCAGGGCTCGGAACACGGCTAGGATGATGCTCTCATCACGACCTCCTCCGGTTGCGACGGTCGCCCGCGATAGCCGACGCGCGCCGAGGTAGACGTCGACGACGCCCGGCGGGAGTTCCGGGTCGGTGACGATCTCACACTCGGGCACGTCGACGCGCAGCGTCGCCATACAACGGACGCGGACCTCATCGAGCGCGCGATCGAGGCCCCGCTCATCCTCGTGATCCGCAAGGCGAACGACGACCGTGTCGACAAGCGCAGCTGGCCGCAGTGGTCGCTGCAGCTCGCGGCGCGCGGTGAGCAGGAATCCAGCCGCAGCCAACCCGAGTGCCGTCACGATGAACGCAACGCGCGGCATCCCCGGCACCAGGGCCATCAGCAGAAGAAACGCCGCCGGAACCACGAGCATCGGCGGATCAAGCCACGCGGCCCCGCTTGGTTGGTGCTGGCGATCGACGCGGGAAACCAACACGCCTGCGGCAAGGCTCACCAACAAGGCCGGAATCTGGGCGAGAACGCCGTCGCCGACGGTCAGGCGACCGTAGATTTCCAGCGATTCCGCCACCCCGTAGTCCATGCGAAGGACTCCGATGGCGACGCCACCGATAAGATTGACCGCGGTAATCGCCAGACCAGCGATCGCGTCGCCCTTCACGAACCGCATCGCGCCGTCCATCGCTCCGTAGAAGTTCGAGCGCTCTCCAAGCAGCGCGCGGCGCACCGCCGCCTCGCGCGGCGAAATAACCTTCGCGCGCAGATCGGCATCGATCGCCGCCTGCGAGCCGGGCAGCCCATCGAGGGCAAAGCGCGCCCCAACTTCGGCCACGCGTTCTGCACCGCGAGCGATGACGACAAACTGGACGATCGTGATGATCGCGAACATCACACCGCCGACGAGTAGATCACCTCGGACAACCACAGACGCGAACGCGTCGACAACACGTCCGGCATCGGCCTGGCTCAAGATCAGCCGCGTGGTGGAGATGTTGAGCGCCAGTCGATAGAGCGTAGTGAGCAGGAGGAGCGTGGGGAACGAGATGAAATCGGTTGTCCGTCGGACCAGCAGCGCCGCCACCAGGAACAACACCGCCGAAGACAACGACAAAGACAGCAACAAATCGACCAGGACGGTCGGGAGCGGCACGAGCACGCAACCGAGCATCCCGAGCACGAGCACGGTCGGCAGCAGGCCAGGGAGGGCCCGCGCGAGCCCGCCGAGCCCGGCGGCGAGAACGGATGGAGGGCGCACGACCGCCATTTGCCGGCTGATCAGCGTAGCAACCGCGGGCAACGTTCGCCCAATTCCTGCCGCATTTCCCGGTCGAACGCCCCCGATTCCCATCAGGCGGCCACAACGGGACCCCCGGTCGCGTCTTCAGTCCTCGGGAATGTGCCCGAGCGACTCCTCCGCCTTCTTCTTCGAGCCGAAGTAGATCTTCATACCCTCACGCTGAAGAAACTGCCGAACTACATGCTCGTCGATCTTCGCCGCGCGATCGGCAATCGCGCCGAGACTCTTCACGAGAGGTCCGATCGACTTGGCGACGCCTTTGAGGCCGTCGGTCACTTCGCGTACATTGGCCGTCGCCACCGCTGCATCGTCGATAATCAGGCCAATCTTGCGCCGACGGTCTTCGTTGAGCACTGCCGTGAGCTCTTGGACCTTGGTAAGTGCTTCGTCGGCCTTGGCCAAGGTGCTGTCCGCCCGCTCGAGGAGTTTCGGCAGGCGCTTGTCAATGTCGTCGGTGATCCCCTCAACGTTATCGATGATGCGATCTACGCGCGGGTCCTCCAGCAATTCGTTGGTTCGATCAACGATCCGACCGATCTTCTCCTCATTTTCTTCGCTCAAGCGGCGGACCGATGCCGAGGTCGCAGTGATGTCGTCGACCAACTTGTCGATCTGCGCGCGCGTGAGAATCGGAGGCTTCCCGTTCTTGCCCGACGCATCCGCGAGAAGCTCGTTGAGTTGGCTGGCAAGCGGCGCCAGGGCTGCTGCGATCGAGTCTTCACCGCCGAGGATTGGCTCGAGAGCGTTCAACACCTCATCGATCTCAAATGGGACGTCAACGTTCGGAATCGCAGAACCGCTGGCCAGGATCGCAGTGTCGCGGGTTCCGGGCTCGATCTGGAGGTACTTCTCGCCGAGCAGGCTCTTCGCGCGAACGATCGCTCTGGCGTCTTCATGGAGCACGATCTCGCGATCGATCGCCAGCCGCATCACGGCGACGTCGTGATCAACTGACACCTTTTCAATCCGTCCAACCGAAACACCCGCGATCTTCACAGCGTTGTTCTCGACCAAGCCGGCCGCGTGGGCGAGGCGAAGCTCGTAGTGGCTACCCGCGCGCCCGCCGATGGCGCCGATTGACTGCGCGAGCCAAACCAGCAGGCCAACCGTAGCCACGACGAAGATCCCGAGTCCGATATGTGTGCGATTCATGGGTGGCGTGGACGGGTCAGAGCACTTGGATCGGACCCTCGGTAGAGCGGTCAAAGAACTGGCGAAGGGCTGGGTGGCACTCGTGCTCGAGATCTGACTTCGGCCCGTAGTGCACGAGCTTGCCCTTGGCCAACATGCCAATCGTGTCGGCAATGGTTATTGCTTCCGCAGTGTCGTGGGTGATGACGATGAAGCTGATCCCGAGCGTTCGATGCATCTCCATGATTAGCTCATCGAGCGTGGCAGACATCACGGGATCGAGACCGCTGCTCGGCTCATCGCAGAGCACGATCTCTGGCTCGAGCGCGATGGCGCGGGCGAACGCCACACGCTTACGCATACCGCCGGAGAGCTCCGACGGAAACTTCGACGCGGCATTCGGCAAGCCCACTCGGGCGAGCTTGTCTTGCACCTTGGCCCGTATCTCGTCGTCGCGCATCTTCGTGTGCATGCGCATCGGAAAGGCGACGTTGTCGCCGACGCTGATATCGTCGAACAGCGCGCCGTCCTGGAAGAGCATGCCGAACTTGCGGCGCACGTCGAACATGAGCTCGCGGTCGCGAGCCCGGCGTTCGTCGAGCGCGGCGATGTCGTGCGAGCCGATGAACACACGCCCCGCGTCCGGCTTCATCAGCCCAACAAGGATGCGAAGTAGCACGCTCTTGCCCGTACCCGAGGGGCCGAGCAGCACCGTGATCGAGCCCTTCTTTACGCTGAGGCTGACGTCGTCGAGGACCTTGTGGGTACCGAACGACTTGCTGACGTTCCGCAGTTCGACCGCAATGCCTTCAGGCGGCACGTCGGGCACCATAGCGCGAAGTGTTCGGAAGTCGGCGGAGCAAAACATATCTCCGCACCCGCGATTGCGCCCAAGGGCGCGCGAATGGGCGCGCGAATGGGCGCGCGAATGGGCGCGCTCAGCGTCGATGCGTGGGGTTGCGAGGTCCGTGGGCATGACACCAACTGCAGCGTAGGTGGCCACGCTCACGCGTGGCCAGGCCATTGGTGGCCGGAGCTCGGCCGCGGCGGGCTCACCACGGCTGGCCGCGCGCCCGTGGACCGGATCGGCCGATGCCCTCGTCGGCTCCGATCCGCCGCGCATCATCCGTAGAGGACCCAACTCATGGCCAGGTTGAGGCAGATGCATACCACCGCCCCGTGAACGATCGCGCGGTTCGTCGCGATCCCAACACCCTCCGCGCCGTCGCGCTTGGCCGCGCGGTAGCCATGAAAGCAAGCGATAACGGCCACGATCCAGCCAAATACAAGGCCCTTGCCGACGCCCACCAGCAGATCCTGGAGCCGAACGAACTGCTCGATCTGCGAGTTGAAGGTGCCGGCGTCTAACCCGAGTAGGTGGACCGCCCCGAAGTAACTGGCACCGATTCCGATCACGTTGGCGTAGCCGCACAGCAGCGGCAATGCGAGGACCACCGCCCACAGCCGGGGTGCGACCAGGTGGCGCATCGGATCCACCGACATGACTTCGAGCGCCTCCACCTGCTCGCTGATCTTCATGTTGGCGAGGGCGGCAGCCAGGTTTGCTCCGATGCGTGCACCGCAGACGATCGCCGCCATCACCGGATACAACTCGCGGACGCCACCCACGCCTGCGAACATCCCGAGGAAATCCTGCCCACCAAAACGCTCGAAGGTGGCGTACGACTGGACGGAGAGGTTCAGGCCGGCGAAGACGATTAGCACCGTCAGCAGCGCGATGGATCCCACGCCGGCCTGGTAGGTCTGCCGCACCCACGTCTCGAACGGCGGGAGCTGAGTGAACTGGCACACGAGCGAGCGCCAGGCGAACCGCGCAAATTCGCCGACGGTGCTCACAGGCCGGCCCCCAGGAACGCCATGCTCACGACGTAATCGACGAGCAGGATCATGACGATGGTCTGGGTGACAGTGTCGTTGGCGGCCTGGCCGACGGCCTCGGCACCACCTTTGACGCGCATTCCGAGAAATCCTGCGATGAGGCCAACGCTCGTCCCGAAAAGCACGCACTTGCCTTGGCCGATCCACAGATCGGCCGGCGTGATCTGAGCCGCGAGGTGCTCGACAAACGCCCCGTGATCCACGCCACCGAGCGGTACGGCGAACAACCAGCCGCTGGCGACGCCCAAGATGTTGGTGAGCACGTTCAGCAGCGGCGTTACGATCGCGCAGGCAATCACGCCGGGAACGACGACGTATCGCATCGGATCGACCGACATCACAGCCAGTGCGTCGATCTGACCGCGCACCCGCATGGTGCCGATACGCGCGGCGATCGAGGATCCAGCTTGGGCCGCAACCATGACCGAGGCGAGCGCCGGGCTGTACTCACGAAAGATCGCCGAGCCGAGCAACGAGCTCAGCATCCGGTCGAGACCGAAGAGACGGAATATGTCGAGACCTTGCAGAGCGATCACCGCGCCAACTGGCGCGACCGCAAGCCCCACGGGGATGATGCAGCGCAGCACCAGGACCCACATGATTCGCAGGGTCTCGCCGACGTAGCGCGGGCGCGTGAGCGCCGTCCGGACGACATCCGCGAAGAACACAGTGACCTCGCCGACATTGGCGAGGGCGCGCAAGACCGAGTTCATGCGAACAACCCCAGCTGGACCGCCTCCGGCACGTTGGGCGACCACTGCGGCGGCGTGCGGTGCTGTTCCAGCTGCAGCAGCCACCGCTTGGTCGGCAGTCCACCACCGAATCCCACGAGTTCGCCGTCGGACCCGATCACGCGGTGACAAGGCAAGACGATCGGGATCGGATTCGTCGCGTTTGCCCGGCCAACGGCGCGGGCGCGGGCATCGTCGCCGAGGTGTCGCGCGAGCTCGAGATAGCTGCAGGTGACGCCGTAGGGAATCTCAGCCAGAGCCTGCCAAACGGCGCACTGGAAATCGGTGCCGAGCGGACGCACGGCGACGCTGAAGCGCTCTCGACGACCCGCGAGGTATTCGACGAGCTCGCGACGGGCCTTGGTCCCCGCGCGGCGCTCGACCTCGAGCCGGGCACCATGGCGCGCCGCATGCTGCAACAGGCCATCGATGCGCGCACGCAGGCTGACGTAGACGAGAGCGTCGCGGGGATCGAGAGCGAACAGCAGGGGAACGGCCGGATGGCGCAGGCGATCGACTCGCCAGATCGGACGGCTGCCTGCGCGCGCCATGGCGGTGCGGTTGTACCGGAACTGGCCGCGAGCAAGGGCACGACCGAGCGTTTGGCCCGTGACCGGCAGCATTTTTGATGATCCGCGGCGACCCAGCACGGGCCTCCGCGGCCCGGTCGGATACGCACCTCAATCGGCCCGCGCACCCGCCGATGACCCGAACATGACGGGCGCGCCCCGGCAAGCCCACGACGCAGTGCCGCCCTCGTGCGTGCTCTGGGGGCTCGGCAGTGGCCGCCGCGCGCGTGCACTCTTGCGCGCCGGTCATCGGGTCGAGGTACTCGCACTTGACGTCGACCCAAGCCGACCTGAACAGGCGCGGGCAGTCGTCGCGGGTTGCGAAGAGCTGCACAACGCGATGCAGCATGGGGAACTGATCGTCCGCGTGGCTCAGCCGGCCCACCTCGCCAGCCGGTTTCAGGGCCTCGCGGACGCATGCCCGCGGCCGCAACTCGAAGTCGACCTTGCGGCGCTCATGTCGGTACCCCAGCCCGCCCAGGCGCTCGCGCGAATGATCGAGCGGATCCACATCGAGCGCCGCGACGTCGCTCGCTTCGGCAGCGTCTTGCGCGACAATCTTCGCCGCAACCTCGACGCCAGTGCGAGTGCGATCTCGTTCGAGGCACTCGCAGGGACCGCGCGCGGCCGACTCGGTGTCGTACTCGCTGCGGGACCGAGCGCCAGCGCAAGCCTCGAGTGGATCGCGGCCACGCGAAACGTTGCGCCGCTGATTGCGGTCGACACCGCCCTGCCGATGTGCGAGCGCGCCTGTGTCTCGATCGACTATCTTGCGAGCGTCGATCCGCACGCCGCGAGCGCGGTGCACCTTCAGCGGGGAACCACAGGCGTGGGGGCGCTTGCGTTCCAGCCCTACGCGTCGCCGGCGGTCGTGGCGGCGTTCTCCGAGCGCGTGCTGGCCCTGCCGGCCGGCGATCTCCTGTGCGACGCCGTCGCCGAACGCACTGGCTTGCCTCGCCTGCCCGTCGCCGGCACCGTGCTGCTCTATGCGTTGCAGCTCGCGGCCCAGCTCGGCTGCGATCCGATCATTGTCGTCGGTGCCGACTTCGCCCACGTAGGTGGACGCAGCCATGCCGAGGGCACCGCGACGTCCGTGGCGACGTCACCGTCCGGGATCACCGCGCTCACCCGCCACAACCGCGAGGTCGCGAGCTCGACCTCACTTTTGCGCTTCCGCAGCGACATCGAACGCCACATCGCCAACACGAGCGCGCACCATATCGCCGTCGACGGTGGCGGGGCCGCAATTGCCGGCACTCGCATGGTTGATCGGCACGCGGTCGCACGCTGGTTGCAGCGCCGGATGCGAACCGAGACGCCGTGGCGACGAGCGCCGCTTACCCCGGCCTCCGACGACTGCATAGCGACGCAGCGCAGGATCTGGTCGCACCTGCTCGACGCGTTCAGCAGCCAAGGTTGAACCGCTCGGGTTCGAGACACGTCCGTCCCCAAGCCCGTCAGCCCGGCGGTTCCGGCTTGCACACATCACCGCCCGCGGCGATCTGTGCCTGCGTGCGGAACGTGTTGAGCGTCTCCCAGTTCGGGGGCTCGAACTGCGGGATGGTGCCATCCTCGCGCACGTTCGTGACGTGATACGTGTGCTGGTTCCAGATGCGACGGGCAGGGATCCACCGATCCCCAGCGTCACGGATCGCCTGCAGTGTCGGAGTGCCCTGGCCGTCAGAACCGATGAGAATCTCCGCCGAGCCATCATTGTCAATATCGGCCACGGTCGGATACTCCGTCCAAGTGCCCGACGAGCGCGGCGTCGACATCAACACCGTGCCGTCGATGTCAAACACCCAGCTGGTTTCTTCGTCGGCGTAGATGGCCTGCGCGATACCGGAACCGAGGAAATCGAAGGCGGTTCCCCCCGCTTGGCCCGAGACATCGACGACGTCGGCAACGAACACCGGCATCTGATCGACTTCGTACACCGCATAGTGATAGTATGAGCTGATCGCAAACTCGGGCTCGTTGTCGCCATCGAAGTCGTGGATGTTGACCGGGCGGTTCCAATCTTCCAGCTCGCCGGTGGGTGCGAAGTTGGTCCACGTGGGCGTGCCATCGTGCTCGAGCAGCCAGATCCCGCGCTCGGTCGCCACGAGCACCTCGGGCTCCGGGTCGTCATCGAGGTTCGCTACCTGTGGGTACGCGGTAATCGAAGAAGCCCCGTTCTGAATGTCGGCGTTGACGTAGTACGGCGTGCCGTCGTGGTGATAGGCCGCGTGACCAAAGATCGCCTCGAGATCGCCGTCACCGTCGAGGTCGGCCGCTGTCGAGGCGCTGTAGAGGCCATCGAACGGGGCAGTGAACACCAGGCCACCGGTGTGGTCGAATACGCTGCTACCCGCAATGATCTCGACATCGCCGTCGTTGTCGAGGTCGGCTACTGCGAGTGCGCCGGTCTGAGGGTGGCTCCAACTCACGGAGCTCGTCCACTTGAGCGCACCGTCGTGCTCGAACGCAACGATCCGAGCTTGCCCATCGACGCTGACGATCTCGACGAGGCCATCGTCATCGATGTCGCTGAGCGCGGGCGTAATACCGGCCTGAACGCCCATGCCGAACATCAACTCCAGCTCGCCCGTGTCACCCGCCAGTACCACCACCGTGCCCGGGCCGCTCTCCCCCTGTCCACCGACAACCGTGACGACGTCGGGGATATCACACAGATCGATTGATCCGTCGCCGTTGTCGTCGGTCAAGTTGACCACGAGCGGCGTGGTCATGCACGAGACCATCCCGCCCGGGCCGGTGAAGCTCCACTGCAACGCGGGATCAAAGCTATCGGCGGGCGCGACATCCTTGCACGACCCCACGCCGCTGAGTTCGCCATCACCGACATGGCACAGATCCACCGGTGGACCGGAGTCGGCATCGTCGGTACCGCCGACGCCCACATCGAAAATGGGCAGCGCCCCCGAGCCTGCGCTGCTGTCGGCAGGCGCGTCGGACTCCGATGCGCTTGCGCGCGTTCCGTCGCCCTCGGTGGTCGCTGCCGCGGTCGTCTGTGCCGAGCCGACGCTCGCCTCCGCCCCTCGATCGCCGCCACACGATAAGACCAGGAGCATCGCGATCACGCGTGGGCGCTGAAGGGTCACGATCCCCATCTTAGCTGTGAGAGGACTTGCCCGCGCGGGTGCATCCCTCCTCGGCGTTTGCGGGCCCAGGGCTCATGTTTGGAAGTGGTAGAGGCCGCGATCGCGTCGTGTGTCACATCGGCAACATCCGCGCACGACCCAGCAGCCAAGTTGCGCAGCCCCATGCGACGGGCGCACCATTGCCCAAGCGATGCTCAGGAAGTCGACGGCAGCGAGATCGCCGGGCAATCCTCGGCACAACCGTCCGCCGGGCGCGCTCGCGCGCCTCACGTTGGCGCTCGTCGCCTCTTCGGCCTGTCGACCGAGCGAATCCCGCGAGAAAGTCGCGACCGTCGCCGCCACGCCAACGGTCGCGCAGCCTACAACCGTAACGGCGGAGGTTCCGCTGCGACCGATCCTCGACGAGCGCGCGCTCGCGGCCAGGGTCGCGGCTCAGCGCGCCGCGTTGGGCGATGCCGCTCCGCTGTTCGAGGACGAGCACGGTCGCGCAGTCCCCTGGATCACCCCGATCGGTCCAATGGCCGACGAACCCAACCTCGAGGACGAGCTGCTTGACTCGCTGCCAGGATCGTCGGGGCTCGGCGGTGCCGAGGCTCCAAGCGGCCCCCGCGTCAACGGCAACATGCTCGGGCTGTTCGAGCCCATCGACGGCGCAACCGCTGCTCAGCCGCTGGAGCGCTTCCACCAAGCGCTCCGCGGGCTCGAAGCGAGACGCGACACCGACGGCAAAGTACGGGTCCTCGTCTACGGGGCCTCCCATACCGAGGCCGACATTTACCCCCACTATCTACGCTCGTACTTGCGCGACCGGTTCGGTGACGGTGGCCATGGCTTCGTCCAGGTGGCGCAGCCTTGGAGCGGGTACAGCCACGTCGAGGTCGCCGTCACGGGCTTCGATCACTGGAGCACCGCGCATGCGCTCCGCCGCGACGAGCGCGATGACGGCCTGTTCGGGTTGCTCGGGGCCAGCATCGCCACGCGCAACAAGCGAGCGGTCGGCCGCGTGGCCCCGATCGACGGCGTCGTCGCCAGTCGGTTCGAGTTGTCGTTTCTTCGCCGACCCCGCGGTGGCAGCTTCGAGCTCTTCGTCGACGGTCGACATCACGCCACGGTTCGAACCGCGGGCAAATCGGTCGAAGCCGGCTTCTATACCTTCGCGGTGCCCGAAGCTCGCCACACGATCGAGATCCAGCCGGTTGGCGACGGCGAGATCCGCATGTTTGGCCTCACGATGGAGCGAGATCAACCCGGGGTGGTCGTTGATACGCTCGGCATCCGCGGCACACGGGCTTCGAGCTTCCTCAGCTGGGACGAAAATGTGTGGGCAGCATCCGTGCGCCGCCGCGCCCCCGACCTTATGATCATGGCATTCGGCACCAACGAGGCCGTCGACTCCAGCGCATCGATGGGCGACTACGAGGCCCAGCTGCACACCGTCCTCGACCGACTTGCTCGGGCAGCTCCTGAGGCTGCCTGCCTTCTGATCGGCCCCGGCGACTTCCCGCTACCGTTGCCCGATGGCACGTTTTCACCGCGGCCGGTGCTCGCATCGATCATCGACGTGCAACGACAGGTCGCGGCGGGGCACGGCTGCGGGTTCTGGGACCTGCAGGCGTTCATGGGCGGGGAGCTATCGATGTTGCAGTGGGTCCGCTCCGATCCGCCGATGGCGCGACCGGATCACATCCATCTCACGCGCCGTGGATACGTGCGGATGGGGATGGCCCTTGCCGACGCGCTGATGGACGGCTTCGATCGCCGCGACCCGCTCACGGACCATCGCTAACCGCAAAGCGCTTGCCCCGCCGGCGCGTCGGTCCGACGCGGGCGAGGCCGGAAACTCGGGGACCCACCGGGCCTCGGAGGCGGCGGCCTTCCTCCGTCGTGGAGGATGTGCTAGACGTTCGGCGCTTTGTCGCGCGGCCCACACGCTTCACCGCGGCGTTATCTCGGCCTAGTAGCGCTGCTTTGGCGCGCCGTTCTGACCATGACGCTCGCGCTCGGAGTGAGCGGACGCTGGCCGGCCGAAGCCAAAGCAGAGTCCGAGCCCGTGGCCGAGCAGGGTGGCGACGCCGACGGCGAAGCCCACAGCCGCCCGGATCCGCGGTCTGCCCGTAGACGCGACGCCAACTGGCCGTCGGGGCGCAGCCGGGGCGTGGCGATCTTCGCAACGCCCCGCCAGGTGGCTCCAACGGCGGCCGCACCGGAGACTCGACGCCCGCTAACTCCGCGACGCGTCGCGCCGGACGACGACGAACACGCCAACGGTTGAATCGGCATCCTAGGCACCGCCGCTGGGCACCCGTGCCGCGTTTCGCGGCCGGTCGAGGCCTAGCGGGGAGCGCCGACCCGACCGCGTTGATCGTCCTGTCACTCCACCGGTACTCCTATGTCGTCGATCTGTCTGCGATCTATTCCGCCTGATTTTTCCCGCGCCCGGCACTCGCGGCACTTCCCTCTCCACTCCGCCGGCGGCGGGCGAGGTCCAACATGACCAAGCGGCCACTCACTACCCGCACGCCTCCGATCAGCCGCAAGACGATCGGCCGCGATCTCAGCGCGGGCCTCGTCGTGTTCCTCGTTGCACTCCCATTATGCCTGGGCATCGCCTTCGCCTCCGGCGCCCCGCCGTTCTCTGGCGTGGTGGCGGGCATCATCGGCGGCATCGTCGTTGGGGCGCTCAGTGGCTCACACACGAGCGTCGCCGGTCCGGCCGCTGGCCTCACGGCCGTGGTGCTGTCGCAAATCCAGACGCTTGGGTCGTTCGATGCGTTTCTCCTCGCCGTGCTGCTCGCGGGCGCGCTCCAAGTGGTCCTAGGACTACTGCGCACCGGCACCGTGGCCGCGTTTGTTCCCCACAGCGTGATCACGGGCTTGCTCGCTGCGATCGGCGTGATCCTGGTGCTCAAGCAGCTGCCCCATATGCTCGGTCATGACCGCGACCCCGAGGGCGAAATGGCCTTCGAACAGCCCGATCATGAGAACACGTTCACCGAGCTGATGGCGATGACCGACGACTTCCACCTCGGTGCCGCCGTGGTGGGTCTCACCTCCCTCATGGTCGTGATCGCGTTCTCGAAGTCGAGCACCCTGCGCCGCATCAAAATCCCGGTTCCGGTCATCGTCGTCGGCTTAGGCTTGGGCCTGGAAACTCTGTTTTCATCCATGGGCGAGCAGTGGCGGATCGCCAGCGATCACCTCGTCAACGTGCCCATCGCTGCGGAGTCTGGTGGCCTGCGCGGGTTGATCAACCTCCCGGATCTGTCGGCGTGGACCAACCCCAAGGTCTACACAGCCGCGTTGACCATCGGTCTGATCGCGTCGATCGAGAGCCTCATCACCATCCAGGCGATCGACAAGCTCGATCCTCGGCAGCGCAAGTCACCAGGCAATCGCGAGCTGGTGGCGCAAGGTGTCGGCAACATGCTGTGCGGGTTGACCGGCGGCATCCCGGTGACGTCCGTGGCGATTCGCGGATCGGTCAACGTCTACTACGGCGCCGAAACCAGGATCTCGACGATCTTCCACGGCGTTTTGTTGGCGGCCGTGGTGCTCCTGCTACCGCACGTGATCAACCACGTGCCCCTGGCGTGTCTCGCAGCGATCCTGTTGCACACCGGCTACAAACTGGCGAGCCCTGCCCTAATGCGGCAGATGTTGCGGGCGGGCCCCGATCAATTCGTGCCCTTCGCCGCCACCCTGGTCGGCATCGTATTCACGGATCTGCTGGTCGGTTTCGGCCTGGGCATGCTCGTCGCGATGGGCTTCATCCTGCGCCGCCATGCCCTGAGGCCGATCCGGCGCATCCGCGAGAAACACATCGCCGCCGACGTCGTGCACATCGTGCTGCCCGCGCAGGTGTCGTTCCTCAACCAGCGGGCCCTCCAGGTGGCCCTCGACGAGGTACCCCCTGGCGGTCACGTGCTGATCGACGCCCAGCAGAGCGAATACATCGATTCAGACGTCGTGTCGGTGCTCCGTGAGTACCGCGACGTCACTGCCCCGGCCCGCGGCGTGGAGGTGAGTATGGTCGGCTTCTCTGAAAAGCAGATGTTTGAGAACGAGATGCAATTCGTCGACTACTCGACCCGCGAGCTTCAGGACGCCATCACCCCGGCGCAGGTCCTTGAGCTGCTGCGCGAGGGAAACCAACGCTTCCGCGACGACCGCCGCATCGACCGCGACCTCATGCGCCACGCCGGTGCCACCGCACGCGGCCAGCACCCGCTCGCCGTGGTACTGAGCTGCATCGACTCGCGCACCCCAGCCGAGTTGGTCCTCGATCAGGGCCTCGGCGACATCTTCAGCATTCGCATCGCCGGGAACGTGCTGAGCCCAAAGGTACTCGCGAGCATGGAGTTCGGAACTGCGGTCGCCGGGGCCAAGCTCGTACTCGTCATGGGTCACACTCGTTGTGGCGCGGTCAGGGCGGCGGTCGACCTCGCCAACGAACCCAACCCGGCGGAGGCGACTGGGTGCCAACACATCAACGCGATCGTTCACGACATCCAGCGCTCCTTCACACCGAAAACCCTTCGCGAAATCGGTACGCTGGGGGGCGAGGCACCCGACGCGCTTGTCGATGAGCTCGCGCGAAGCAACGTCTTGCAGACAGCCCGGGACATCGTCGTCCAGAGCACCACCATGGCCCGCCTCGTCGACGAGGGCAGGATCGCGATCGTCGGGGCGCTGTACGACATCGCCACCGGGCAGATGGAGTTCATGATCGATCACGCCCTCGGCCTAGAGCCGAAGGCGCCGCCGGAACCGGCACGCTCAACCGCCTGAGAGCAAACCCGCTGGTTACCGCCTTGGCCGGATCCGCACTCGCGAGCGCCTGTTTCGCGAGCCGAGCGCGGCCGCCCGGCCGGTGGCCAAAAACGCCCGCGCGACCGACCTGACGCCCCGCGGCCGAACTGTCGCAGCGAGTTGGTCGTGCGTTTTCTGGGGAGCGCGCAGGGCAGCCACCGCGGTGGACGCGGGCATCATCCACTGCGCGCCATGAACAACGGATACCCAGCGCGAGTGCCCCACGCAATAAGCTGGCTCGTTTGCTTCGCCGCAGCGTGCAGCGTCGCGGCGCGCGATGACGAGTTCGGTGGCGCAGGCGATGGCACCGCAATGGGTTCTGCCGGTTCCAGCGACGGGACAACGGAGATGAACGCGCCCACCAGCGCCATGGACCCCAATGACTCGCAATCGGGCGCCGACGACGACGCGGTCAAGCTCGACGTCGCTGGTAACGACATCGGGCCTGCAGGCTGCGGCGCAGGCGAGTTGGCGTTTTCCCATATCTGGATCGCCAATACCGAGGAAGGAACCGTATCGAAGATCGATACCCAGACGATGGTGGAGCTCGGTCGTTACGAAACCGGAGGCAGTAGCCCTTCGCGGACGTCGGTCGACCTCAACGGGGACATGGCCGTCGCCAATCGCTCCGGCGGCGTCACAAAGTTCTTTGCCACCGATGATCGCTGCGAAGATCGCAACGGCAACGGCGTCATCGACACATCGAGCGGGCCAAGCGATGTGTTGCCTTTCGGATACGACGAGTGCTTGGCGTGGTTCACGCCGACGCCCTACGCGACCCAGCGCCCTGTGGCCTG
The DNA here is from genome assembly GCA_902826865.1 of uncultured Myxococcales bacterium. Taxonomy (GTDB): domain Bacteria; phylum Myxococcota_A; class Polyangia; order Nannocystales; family Nannocystaceae; genus Xiheibacterium. Next base: position 20,607 of record CADEGN010000106.1, read on the forward strand.
GACCGCCGGCGTTCGCGACGAAAGCAGCTGCAGGTGGAGCGGACAACAGCTGTGGTCATCGGGAGCTCAACCGAGCAGCCAAGGATCGCTCGTGGTCCAGCGATTCAACGGCGTAACCGGAGAGCTCGTCGACCTCGTACCCGTGGAGTACGTGATCGTCGATTCCTTTGGCGCCTACGGCGGCGCTGTCGACAGTCACGACAACTTCTGGTTTACGACCCGCTCAGGTCCTCTCGTACGCGTTGCCTTCGACACGCTCGCAGTAGACATCTGGGATACGCCCTTCATCTATGGTTACGGGATCACCGTGGACGCGCTCGACCGCCCCTGGGTATCGGGACTCTCGGGCCTCGCCCGCTTCGACCCGGTGAGCGAAACCTGGGAAGAGGCTGAGGTATGGGGCCACGGCATCCAAGAAGATCGCGAGGGTTGGATGTGGATCGCCACCACCGCGCAGTGGGGGAACGGGGCGCAGGCAGTCAACCGCGAAACGTTGGAGCTGGGCCCCTTCGTGGAACTTCCCGGCACGATTACCAAGGGCGTGAGCGTCGACGTATTTGGCCACGTTTGGGTCGTCGATTCGGTGTCGACCGCCTTCCGCATCGACCGTACGTCGCTAGCGTACGACGCCTATGACGGTCTCAACTTTCCGTATACCTACAGCGACATGACCGGTTGGGGCCTCCGCAACGTGGCCGCACCGGCCGGTTAACCGACCAGCGCGAGCCCATTGCAACTGTCGGTTCGGTGCGGTCGCGCGTGGCGAACCTGTGAAGCGTCCGTAGGGCGCTGGCCTGGCAGCCCGTCAGAACCGCACCTCAAACGAAACCCCGCCGCCCGCCTGATCCACCCACGGCGCAAGCGCGACGTCCCGCCGCTGGGCCTGATGCCGAAGATAAGCGCGGCGGGTCCGGACCGCGTAGCGAAACAAGAACCCGCTTGCGATCGCAGCCGGGATCGCGAACCCGAAGGACAAACCTGCTGCGATCTTCCCAGCTCGCCCAGGTTGGGCGTCGAGCGCACAGGTGGGATCGTTTGTCGTGCCAGCTTGGCATGCCGCGGCTGTGCGCTGGGCCCGGACCGCTTCCCAGATTCCGCGCCCGATCAGCCCCAGGGACAACGCCGCCGTGAGTGAACCGAGCCCGAACTCGATCCCGCCCTTGCGCGTGCCACCGCGCGAGGGATCGGGATCGACCAAGCGCTTGCCCCCGGCCTTGCGCTTGGCAGGCACAACCACGTTGGCCGACCGCTTGCCCGCGACATCGAGCGGCGCGAAGCCGACAAGCGCGGCTAGCCCGATTCCAAGCGCATTTCGGCGCATCGTCCGGGACACTACCAAGACGTGCGCCGCGCGCGAAGTCCTGCGCACTGCAGCACTTCGCAACACGCGGCGCGCATCGCTCTGCCGCGGTGGCCAAGGCGGGGCCGCCAACCCCCAGAATCCGCATGGCACCGCGGTTGCAGAACTCCTGGCCGTGCTTTCCGTGGCCACGCTCTTGATGACCGCGAAGCTCGTCGGCCCGTCGCCGTCGGTGCCGACGCCGGAGGTCCCAGGATTGCGCACACCCCGGTTTTTCGGCCCAACCGTCACCCTGCCCTCGCCGCCCGTCGCAAGCTCGGGGCTCCGGGATCCGTTCCGCGCCACGCTGCGCGGCCATGCGAGCCGGCCCGTCGTGCCACCCGCGGCGCTGAGCAACGCGCCGCACGTCGATCACACGCCGAGCGCGATCACTTCCCCGCCCGCATCGCTGCTCCGCTCACCGTTTCGATCGATCGCTCCGCGGCCGAACACCGCGGCTGGAGCCACCCCCACACCCCGACGATCCTCGCCACCGCCGACGCAAACCGTTGACGGACTGCGCGTGCCATTTGCGCGCAGGTGACGTCATCCGCCGGGCCCCGGGGCCAAGGGCGGGGTTCTCGCGGCGCGGAGTCTTCACCACTGGCTGCAAGCCGCGCGGCCCGCGTTTTCGTGGCACCGTGTCAACGGCAGTCCGTGTTCGTGATGAGCCCAGCGCCCGGCCAAGGGCACACCGCGGCAAGCGCACCCGGCGATCTGACGCAATTCGGCGACCGCGACGGACCCGAAGACGGCGAACTCGGCCTCGGTGAGTCCGTTGGTCGCTACCGAATCGTCGCACACATCGGTGCAGGCGCGATGGGCATCGTCTACGCCGCGCACGATGAGAAACTCAATCGGCGCGTGGCTCTGAAGATTGTCCGACCCGACCGTCGGCGCGGGCAACAGACCAGCAGCACCGCGCGACTGATCCGGGAGGCCCAGGCACTTGCGCACCTCGCCCACCCCAATGTTGTGCCTGTTTACGACGTGGGCAGCCATGACGAGCGGGTGTATCTCACGATGGAGTTGGTGGACGGCCGCAACTTGCGCGAGTGGGCGGCGGTCAAGAAAAGGAGTTGGCAGGAGGCCGTCGACGTCATGATCGATGCAGGCCGAGGCCTGGCTGCCGCCCACGCGGCGGGGCTTGTCCACCGCGACTTCAAGCCGGACAACGTGCTCGTCGACGCCCAGGGTCACGCCCGCGTCGGCGATTTCGGGCTGGCGCGGGCGCACGGTAGTGGCGGCGACCTCGACGTCGACGTGCTGGATGCGCCGAGCGAGAGCCTATCCTCTCAGCTCACTCAAACCGGCATGGTGATGGGCACGCCGCTTTACATGTCTCCGGAACAGCACTCCGGCCACACCGCCGAGCCCGCCAGCGATCAATTCGCGTTCTGTGTCGCCCTGCACGAGCTCGTCTTCGGTGTGCGCCCTTTCTTCGGCAGAGACATCGGCGAGCTCGCACGGGCCAAGTCGCGCGGCCAGCTGCACGCCCCGACTCACATCGATGCCCGAGCTGCACGCGTACCAGCGGCACTGCGTGCCGTCATTACGCGCGGACTCGCATCAAGCCCAACCGAGCGCTGGTCCAGCATGGCCGAGCTCATCGACGAGCTCGTTCGCATCCGCGGGCGGCGCCGGCCCGCCACGATGCTCGTGGCGGGTGCGGTGATGCTGTCGATCGTCGGAACATGGGCGTGGATCGCCCTTGCTCCCGAGCGCTGCCGCGATGATGACCTCTGCTTCGAGTGGAACGAAAATGGACGAGACAAACTAGCCGCCGCGTTTGCAATCTCGCCGTCACCGTCCGCCGAGGATGTTTGGCCGGGACTTCGCGACGAACTCGACGGACACGTCGAAGCGTTGCACGCCGCCGGCCTAGCGCTTTGCGCAGCGACGCACGGTGTGTCGGACGCCGAGGTCGATGCTCGGCGAGCGTGCTTGCACGAGCGGTCGGTGGATCTGCGCGCGACCGTGACCACCCTGAGTGACGCCGATGTCTCGACCGTGGCCAACGCGGCGGATCTGCTCGAACGACTGAGACCCGCCGACGACTGCTCGTCGACTTTGAGCCACGCAGACCGCACCCCACCGCCGCACGACCCTGGGCTGCGCGACGCGCTACGCGTGATCGACACTCGTCTCGAAGCGGGCCAATACCGCCTGGCCAGAACTGAGGCCCACGCCGCGCTCGCCCAAGCTAGCGAACAGAACGACCGCGCCGCGGAGGCCGAAGCCGCGTACTTACTCGGGACTGCCGAACTGCACCTCGGCGACGTCGCAGCCGCCGAACGCGAGCTCGACCGTGCTTACCACGCCGCCCAGGAGCTTGGTCTCGATCGTTTGGCGCTGGCGGTGGCCACGCGCATGGTCTTTTTTCACGCCACCCGTACGCACCGCGTCGGCGAGGGGGAGGTCTGGGCACGCCACAGTCATGCCCTGCTCGATCGGCTCGGCGGCGACGATCCGATCGGCTCGAGGCTGATCGAAAATGAAGCGCACCTGCTTCGCGCGAGCGGCGACGCGGCAGGCGCCGAAGAGAAATTTCGCATCGCGCGCGAGCTTCGACTCGCACACAATGGCGCAGACAGTCGCTCGGCATCGATGATCCGCAATAGCCTCGGCAACCTATTAGCCGCCCGCGGTGACTACGTTGCAGCCCTCGAACAGCATCGCCTGGCCTACGAAAGCCGCATCTCCAGACTCGGGC
>CADEGN010000107.1 GCA_902826865.1 uncultured Myxococcales bacterium
ACAGGACTCAAGCAGCGTAAACCCGGGTGTCCATTTTTTCGGGGGAAGCCCAGACAAGAGATCGTACGGCTGAGCCAGAAATGGTTGGCCGCCGGCGTCATCGAAGGCGGGAAGTAGTCGAGCACGGGGGAAGGTACGCCGCAAGGCGCGACGATCTCGCCGCTGTTGGCGAACGTCTACCTGTACTACGTCCTCGAGCTGTGGAGAAAAGGCGCCGCTCGCGGCGACTGCTCACCAAGGTCAGCTGCCGGGGCGACGCGTTGCCGCAGCCGGAACAAGTACCCTTCGCATTGGCCGTCTCGCTTGAAACGGCACCAGGCACCGGCATCCCGATCTACGCGGAGATCCGCGACCGGATGCGAGTGCGAGTTCGTCCAAAAACTCGGCAGTAGGGGGGCAGCTGGTCGACGGGTCACCGAGGTGGTCGGCGGCCGCCGTCGGATGGCCATGCCCGCGACCCAGCAGAGTCGGGACTTGCGCAGCCCCCAAACCCTCGCTAGACCCCCTTGCCACGTCAGTGGACGAAACCGCGGTTGAATGCAGAACAGCTACGCCTGCGATCGGCTGTTACGAAAACAACACGTATCGGGAAGCGACTTAAGTTCCCCAGGTACACCCGCTGTTCACAGGCCAACAGACGTTGGCGTCACACGAAGCGGATGGGCCACACGCCCCGAACCCGCACGGCTCGCCGATGGCTTGGATCGTCTCGCAGGTGTACGACGTGGATTCGCAGTAGGCGCCGGCGACGCAGGCCGCTTCGTTATGTGAGCACGACTCGCCAATCTGCTTCCTCGAGCTGCACTCGCCGAGGTTCGACGTTTCCTCGTCGACGCAATACTCACCTTGTGCACAGTCTCCATCTCGTTTGCACTTTCCGGGATCGAGCTCGCGGCAAACTGGCACGAGTTCTGCTCGGTCACAATACAGGCCGTCGTCGCACTCGTAGTTGTTACAGTCGCCGCCGCCGGCACCCGAACGCGCATGCGGGTCAACGCATCGGTTTCCCACCACACCATAGCTCTCTCCGTCTGGGAGCAGCGCAAACCACTCGCGACAGAGAAGCCCGGGCAAGCACGTGTCTCCGAGCGCCACAGTCGAGCATGGATCAGCCTCTGCGCCATTCCCAAAGTAGAACTTGCGCTGCAGTGGAGCATTCGGGGCGGGACTTGTGCGCGGGGCGCACGACGAGATCCAGCTCGCCAGGAGGCCAGCCTGCTCGACAGAAAACGTCAACTGAAGCGCCTGAGCTTCGGCCTGTTCTGCGATGAGCATCTCTTCCCTCGTCGCCTCACAGTCATCGAATGGGAAACACCCGCAGTCGGTATAGGCAGCGCACTCGACTTGAGCGAAGCGCGATGGGAAGTCGCGTTCGGTGATGTCTGCACCGTCCGACTCTCCGTCCATCGATAGCGAGCATCCGCCACCATGCGCAAAAAGGCACGCAACGGCAACCGCGACCTGAGACCGTTGACCCGCGAACCGACAACGCATCGCGGCTACTCTCCCCCGCGGCTCGCGACGGGTCAAGAGCACCTCCAACTCTCGATCATGAGAGGTGAGAGATGGCACAAGGGGGGCCGAACTATTCCTGGCCGAACGCCCTGCGTTCACGCGGCACGGGTTCCGCGTGATGCACAGAGTCGGTGGCCGAGAGGGTCCGCACGTCCGTCCGGCAGCACGGTCGCCCGATCAGCGCTCGATGTGCACTTCCTACGCGCTCGTGGGCTCCAACGCGACGTCGCTACGGACCGACAAGGGGCGTTGTGCACCGACAGTCGCAGGTGCCCGGGATAAACTCCCCATCGCAGACGCAGTAGCCGCCCTGGTATGCGCAGTTCCAGCCGTTGAATTCGCACTGGGTCTCGCAAGTACCGCCGGGGGTCGGAAACGTGATCGCGCAGACCTGCCCCGGTCCGCAGGATAGATCGTAGCCGTCATTGGGCGGCACCGGACACTGCAGGCCGCAGCCGCCGCAGTTGTCGAGGTCGGTGCGAAGATCGGTGCAGGTGCCGTCGCAAACCGCCAGGTCCGCGTCCTCGCAGGCCGGTTTGCCGTTCTGGCAGCGGGTACCCTCGGGTACCGGCGCGTTGCAGGCACCGCAGTGGGCATCGTCGGAATCGAGGTCACGGCAAACCCCGTCACCACAGTCCTCGTAACCGCTGTTGCACACCTCGGTTCCCTCCGAGCAGGTGGCGTTCGCCGCGACTGGTCGATCGCAACCCCCACAATGGTTCGGGTCCGTCGTGATATCGACGCACGACCCGTCGCATTCCGTTAGGTCGCGGCAGGCGGGCTTGCCCGCGAGGCATTCGAGCGCCGTGCGCTCGCCACACTTTCCGCAATTGTCCTCATCCGACAGCAAGTCGACGCACGTGCGCCCGCACAGGTCGGGCCGCTCGGCCGGACAGACATCCACGTCCGCAGTCACTCGGGGATCGCCATCGAAGTCCTGGTAGATGATCGAAGCGGGGACGTCGTCGTCCGCCAACGCGAACGCGAGCAGGCACGACGCTTCCGCATCCGTGATGAGAAAGCTGCCGGTGCGGCAGCCGTCGTCCAAGACTTCGCTCGCAGCGTGCGCGTCTGTTGCGATCCCCGAGACATTGATGATCCGGAACGCGGCGAACGACAGGGGTAGGTCGCCGCCGGTGTCGTTGCGCAGCTCGACGTCAACGGTCGCCCAGAAGGTGCCGGGGGGCGCCGGGAGCATCGTCCCCGAGAGATCGGCATCGAGGGTGATCGACACCACTCTCAGCGTCGCCGGCGAATGCGCCGCGTCCTCGGTTCCGCACGCCGGCGGCACGACGGTGAGGGCGAGCGCGAGGTGGCGCAACGCACGCGCGCCCCCGCGGTTTGGTTGGGTTCCGGACCCCATCATTCCGAAGGATGCACGGGGGCCCCAATGTGTGCGTGAAAAAACCGGCCCCTGGGGCGCGGGCACCGCGAAACCTCCCAAGGTCACAGGCGCACGTTTCGGAGGCGCAGGGCGTTCCCGATCACGGTGACCGAGCTCAGCGCCATCGCTGCGCTGGCGACCATCGGGCTCAAGAGCACCCCGACCAGGGGATAGGCGATGCCGGCGGCGATCGGCACACCCAGCGAGTTGTAGATGAATGCGAAGAAGAGGTTCTGGCGGATGTTCTTCATGACCTCCTGGGAGAGTCTGCGCGCGCGGACGATCCCGCGCAGGTCGCCGTGCACGAGCGTGATACCTGCGCTTTGCATCGCAACATCGGTTCCTGTGCCCATGGCGATGCCAACGTGCGCGGTTGCGAGGGCAGGGGCGTCGTTCGTCCCGTCTCCCGCCATCGCGACCGTTCGACCCTCGGCCTTGAGCCGCGCGACCACCTCGTTCTTCTGGTCGGGCAGGACCTCGGCGCGCACGTCTTCGATGCCGAGCTTGCGGGCGACGGCCCGCGCGGTGCCCTCGTTGTCGCCGGTCAGCATGACGATGCGAAGCCCGGCCTCGCGGAGCTCCCGAAGCGCCTCCGGTGTTGACTCCTTGATCGGGTCGGCCACACCAAGGAGCCCGGCGAGCCTGCCAGCGAGCGCGAGAAAGACCACCGTCTGCCCTTCTCCACGCAGGCGCTCGGCCTCGGGCGCGAGGGAGCCCGTGTCAACTCCGTGCTCTGCGAGTAGTCGACCGTTCCCAAGTACCACGTCGACGGTACCGACTTTGCCCACGAGCCCTTTGCCCGTGATGGAGCGGAAGCCGGTGGCGGCGGGACTACGAACGTTGCGCTCCTCGGCCCCCGCGACGATCGCCGCCGCCAACGGATGCTCGCTGCTCTTCCCCAGCGCCGCCGCCGTGGCGACAACCTCATGCTCTTTGCTTTCGGCGGTGGCGACGACGCTGACGAGCCGGGGCCTGCCGGCGGTGAGCGTCCCTGTCTTGTCGACCACGAGCGTGTCCACCTTCTGCAGCAGCTCAAGCGCCTCAGCGTTCTTCACCAGCACCCCGACCTGGGCGCCGCGCCCCGTTCCAACCATGATGGACATGGGCGTCGCGAGGCCAAGCGCGCACGGACACGCGATGATCAGCACGGCGACCGCGTTGACCAGCGCGTAGGCCAGGCGCGGCTCGGGCCCGAACAGACCCCAGACAATAGCGGTGAGCGCTGCGGTCACGACGACCGCAGGAACGAACCAGGACGAGACCACGTCCGCGAGTCGCTGAATGGGGGCGCGACTGCGCTGCGCTTCGCTGACGAGGGCGACGATCTGCGCGAGCAAGGTGTCCTTGCCGACTCGCTCGGCGCGCATGAGCAGCGTTCCGCTGCCGTTGAGCGTGCCGCCGGTCACGCGGGCTCCGGCGGTTTTTTCGACGGGGATTGGCTCGCCCGTGATGGTCGATTCGTCGACTGCGCTCGCCCCATCGAGCACTGTCCCGTCCACCGGAATCTTCTCGCTTGGGCGCACACGCAGGGTGTCGCCGACCACGACCTGACTGATTGGGACGTCGACCTCCTTCCCGTTGCGCTCGACGCGACGCGCCATCTTGGGACTTAGGCCAAGGAGCGCCCGAATCGCCCCCGACGTCGCGCTTCGTGCCCGAAGCTCAAGCACTTGACCGAGCAGCACCAGCGTGACGATCACCGTCGCTGCCTCGTAGTAGACGGGGGCCGCGCCACCGTGGGACATCGAGTGCGGCAGGAGCGAGGGGAAGAACGTCGCGAACAAGCTGAAGCCGAACGCCGCCAGGGTGCCAAGCGCGATGAGCGTGAACATGTTGAGGTTGCGCGTCCGAAGGGACCGCCAGCCCCGTTCGAAGAACGGCAGTCCGCCCCAAAGCACCACCGGCACCGCGAGGGCGAGTTGGAACCACGTTCCGAGCGCGGGCGAAATCACCCGCTGCACGGGCTGTCCTGGGATCAAATCGGACATCGCGAGAAGAACCGTGGGCACCGTGAAGCCGAGGCTCACCCAGAGTCTCCGCTTCATGTCGGCGAACTCCGGGTTCGGTGCTTCGGCGAGGGACACGGTCCGCGGTTCGAGGGCCATGCCGCAGATCGGACACGAGGCCGGCTCCGATCGAACGACCTCGGGATGCATCGGGCACACGTACTCGGTGCGCTCCGCCATGGTTGGGGTCTCAGGCTCGAGCGCCATGCCGCACTTGGGACACGCGCCCGGCCCGACCTGGCGAACCTCGGGGTCCATCGGGCACACGTAGACCGCGGGGGAATCCGCCGGGGTCGGGCGGGGCACAGGAGGTGGCGCCGGATCCTCCGCCCGACGCTTGTCGAGGTAAAGGGCCGGATCCGCCGCGAACTTGTCTCGGCAGCGCGGGTTGCAGAAGTAGTAGACCGTTTCAGCGTGGGTGAAGGACCCGCCGCGGGCGGTTTCGGGGTCAACCTTCATCCCGCAGACCGGATCTATTGCCTTCGTCGTCATCGATGTCTCCCCAACGTGGCTTGGGTGGCCTGCGCAGCAGGCTGCGCGATGATGATTCTCTTGGTGCCGCATTCGCTCGCCCGGGCCTCGTTGCTCGTGCGGACGAAGTGGCGGCGGCATATCACAGTTGAGCCACCGCTTCGCGCGCAACAATCGGACACCCCCAACCCAATCGGGATGGGGGTCATGGGGCAGGGCTCGTCGCCCGCCGATCATCGGCCAAGGTGAGACGCTGCGCCAAAATTGAGAGCCCCGCGAAAACGACGCCCAGCGCCGTTGCGATCGTAACGCGCGAACCGAGTCGCTCGGGCAGCTCGATCTCTCCGACAACCACGGCTGCCTCGAGCGCGAGCGCGCTTGCGGCGGCGCCAAAAAACAGCGACGCGATCGCGCGACCACGCAGGCGCGCGAGCACGTGGCCAAACGCGGCGCCAAACGCCGCCCACGACGGCGGGAGCCAAAACGGCATGCCCAGGCCGTCTGCCCGAAGAAACCGCATGAGTCCGCCGGCCTCGAGCAGCAGTTCGGCGCCACTGCCAAGGACTGCAGCGGTCAACATCACGGGCCCGTCGCGTCGGGGCGCGGTGCTCACCAGGAGCTGGACCACGCACGCAGACCACGCGACGGCGATGCCGACTGCGCGCACACCAAGACCGGCGGCGATCAGGGGCACCACCGAGCTCGCCTGCAAGAGGAGCAGGCCGACGACGCGCTCGCGCTTCAAGGCGGCTCCGTTGGTACGCGGTGGTCGAGCAACCGATGCCGGCTCGGCTGGCGGTCATCGAGTTCGGCGAGCACGGGATCGCTGGGATCCCACATGACGAAATCGACGGTCACCGCGAGCGCGGCGGTCGCCGCTGGCACCGGTCCGGGGAGCGCGAGCGCGACCTCGCGACGCTCCCCGACCCCGAGGGTCGTGTCAGGTCCGAGCGGGCGCAATCGGGGCACGTCGATGGGGCGCGCGATGCGGACCTCCGCGCTCGACAATGTGAGCCCTTCCCGGTCGAGCGCCGCTAGTGTGACGACCAGCGCACGCTGCGGCTCGGCTGTTGGCACGCGATGACCGCTGCGGTTTTCGATCTCCACGATTGCCCGGGCCCCGCGCCCGTCGGTTAACGCGAGCGATTGCGCCGTGGCGATCACCCGTGCGCCCACGAACGCAGGATCGAATGGTCCGGGCAGATCATGGCGCGTGCCCGGTCGGGTGGGCCCCTCGAGCGCGGCGGCGCGAGCCACGGCGCTTGGCATGTGGCAATCCACGCAGCTCTCTTGTCCACCCGAGGCCGCGAACGCGCGCCACTCGGCGACGGTGTCGAGGACCGGGCGATCGAGCTTACGCCCGATGATGGTGAAGTCGAGCTGATGACAGCGCGCGCACAGCTCAGGCGTGCGCAAATCCGCGAAGCCCGTAGGATGTGGTGCTGCGCTGGCGTCGTCGAAGGGTCCGCGGAGCTCTCCTTCGATGAGATGACAGGCTACGCACGTCACGCCCTCGCGCTGTAGTACGGGATCGAAGCTTGTGTTGGCGAGCGCGAGCGGGACGATCACGGGCCAGGCCATAGCCAAGCCGAACACGCGGGACTCACGCTGCTCGACGAGCGGGGTGTGGCACCGCTCGCATGCAAAGGTCGTGTCGTGGTGGGCGAGGTCCCGCTGGTAGAGCGGATCCACGAAAGCGCGCGCGTGCCCGCTCCGCGCCCATTCGGCGTAGATCGTGGCATGGCACGGGCGGCACACTTCCGCGGAGACTCCGGAGAGCCCGGCGATCGACTCGCTCTTCGGAAGGGAGGGTGGGGCGAGGTCGCGGTACACCGCAAGCGCCAATCCAACGTGCACGATGGCGATGCCGGCGACCACGAGCGCCGCGCGCCGAAGGCGACTCACAGACGCACCAAGGCGCTCGCGTCGGCCATCATCGGGGATTGTGCTCCCTATCGTGCGACGGAAGAAACCAGCTGGTCAACGGCGGGGGATCGGCCTGGCGTCGCGGGCTGCGCCCGGTGAATGCAGGCGCATCAAGCAGCGACGCTGAGGTGAAGCGGATGACATCGCGGCCTCGAGTCGGTCGCCCGACCCGAGGATGATTGTCTAGCGCGAGAACCGGGTTACGATAGACGTCGCGCTGCGGTTGGTCGTCCGAAACGACCGGAGATCGATGTTGCCCGTCCATGCGGATCCTCCTCGTTCAACCCGCCCCATTTGAGCCCGGCCGCCTGGGCTTGGAAAACGTCATCTGGATGTCCGAACCGGTCGCGCTGGCCCAGCTCGCCGCGATGGTGCCAGAGCATGAGGTTCGAATCCTCGACATGCGCCTTGAGCCAGACCTCGAGCTCAATCGGGTGCTGCTCGAGTTCGAGCCTGAGCTCGTCGGCACCACGTCCATGACCACGGACTGCTACCAAGCCAAGGCGATCCTCGAGGCCGCCAAGGGAACACTTGGTGAAGGCTGCTTCACCATCGTGGGTGGCCACCATCCCACGCTCATGCCCGAAGCGTTCGAGCAGACGTGTGTCGACGCCATCTGTCTCGGCGAAGGCGAGGAGACGTTCGCCGAACTCGTGGCCCATCTCGCAGCCGGTCACCCCCCGCGGTCGCTCCAAGCCATCGCCGGCCTACGCTTCCGCAACGAGAGCTCCAGTTGGGTGACGACTTCGAAACGCGATCAGAATCGCGACCTCGACAGTTTCCCGGCCCCGGCGCGTCACCTCATTCGTCGGCGTCCCGGCGACTATTTCTTCATGACTGCGGGACCGATGGCATCGCTCAGTACATCGCGGGGCTGCAGTTTCGATTGTAATTTCTGCGCGATTTGGGAGTTCTACGAACGCAAGACGCGCTTCCTAAGCGCGAACGCCATCTGCGATCGACTCGAGCGCATCGAGGAGAAGGTGGTGTTCTTCCTCGATGACAATTTTCTGACCAACCGCCGTCGACTTGAACAGCTCTGCGACGAGATCGAGCGCCGCAAGATCCGCAAGTACTACGCCACGCAGGGCCGGACTGACTTCATTGCCGACAACCCCGAGCTGATGAAGCGGCTACGCGATGCCGGGCTGATCATGGTGCTGTCGGGCTTTGAGTCGAACGAAGACGATGCTCTCGCTGAGCTCCTCAAACGCAGCACAGTGGAGAAGAACCGCCGGGCCGCGCAGATCATGCAGCAGCTCGGCATCATCTCCACCGGCATCTTCATGGTGCGTCAGGACTTTGATGAGGCCGACTTCGACCGGTTGTATGCCCACATTAACGACCTTGGCATCGCGATTCCGCTCGTCTCCATCCTCACGCCTTTGCCCGGGACGCAGTTGTACCGGCAACGGCAGGCGGAACTTTTGACCGACGACGCCCGCCTCTTCGATCTACTCCACTCCGTGTTGCCCACGAAATTGCCGCGGCAGCGATTCTACGAGAAGTTCGCCGAGCAGCGCGATGCGGTTTGGCCTTCGGTTCGTAAGGGGACGTTTCCGGCCATTTTTCACCGGCCGGCGTTCTTCATGCAGACGTTTTTCGGGATCGTTCGCTGGTTGCGCAAGCGCGCCGCTTACTTCCGCATCGTGCGAGATCCGCAGTCGCACCTGCGCGACGAGCTCGGGAAAATCGACGTCGACGCAAGGTTGCACCCCGCGCCGCCTGCCGTAGCCGACGCACGACGGCGATTGCCCGTGGTTCGGGAGACGGCGTGATGCGAGGTGTTGCCATGCAAGTAAGGACCGAGCGTCCCCAGACTCCGGGTGAGTTCCTCGCCGATCTACGGCGGGAGGTCGAGCGTCACCCGGCGGTGAACCATCCGCTGCTCGTGCGCGTCGCCCATGTGCCGTTCACGCGCGAGGACTACGGCGTGCTGGCTCGCCAGCACTACGCGCTCGTCGGCATGTTCACCAATTATCTCGAGCGGCTTCTGCGGACCGCGCCCGATAGCCGGGCGAAGCAGTGGATCGCGAAGGTACTCGTCGATGAGTACGGCGAGGGTTCGGACGGCAAGGACCACGCGGAGCTCTATCGGGAGTTCGTCGCGGCCGCCTGTGGCGGGCTCGACTTACTCGAAGTAACGCCGCTTCACACCGCGGTCACCGACTTCGTCGAGGCACACCTGCGGATCTGCGCGACCGAGCCCTTCCTCGTCGGGTTGGGCGCGATCGGGCCTGGCCATGAGTGGAGCATTCCGAAGATGTTCGGCCTGCTCCTGCGCGGCCTCGCGCGGGCCGGGTTCGCCGATGAGGAGATCGTCTACTTCAAACTGCACGTTTTGCAGGATCAGGACCACGGTCGCTGGCTTGAGGAGGCCCTGGCGCTCTACGCTGTGGAGCCCGAGGCGTGTCAGCAGATCCGCCGAGGTGCGCTGTTGTCCCTTGAGGCACGCACACGGTTCTGGAGCGGTGTGCAACGGAAGATCGTACGCTGGCGTCAACCCGCGAACGTGCACGCGCGTACGCAGTCGGCGCGTGAGAACTACGACGAGTCACGGGAGATCACCTTGCAGACCTTTCGCCACAAGCTAGCGAAGTCGGCGCGGAACACGACCTGATCGGAGAGTCCGGCGTTCGATTCGTTCAAGGTGGCAAGATGTTGCCGTTCCTGCGCCTGCCGGCTTGGTCAGTCCGAAGTCGCCAGATGAGCTGAGGGCGCAGACCATGCGGCGATGGTGGGCAAGGCTTGCGGTTGCCGAGTTGCCAGAGATGCGCGCAGACTCTCGCTGTGGACCTCGACGCCCCGATCTCGACGATCATGACGGCCGGCCCTGAGACCGTGACTCCGCAGACACCGCTTGTGCGCGTGCAGGACATCCTGTTCCGCAACCGCGTCCATCACGTGCCGGTCACCAGCGAACGTAAGCTGCTTGGGATCGTCTCGAGCAACGACTTGCTCAACGCTGTCGGCGGCGATCGGTTTGCGCCGGCAAGCATGGTGGGTGCCGTACTCGAGCGCATCACGGCGGGCGAGGCCATGAGCACCGACCTTGTGACGCTCAGCGTCGATGATCCGATTCGTCGCGCGATCGAACTGTTGCGGCTGGGTTCGTTTCACGCCTTGCCGATCGTCGCGGGGGACGAACTCGTTGGTATCGTCACCACCGCGGATCTGCTCGGGCTGATGCTCAACGCCTAGAGTAGAGCTGCACGAGCGCTCGGAAGGCGCAGATGTGGTTCGTGTTCGATAGCGGACTAGAAAAACAGCGAGACAGATGTGGCGGCCGCGGGACCTACTCTGTGGGAATCCGAGATGCCACCGATCAGGCAACGGCTCAAGCTGCAGGCGATCCTTGGGGGAACCGTCCTGTGCGGTTGTTACAGGGGTTTGGGCACATCTGGTGGGGACCCGAGCGGCGAGGCTGCCGAGGGCGACCCGGTGACCGCAGGCGCGGACGACGCCGCTGACTCGGGCGCCGAGGTTCCACAGCCCGAGGAGCTCGATCGGATCTCAAAGAACGGTCTGCGGCGACTCAGCGTGCGCGAGTATGAGGATACGGTCCGCGACCTGCTGCTGGATCCGGTCGGTGTTGGCGCGGCGCAACAACTTCCGATCGATCCCACGTTGCCGTTTGACAACGACTACCGCCATCAGCAGGTCTCGAGCGGTCTCATCGACGCTGCCGAGTACCTCGCGACGCGTGCGGCGGAATCGCTTTCCGAGGATCCCGAGCGACGCGCGGCGTTGGTCGGCTGCACGCCGACCGGGGCCGACGACGAAGGCTGTATGCGGGCGTTTCTCGAGCGCTTTGGTCGGCGGGTGTTTCGACGTCCCCTCACTGAAGACGAAGTGGACGAGTATCTGTACGGCGTCTCGGGAGATGACGGTGTTGTGGCCCACGCCGCGGAAGCGGGGGATTTCTTTGTCGGCGTCGACTCGCTTGTGCGCAGCTTGCTGCAAGATCCGCAGTTTCTCTACCGCATCGAGCGCGGCACGCCGGTGCCCGAGGAGCCCGACGTGTTCGAGCTGTCCCAATTCGAGCTCGCCACGCGGATGTCGTACTTCCTTTGGGGGACCACGCCCGACGACAAGTTGTTGGACGTCGCGGAAGCTAACCAGCTCGGCGACGCCGCTGCGATCAGGGCCGTTGCCGAAGAGATGCTTGCCGACCCGCGCGCGCGCAGTCGCGTGAGCCGGTTTCACGCGCTTTGGCTCGGCTACACGACGCTGCCGCATTCGGCCGAGCTCAACGCGGCGATGCAGGCCGAAACAGATGCCGTGCTTGGACGGGTTGTGTTCGAAGATCGCTTGCCATGGATGGAGTCATTTCGCTTCGAGGAAACGTTCGTCTCCGACTTGCTGGCCGAGCACTACGGCTTGGCCCTGCCGGGCTCGAGCGAGCCGACCTGGGTTCCCTATGGCGACGCGGGCCGTCAGGGCCTGCTCTCGCAGGGTTCGTTTCTGTCCGCGGCTGGAAAGCCCAACGACACGAGCCCGGTCAGGCGTGCCAAGTTCATTCGCGAGCGCCTCATGTGTCAGGTGGTGCCGCCGCCTCCGCCCGATGTGAACGTCGATGATCCGGTGACCGCCGACGGAATCTGCAAGCCCGACCTTCTCGCGGCCCACCGCGCTGGCGGATGTGAGTCGTGCCATGTGATGCTCGACCCCGTTGGCC
The DNA here is from genome assembly GCA_902826865.1 of uncultured Myxococcales bacterium. Classification (GTDB taxonomy): domain Bacteria; phylum Myxococcota_A; class Polyangia; order Nannocystales; family Nannocystaceae; genus Xiheibacterium. Next base: position 11,981 of record CADEGN010000107.1, read on the forward strand.
TGGGTCTCGAAAACTACGACCAACTTGGGCGCTACCGGGAGATGGAGCCCGACAACCCCGACACGCCCGAGGACGAGTCCCAGTGCGAGATCAGCGGCGAGGGAGAGATCAACGGGTTGGGCAGCTTCAGTGGCCCGGCCCAGCTGGCCGACTTGCTCCTCGACAAGGGTGGCCTCGGTGACTGCGCGATCGACCAGCTCTACAGCTTTGTGGCCGGACACTCGGTTCTCCCGGCCGGTGAGATCGGTGGGTTCGATCAGTACGATCGGAATTTCGCCGACGCGATGGCGGGCACGGTCGGCGTCGACTTTCGCCTCGATGAGCTGATGCTGGAGATCGTGAGCGACCAAGCGTTCCGTTTTCGCCGCGAAGAGGAGGCATGACCGTGGCGTCGTTTCATCTCAGCCGTCGGAATCTGCTGCATGTCCTCGGTGGCTCGGCGCTCGCGCTGCCGTCGCTCGAGTTTTTCGCACCGCGCCGGGCCACTGCCGGGGCAGCAGGCCCGCCAAAGCGTTTCGCGATCGCGTACGGGGGTGTTTCCATCGGCACCAGGGGCCGCGACAATGTCGTGCCCTCCGCCGAGGGCACGAACTACGAGCTCAAGCGAGGACTCTCGCCCTTGGGTGCCGGGCCACTTCCGAGCGACCCAGGATTGGGCGGCAACGGGTTCGACGTCCAAGCACACGTTTCAGTGGTGAGTCAGCTCAAGATCCCGTGGAACGAGGGCAACGGGGTTCCACCCGGCGGCCGCTCGGTGGAGTTTCACTACAACACGCTCGGTCCGCAGGTCTCCGGCATGCGCGGTGGGTCGGGTCGCACCGCAAAGCCCAGGGGTCCGACGGCGGATCAGATCGCGGCGGCCGGACTCGGGACGACCGCGTTTCCCTCGCTTTCGTTCCGCGTTCAGGCGGCGGAGTACGTCGGCTCCAACAGCACGGGCGGGGATGACGCGCGGCTCTCGTACTACGAGGACGACGCGGGGGATCTTCGGCCTATCGATCCGATCTTCAGCCCTGCGCTCGCGTATTCCACCCTGTTCGATTCGTTCGCTGGCGCGGATCCGGCGGAGGTCTTCCGGCTGACGAGGCGTCGGAGCGCGGTCGATGTTGCCGTTGCCCGCACCGAACGGTTGGCGCCGATGCTCGGTGCCGCGGATCGCATTCGGCTCGAGCGCCATCTCGATGAGTTACGCGCGTTGGAGTCGCGCTTGAACGCGGTCGCACCCAACTGCATGAAGCCAGAGGATCCGGGCGAAGACCCGCCGATCGAAGGTGCGGCGATCGAGTACCAGGGCCAGGGGGGTGACGGCGTTGGCTATAGCAACGAGGACCTACGGGGGGAGTTGTTGTTCGACATGATCGCGATGGCTTTCGCATGCGATCGCAGTCGGGCCGCTGCGGTGCGTATATCGTTCGATCAGTGTGCGATGCAGGGTGCTCCACTCGGGCTCATGGTGGAGAGCTTCCACGGCTACGGCCACGTCTTCAATGACGCGGCCTACGCGGCGCTCGCGGACGCGGTAGCGTGGCATGTGAAGCACTTCGCGCGCTTCATCGCTCGCCTGCGGGATCTGGAAGAGTTCGATGGGTCGTCCGTGCTCGATCACACCGCAGCGGTGCTGTTGTTCGAGGGCGGCCACGGATACAACCCGGAGGGCGGCGCCCTGCAATCGACCCACTCGACCGAGAACATGATCGCACTGGTCGGTGGCCACGCCGGCGGTCTCAATGCCACGGGCGGGCGCCACATCATCAAGCCGAATTGGCACCCGGCCAACGCGGTGATCTCCGCGCTGTCAGCCACCAACGCGATCCCCGACGAGACGCTCGGTGAGGTCGAGGGTCGGATCCCAGAGCTGTTCGCGTGATCGCGTCACCCGGGCAGGCGCTGGCCCGGCGCCGTGGACGTCATCGGTCGGTCGCAATGCGCGTGCGTCCGATGAGTCGCCCCATTGCCCGTGAGCCGTTGGCCACGCCTGGCTCGTCGTAACCAAAGAGGATGTAGTGGGCCGCGACGTCGAGTCGGCCGAGGGCGGGATCTAGCACCACCCACCGACCAAGCCAGACTTCCGGCCAGGCGTGGTAACCGGCATCGGCCGTGAACCATCCCGGCACAAGGACGATCCCGTCGGCGTTGCGCGCCGGGATCCCAGCGGCGCGGAGCATCGCCACGGCCAGCGCAGCGTGCTCGGTACAGTCGCCGTGGCCCGCAGCGAGGGCCTCGGTGGCCGTGGCCGCGCCGCGCGTGCCGTCGCGTTTACCGAGGTTCTGGAACACCCACGTCACGATGTCGCGGGCCACGGCATCCGCGTCGTTGCGGCCAGCCCGTAGTTTGGCCGCGAGCTCGACGATCTCAGGCGCATCGGATTGGCTCGCTGGAGTGGGGCGGAGGAACGCCTGCACGTCCGCGGGCGCCCGCATCGGCAGTCGGGGCACCCGAGCGTCGGGCGGCAGACGCATCGCATGGAGCTCGAGTCTGTAGCCGTCCTTCGTCCGCTCGACGGTTTGATAGGCGTTGCTCGCGATCGCCGGCGGGGCCGCGGGATCATCGTTGTCCACGAACACCCGCAAACCCAGCGTGTCGGCGTCGCCGACGTTCCCCTCGACCGGCAGATATGAGCTCAGCCGCGCGGCGGAGCCGGTGTCGCTCGCCTCGCCCTTGGGCACCATCGCGAATACGCCGAACGTCAGTCGCACGGGCAGGCCGGTGTCGTCGACGACGCCCTGGGTGATCTCGCCATCGATATCACGGGTCTCGATGTGCCAGGCTTCGAATGAGCGCCCGTTTTCGGTCTCGCGCACACGCCCACGGACCGTGATCGACTCGGTGCCAAACCGGCGGCCAGCTTCGTCAAAGCTGACGTACTTGGCCTCGAGCGGCAGCGTGGCACCGGCCTTGGCTTGGCGCAGGCATTCAGCGAGCACCTGCAATTCCGAGCGGTATCCGCTGGGAATGTCGAACTCAGCCTGATCGCGGTGATCGGGGCTGCTGGTGCGTAACACGAGTCGGTCGCCGACTCGCTCGAGCTCTTCGGTCTCCTCGATCCCGTTTTCCTGGCTGATCTTCCGCGAGCGAACGAATGCGCGATCAGGCCCATATTCCGTCACGTCCGTGGACGTGATCTTGCTTGCGTTCTCACCGGGGTCGTCGAGCACAAGCGTCATTTGGGTGCGAAGGGTCCAGCGCTCGCTCCCATCCGCGAGCACCTCGCGTTCGGCGACGGCGTCGCCGACGGTGCGCCCGAGGATCCGGGTCTCGAACTCGCGCCGTGCGCTCGTCTGGGGCTTTGCCGGCTGCGCGGCGGAGACGGGCTGGCGAGCAACGTCGGCGCTTGGGCTGGTTTTACACGCCAGCGCGAGGCCAATCCCCAGGGCGACGAGCGGTTTGGTTCGGCGCATGTTCACCGTTTCCATGGGCGGCGCATGGCCGCTCGCCCCGGCGATGTGCTCGTGTCAGTTCGCGGCGGCTTCGTCGAGATAGGCGATCGCGCGAACAAGATCGAGCAGCCGGCGTTGCTCCGCGGCTGTAACCCCGAGGAACCGGACGCCCATGCCACAGGCCCCTTCGCTGCCGTCGTTGATCCAGACGACCTCGCCCTCGAGTTCGAACGCGTCGGCTTCCCCGTCACCGAGGAATCGCTGCGGCGGAGCGAAGCGCAACTGCAGGCGCGACCCTTGCGGCAGGGGATCCGACGTGCACAGGAAGATCCCAAACGCGGAGATATCAGTGATCGACGCGAATAAGAACGTACCCTCTGTGCGGTAGTCGACGTCGATCTTCGTCGTCCATCGCGGGCTCGCCCGGCGGTCGTGCATGTCACTCACCTGCAACCTCGGCAGCCTATCCCAAAGTCGACGGAGCAGGACAAGCTCCTTGTACGAAGGCGGCGGCGATCGATGGGAAACGAGGTTCCTCGCCCCGGGGCGCCGGGTGAGCGGTTCCGGCCCAAGGGGCCGGCGCCCCGCCGCGCCCGCCGCCTCGGCGCCGGGCGGGTCAGAAGCACGTCTCGACGATCATCGCCGTAATATTGTCGGTTCCGCCCGCTGCGTTGGCGCGGTCGATCATCTCCGACACGGCTTGCTCGAGATCCTCGTGCTTTCGTGCGATTACGTGGATCTCATCGTCGCTCAGCATGCCGGACAGACCGTCGGAGCACAGCACAAACCGATCGCCGTCCTTGAGCTCGACGCGCGCGATGTCGACCACAACGTTGTCCCGCATGCCAAGCGCGCGCGTAATGACATTCTTGTGGGGAAAGTTGCGCGCTTCCTCCTCGGTCATGCCCGGTCGCGCCTCTTTGTAGTCCTCGAGCAGGGAGTGGTCCCTCGTGAGCTGGGTGATCGCGCCGTTGCGGACCCGATAGCAGCGGGAGTCACCCACGTGCGCAACGTACGCTTGCTCGCCCTTGACGATGAACGCGACGATCGTCGTGCCCATCCCACGCAAATGTGGGTTCTTGCCGGCCGAGTCGTGGATGCGCTGGTTGGCGAGGCGCACGGAAGCGACCATGCGGTTCTCGGGGTATGACAAATTGTGGTCGTACCGATACGGCCACGTCGCGTCCTGATCTTTGCTGTGCCGGTAAAACTCGCCGATGACTTCGGCGGCGAGTTTGCTCGCGACTTCGCCCGATGCGTGGCCGCCCATGCCATCGGCAACCATGAACAGCTGCTCGTCCTCGATCAACGCGAAGTAGTCCTCGTTGTGAGTCCTCTTCATGCCGACGTCGGTCTTGGCCGCGTACCGGATTCGCACCGTGCACCGAATCCTAGCCGTTCGAAGACCGCGGCTCTATGCCGTTTCGTGGACGCGCGGTGGGATCCCGCGAGGTGAGGCCGTGGGCGGTCGTCCGCGGGGGCGAGGGGCGCCCGATGCCTTTACCTTGACATTTGCTCAGTGCACGTGCAGAACATGTCCCACGACCCCTGATGGCACCCCCTGGCGCGAAGAGCCCGTCTGGAGACCGCGGTCCACGCGAGCGCGTGCCCATTGCCGTCGTCGTCTGTATCGGAGACGAGCTGCTCGCCGGGGACACGGTTAACACCAACGCGGCGTTCCTGGGCACGCGGCTGCGCGGGCTGGGCGTGGTCTTGCGCTCCGTCGTGACCGTGCGGGACCGGCACGCCGAGATCGTCGCGGCCGTCCGCCAGGCGGTGGCCAGCGCCGACATCGTGGTCTGCTGCGGCGGGCTCGGTCCAACCACCGACGATCTTACGACGGTCGCGATCGCCGACGCGGCTGACACCGACGTGGTGCGCGATCCCGAGGCCCTCGAACGGCTCGCGACCAAGTTCCGGAGCTTCGCCCGTGCCATGCCCGCGGCCAACCACAAACAAGCCGATCGGCCCCTCTCGGCGCGCTGGTTGGCCAACCCGATCGGGACCGCCGAAGGATTCGCGATCGATATCGGCAAGGTCCCGGTTTTCGTTGTCCCCGGCGTGCCACGTGAGATGCAACGGATGACGATCGAACAGATCGAGCCGACGCTACGCGAACGCCTCGCGCTGCATCCTGCCGCGCGTCGGGTCTACCGTCTGCTCGGGCTGGGTGAGTCGGCGGCGGCGGAACGTGTGGAGGCGATCGTCGCCGCGGCTCGCGAGCGATCGCCCCAGCTCGCATCGCTCTTTATCCATTATCGTGCGGCCACGCCCGAGGTGATGGTCGTACTCGAGGGTGTGGTCGCTGCAGATGGTCGTGGCGCCAGTGAGAGTGAGCTCGCGGAGCTCGACGCCGCGCTGCTCGACGCGCTGTCGCCGGCGATCTATGGCATCGGCGAGGCCGATCTTCCCACGCGGGTGGTCGATGCCTTGCGCCGCGCCGGCAAACGTGTGGCCCTGGCAGAGTCGTGCACGGCCGGATTGGCGAGTGCCTTGCTCGGCGCGGTGCCTGGGGCCTCCGACGTGCTCGATGGCGGCATCGTGGCCTACGACAACCGCATCAAGATGGAGCAGCTCGGGGTGCCCGCAGCCCTGCTCGCGGAGCACGGCGCGGTTTCCGAGCCCACGGCCGTGGCCATGGCCGAAGGGGCGAGGAGATCACTTCGAAGTGATCTCGCGGTAGCGATCACGGGCGTCGCCGGGCCCGGGGGTGGTACGGCGGACAAGCCGGTCGGAACCGTGCACGTGGCCGTGGCGGACGAGTTTGGCACGCGGCACCTGGAGATCCACCTGCGAGGCGATCGTGGCACAGTGCAGCGTGCGGCCGCAGCGTGGGCCGCCAAGCTGCTGTGGGATCGCCTGCGCGAGCAGGGGCTGGCCGAGATCACCGTGCTCGGGCCCGCGTCGCTCGAGTGACCAAGGTCCCTTTCAGTCGTTTCTTCGACCTTCCTTCCGGCGCACAGCCGCCGCACCCATCCCGATCGCCTCCCAGGAGTTTTCTGCCATGAGCAATCCGCCCGACGCCAAGAACCTGAGCCCCGCCAAACAGCGCGACGCCGCCATCAGCCTCGCGCTGGCAACGATCGAGAAGCAGTTCGGCAAGGGTTCGATCATGCGCCTGTCCATCGACGGCAAGCTGCCGGGCGGGGACGTCTCGGTGGTGCCCACCGGCTGTCTTGCCTTGGACATCGCCACCGGCATCGGTGGGGTGCCGCGCGGCCGTGTCGTCGAGATCTACGGCCCTGAGTCCTCGGGCAAGACCACGCTCGCGCTCCACATCGTGGCCGAGGCCCAGAAGCAAGGTGGTGTGTGCGCGTTCATCGACGCGGAACATGCCCTCGACGTGGGCTACGCGCGCAAGATCGGCGTGCGGACCGACGACATGCTCGTCTCGCAACCCGACTTTGGCGAACAAGCCCTCGAGATCTGCGACATGCTGGTCCGCTCCGGTGCGGTCGACGTCATCGTTATCGACTCGGTCGCGGCCCTCACGCCCAAGGCCGAGCTTGAGGGCGAAATGGGCGACTCCCACGTGGGGTTGCAGGCACGGCTGATGAGCCAGGCCCTGCGCAAGCTAACGGCTTCGATCTCACGCAGCCGAACCATCGTCATCTTTATCAACCAGCTGCGCATGAAGATCGGTGTGATGTTCGGCAGCCCCGAGACAACCACCGGGGGTAATGCGCTGAAGTTCTACGCGTCGATGCGCCTCGACATCCGCCGTATCGGCGCGATCAAGTCGGGGGAGCAGGTGGTCGGTAACCGCACGCGGGTCAAGGTGGTGAAGAACAAGCTCGCTCCACCGTTCCGCGAGGTCGAGTTCGATATCACCTACGGCGAGGGCGTGAGCCGGCCAGGACTCTTGGTCGACATGGGTGTCGAAGCTGCGGTGATCGAGAAGTCGGGGGCGTGGCTTTCCTATAAAGGTGAGCGCATTGGCCAAGGCCGCGACAACGCCAAGCAGTTTCTTACCGAGCATCCCGAGGTTGCGGCCCGCATCGAGGCCGAACTGTTGGCCAAGCACGGCGTTGCGGCGCGCGCGGCCAATACACCGCTCGAGCCCGCCGCATCCGAGGCGAAGCCCGACGCCAAGTCGGCGCATCCCGACAAGTCGGCCGCGCACGCGGACAAGGCCAAGACCGCCGCGGATGATGACAAGCCGAACGGTCGCCCACGCGCGCGGGCGTGACCGCGGCGCGCCTGCTTTACCGCAGCCCGCGCCGTCGGCCCGAACTCGCGGCGCTCGCCGCGAGTCCGGCCTCGAGTGCGGCTTCGACGGACCGCGCGGTGGTGATCTCTAGACCTGGCAACGCTTGGCGGTGATCGCCACGGCCGGCCACCACGGCCCGGCGAAACCCCAGGCGCTGGGCTTCCGCAAGGCGGAGTTCGAGCCGCGGCGCCTGGCGTACCTCGCCGGTGAGTCCGATCTCGCCGAGCGCGACGAGATCTGCCACGACCGGGCGGCGAAGATGGCTCGATGCCACCGCCAACGCGATTGCGAGATCAACCGCGGGTTCGAAGAGACGCAGTCCCCCGGCGACGTTGACGAACACGTCATGATCGAGCACGCCGAGGCCCGCGTGGCGGTCGAGCACGGCGAGGATCATCGCGAGCCGGGCTGGATCGACGCCCACGCAATTGCGCCGCGCACCCCCGGAGGCCGGGGCGAGCAGCGCCTGCACCTCCAGCAGAAGCGGTCGTGATCCCTCGAGGCTCGCGGTGATGCACGAACCGGCAGCGCCCTCGGGGCGCTCGGCCAAAAACGTCTCCGACGGATTGCCGATCTCGCGCAGGCCGGTCGACCCCATCTCAAACACACCGAGCTCCATCGTCGAACCGAAGCGATTCTTGCTCGCACGAAGCAGGCGTAGCGCCCGATCCTCGTCGCCGTCGAAGCCCAGGACCGTGTCAACGAGGTGCTCGAGCACTCGCGGCCCTGCGAGCTGACCGTCTTTGGTCACATGACCCACGAGCACGACGGGGACGCCGTGGAGCTTGGCGAAGCTAACGAGCTGGGCCGCGGCGGCGCGGATCTGCGAGACGTTGCCGGGTAGGCCCTCGGTGCCGATGCTGTAGACGGTTTGGATCGAGTCCACGACAACCGTTGCGAGCTCGCCGACAAGCGCGAGTTCGCGGGCGGCGTCGAGAATCGACTCGATGCGAGTCTCCGCTAAGACCAGCAGGCGCGATGCATCGGCGCTGAGCCGCTGCGCTCGCCCTGCGATCTGTGCCACGGATTCCTCGCCGCTCGCGTAAAGGACATTGCCGTGACGCGCTGCGATGCCGGCGCCAACTTGCAAGAGCAGGGTCGACTTTCCGATACCCGGGGGCCCGCCGAGGAGTACGACGCTGCCCGTGACCAGCCCACCGCCGAGGACGCGATCGACCTCGGCCAGCCCGGTGGTGCGCCGCGGTGCATCCTGGACTGCGGCCTCGACCGATACCGGCGCCGTCGCAGAGTTGGACAGCACCACGCGGTCGCTCGGGAGTTCGGAGGTGGTGCGCTCCTCGATGGTGTTCCAGGCCCCGCAGGTCGGGCACTTACCAAACCATCCGCTCAAGCTGGCGTCGCACTCGCTGCAGACCCACCGCGTGGTCGACTTGGCCATGGGGGCTACTCTAGTCGGCGATGCCCAAGCGCGCGAGTCGTCCCCCGCGGGCAATCGTGTGCGAACCCTGGTCGTGCACTCAATCGAGGTGGCCCGCGGGGGCGAGTTGCTCGGCGTGGGTCGCGAATGCCGCGGCGTACTCGTGCACGCGGGAGATGAAGCGGCGGGTCTTCTCCGGCAGGGGTTCGCCGTTGGCAAGGCGCTTGCGCACGGCGCCTGAGCCCATGCCGTAGCCAGCCACGGCGAGATCGAGATCGCCGTCGAAGATCTCAAGCAAACGATGGAGCAGCCATGCCCCCGCGGTGACGTTGAAGCGCGCATCGTAGGGACGGTGCGCAACCCCGAGCTTGCGGGCGATCGCCTTGGACGTCGATGGCATCAGTTGCATGAGTCCGGCGGCGCCGCCCGGTCCGCGCGCCTTTGGGTTGAATCGGCTTTCGTGCCAGATGATCGCGTCGAGCACGTGGGGGTCGACGTCGTAGGTCGCGGCCGCCGCGAGCACGACCGGCTGGACCGCACGGATCTTCGGGATATCGGCCGCCGACCACGGCGGCTCTTTCGCAGGGACGGATGGCGCGGGAGGGACGGCGGGCGTGGTGTCGGCGGGTGGTGGCGTGACGACTTCCGGGGGCCTCGCCGCGGAGGGCACGTCCGGCGTTCGAACGTGTGCCGGCGCGGGCGTGGCGCAGCCCAACGCGAACGCGGCGACGATCACCAAGCCCAGCCACCGACCGGAACGAGGGGGATGGGCGGTGGCCACGGCTCCTAGAACTTGATGCCGACCTGGGCTTGCAGCGTCTGCACGGCTTTCGCGTCCTCACGGGAACCCGCTGAGCCGCGCAGACGATTGAACGCCGGCAACGGAAACATCACGCCGTACTGCAGCTGAACGAAGATCGGTTCCCGCGCGTCGTGATAGCGGACCGAGCCGTCGAGCTCGACTCCGTAGCTGAAACGATTGCCCAGGGTTGCTTGTCGGCGCGCGGCGAGGGCGTATTCAACGTCCACGCGGGCCGAGAAGTGGTTGAAGAAATAGAACGCCGCCCACGGCTTGAAATAAGCCGCGTTGGAAACCGTGCCCAAGATTTCGCGAAACAGGAGCAGGTCGAGGTTGTACGCCGGGTTGAACCGGAAATTCGTAACGGTGCCGTTGTTGCTGACGAGTAGCGGGCTCTGCGGGTTGTAGTTGAGCGAATTCGCGTCGTCACCGCTGGCCATGCCGTGATCGAAGCCGATGTGAAAGCGATCGCGAAACAACCCGTACTTGAACTCGAGCGCGTACCCGAACGTCCCGACGAACTGCCGCCGGAGGTTGGCGCTCGTGAGGTTGTCGAAGAAGTTGCGGTCGGGCGGCGTGTCGTCCCCCGGGTCGACGTCGCGGGCATAGAACCGCCCAATGGTGCCCGCCGCCTCAAACTCGATCCGCAGGGTGCGCCAGTTGACCCGCAGCCAGATGTCAGGCGTGAAGAGGATCGCCCGGCGGTGCACGAGTGTGCTCGCGAAGTTGGTCAGGCCGGTGCGGCCCTCGCCGTCGACGTCCCCGTTGCCGAGGGTGGCTCCGCCGCCGCCGATCCCGTCCGGCGCCGGCGCGTCGTCGTAGTACGAAGGGTTGGTGCCGAGGCCGTCACCGAGGCCGGGCGATCCGAGCGCGCGATCGATGTCCTGGTAGCGAAGCCACGCCATGATCCCGTAGTTGACCACCGGGGTGCCCAGCGACACCTTGCGCTTGAGCATGTCCATGTCGTCGCGGCGCTGCAGCGACAGGCTCCATTGATAGACGTTGTCGAACTTCTCGGCCGAGAAGTCCTGGCCAACGATCCCGCCGGAGTCCCACTGCGGCCCGAGGATCTGCCCCGTGGTGGCGCCGCTCGACGCCCAATCCCATGACAGCGCGACGACATGGGAGCGCCGGCGATCCTTGCCGAACTCGTAGGCGAGGCGGACCGAGTCCACCGAGTCGCCGTAGTCCTGATCGACTTCACGGATGATGTCGGACTGTTCGCCGCGCTGGTACCCGTTGCCGTGATTGGCGACCATACCCATGCCCCAGTGCCAGGGCATGCGGCCAAACTGGAGGTCGAGGCCGAAGCCAAAGCGGATGTGACCCCAGGCCCGCTTGGCCAGGATGCTGTCGCGAAACGAGTTGATCCCCGCCGCCGGCGGGACCTGCGTGCGGGTGTACAGGTTGAGCGGCGCAAACGGGTTGTCGTAGGCGTATGCGTCGGGCGTGCTGCCGAGGACGACGTTGTCGAGGACGTCGATCTGCGAGTGCACCTTGATGGTGTCGGTGATGTGCAAGGTCGGTTCGAGCCGCAGGCGCATGTTCGCCGAGGCGAACCCTTGCCGCCGCCGACATCGATTGGCGGCGCGCACCTCCGAGACACCACCGTCGACGAGACGGGCAAGGCACCTGGCGTCGTTAAAGTCGTCTCCGCCGTTGGCCGCTTTCTCCGAGCCCTCCACCGGTGGCGCAAAGAACTTGTTGGGACGTGTGGGATCGTCGGGGGTCTCTTGCAGGCCGAGGTTGGGCCGGTGGAAGTAGTCGGCGCGCACGCGCATGTACCCGCCGAGCTCGAATAGCTGGATCCGGCGAAATCGGGCGGGTTGGGCCGGCACGGCTTCGATCGGGCGCAGGGCTTCCTTGTCCTTCGGCGCCGCCTCGGCCGGCCCTTCCTTCTTTTCCTTGCGTCCACCAGGACCGCCACCGGCTGGTCCGATGGGTCCAGCTCCGCCACCGCCGAAGCCGCCGCCACCGATGCCGGGTTGCGCGGATGCGTCGCCGGGGTTCGTCGAGACGACGAACGCGATGAGACCGGCCGCGAGGGTGGAAGCCAGCGTGTGGCCGCTGCGCTGCGAAAAACCGGTCATTTCGGGCCGGCGCACGGTAGCTTCGGGGGCTGGTCGCGTCAACTGCCCGGGGTTGAGGGTTGGCGCCGCCCCAGGGGCCGAGAATCGGGGCACGCTCGGGGCACATGAGCGCGAGATGGCAGCCGGGGCAGCTCCTCTTTGCCGGTTTCGACGGGCTCCACTGTCCGCCCGAACTCGGTGCCCTGGTGGCGGCGGGGCGAATTGGCGGCGTGGTGTTGTTTTCTCGCAATGTCGAATCGCCGAGCCAAGTACGGGATCTCGTCGACGACCTCCGCCGCCGGGCGCCGGCAGAGGCACCGCTCACGGTTGCGATCGATCAGGAGGGCGGCCGCGTCGCGCGTCTGCGCTCGCCGTGGACCGAGTGGCCGCCGATGCGTCGGCTGGGCGAGCTTGACATGGTGGAATGGACCGCAGAAGTCGCCACCGCGATCGCGACTGAGCTAAGCGAGCTCGGGATCCACCTCGATTTCGCCCCGGTTGTCGATGTCGATAGCAACCCTGCAAACCCGGTGATCGGCGATCGCAGCTTTTCGGCCCGCGCCGATCGGGTGGCTGCGCACGTCGGCGCGTTCATCCGCGCGATGCAGCATGGAGGTGTGGCGGCCTGCGCCAAGCACTTTCCAGGGCACGGTGACACCGCCCTCGATAGCCACCACGCGCTGCCGAGACTCGCCCACGACCTCGACCGATTGGCGGAGGTCGAACTCCCTCCGTTCGCCGCTGCGATCGCCGCTGACGTTGCCTGCATCATGACGGCCCATGTCGTGTTCGAGGCCATCGACCGTCGCCGGCCGGCAACCTTCTCGCCGGAAGTC
>CADEGN010000108.1 GCA_902826865.1 uncultured Myxococcales bacterium
TCCCGGTCCGCGCTCGCGCGCGGCTCGGTCCCCGATCGTCACGACGCACCATGCGCGCAGCGTATAGGCCCTCGCCGGGATCCGCAAGGCGTTCGCCCTACGAGAGACCGCGTTCGTACCACGCCTCAACGCCGAGGCGCTGATCGACGAGCTCGAGCGCCTCGGCCAGCAGCAGATGGACGCGACCCTCGGCCACCTCGCCGAAGGCCTACCGATCTTCGACGTTGCGCAGTCACCGGGCACGTGGGACGCGCGGCTCGCCGGTCACGTGCCGTAGGCGCCACGCTCGCGACACATTCGCTCGAGATGTTGCGGTCAAGGCATCGAGCGGACTCTCGGGGTTGACCGCGGCGCGAACGGCTCAGGCGCGCCCGCGCCACAGCGCGAGGCCGACGACGACGAAGCCGACACAAGCGAGCTGCGCGACCGTGAGCCCGCCATAGCGAAGATCCTCCGCGCGAAGAAAGTCGAGCGCGAAGCGCCCGCTGCCATAGGCGATCGCGAGCACGCTGGTGAGCCGTCCCGCGGGCGCGCGCCGCCAGTCGAAGCCGAGGTACCCGACGGCACAGATGCACACGAGCGCGAGGGCCTCGACGAGGCCGAGATCGTAGCGATACGCGCCGTCTGGCCACGGTCCAACCCCGAGCCATGCGGTCGGCTCGGCAAGGGCGCCGGGATGATCGTGCACCGCGCTGCAGCCTATCCGCCCGATTGTGAAGCCCGCGAGCAGTCCGAATGCAAGCACGTCGGCCCACGCGCGCGCGTCGAGCCTCCGCCGCCGGCACACCCACGCGAAAGCGATCCCCCCGCCGACAAAACCCCCGACGCTCGAGAGGCCGCTGGTGAACGCGAACAGCACCCACGGATGCGCGAGCACGCGATCGGGGTAGTAGAAGATCATCGACACCCAGTGCGCCATCGCGAAGCCGAACACGACGACAGCGAATGTGAGCGGCTCAACCACGGCGCGATCGAGCCCGCGGACGGTGGCGTAGTATCGGCACAGTCGCGTTCCCACCAACACGCCAACGACGACCAGGGGACCGAACACGGTCAGCGTCTGTTGGCCGAGCAGCGGCAGCTCAACTGGTAATACTGGCACGTGCACGTAGGGCAACGCGGTCGAGATCATCGCGCCCCCCCGAGCTGCATGTGCCGCCCAATAGCGCCAACAGGAGCGCGATCAACCCGATCACCGCGAGCGCAGCCTTCGCGAAACGCTCGCGAGTGCGGCGGATGTGCGAGTAGGTCGTGTCGATCCCGAGCCCAAGTTGCGCCGCCACCTGCGGCGCGGGTAGCCCCTCGAGCGTCGCGAGCCGGAACACCGCACGCGCGTCGGCGGATAGCCCCTCCGCGAAGCGGTCGACCATCCGCGCCAGCTCGCTGCGTTCGACCACGGCATCCGGCCGCGGGGGCTCGCTCGCCGTCCAAAGGGGTACGCGCTCCGCTGCCCGTTGCCGCGCGCGCCGATAGTTGCTCGCCACACCTCGGGCGGTGGCGAAAAGCCACGCCCGTGCGCCGCGCAAGTCGGCGAAGCTGCAGCGCTTGCGGTGCATCGTCACGAAGACCTCCTGCGCGAGATCTTCGAGATCCGCGCTGGGGATGCCGTGGCGACGGAGCACCCGGCGGACAAAGCCGCCCAGGCTCGGGTACGTGTCGATCAGCGTTAGTGTTGGGGCGAGCTCGGACATGGAGCGCGGCAGAGAGCATGACACGGGATCAGGTGTCCGCCATCCCGTCGATCCGTGCAGCGGCGGCCCGCGCGGATCCGGCCTGAGGCGGACATACCGAGATCTCCGCGAGTTGCGCCGCGAGAACGAACCGTGGCCCTGGCTTGTTGATTGCAGATCGAACGCAGGCGGAGCGCGATGCAGGCCGAACGCTTCCCGCGGAGGCTCGCACGCACGTGATGCCGACTTCGTTCTCAGGCGCGGCGGCCGGCGCCGTCGGCAATCCGGGGTTACGCCGACCGCGTAACATCCCCCCGGCCTGCGACGAACGTGCGAAACCAAGCCGCGCGGCGGCCCACGAAGGCACGAACAATGAGCGTCATCTTAGTCACCGGTTCCACAGGCAAGCAGGGCGGCGCGGTTGCCCGCGGTCTTCTCGCGCGCGGGCACACAGTACGCGCATTCACCCGCAAGGCGGACAGCCCCGCCGCCAAGGCCCTGGCACAAGCCGGTGCGCACGTCGTGGTGGGTGCCCTCGAAGATCGCGCCTCGCTTGATCGGGCGATCGCTGCCGCCGATGCGGTGTTTTCGATGGGCACGCCGTTCGAGCAGGGAACTGACACGGAGGTCCGGCAAGGCATCAACGTGGCAGATGCGGCCAAGGCAGCCGGCGCATATCTCGTCTACACGTCGGTGGGCTCCGCTGATCGAGCGACTGGAGTACCGCACTTCGATAGCAAGTACCGCGTCGAGCAGCACATTCGGTCGAGCAACGCGCGCGCAGCCATCATCGCCCCGGTGTATTTCATGGAGAACGCCTACTTCGCGGCGGATCAGCTCGCCGCCGGCGTCTACGCCACGCCCCTCACTGCGAGCCGCAAGCTTGCTCAGATCGCGGTCGATGACATCGCCGCATGTGCCATCGCCGCCCTGGAGAACCCGACGAGCTTCGCCGGAACTCGGCACGATCTGTGTGGCGACGAAGTCAGCGGTGAGGACGCTGTCGCGATCCTCACGCGTGTCACTGGCAAGCCGTTCAAGTACTTTCAGATACCCATGGACATGATCCGTCAGCGTATGGGGGAGGACGGCGTGCGCATGTACGAGTGGTTTGAAAACACGGGCTACAACGTCGATCGAGGCGCGCTCGCCCGCGCGTTTTCGTCGGTGAAGTGGACGTCGTTCGAAGCGTGGGCCAAGCGGCAACCCATCCTCGGCGCCTAGGGGCACAAAACGACGCCCACCTAGGCGTGGCCCCGCGGAACAGCGCCGAGGAAGTTCCATCGGTCCTCTCACCGCAGTACCGCAACGGTGAGGCATTCGATCGAGCACGTATCGCCTAATCGTCGCGTGTCACGTCCGAGGCAGCTGAGGCAGAGCTGGGCTAGGATTCACGGGATGGGCCGCCCCACGGACGACCAAGCACGTGCGCTTCTCGGACTGCCCATGGCCTACGTGCTACCCGCGACGCAGGTGCTCGTCGCAGAGGCGTGGAAGATCGTCGATACGAACCTCGTGCTCGCGCGTGAGCTCAGCGCGGAGGGCATCGGCATGTCACCGATTTGGGAGCGCAAGGGTAGCCGCGCCGCGGTGCGAGCAGCGCTGATGCCCGCCGAGTTCGCCCGCCGATACTTCACCGGCGGTGGCCGCGAGGTGCTCGGCAAGCAGATCGTGCGAACGCTGGTGGCGGAGCTGATGCCGTGGATGGTGGAAGACCCCGGTGGAGCCTCAGTCGCGCTCGAGGACACGCTCGAGATGTGGACGTCCGAGGACGCACCGCTGCGTGTGCTCGAGTCACCGTACGGTGGTCACTACAAACTGCTCTCGCTGATGCTCGCCGACATCGCGCGCAAGGCCGACGCCGGGCTCGACACGCTCGAGTGGATCGCGTCGCTCGGCCTGCCCGTAGAGGAGTTCCGCGACGACGATGATCCGCCCGCGGCGGAGATCCACGCGCGCATGGAGGCACGCATGGACGCGATGTGGGCCGAGGAGGACGTCTGGCTGGAATCGCCGTCCGGCTAAGCCGTCGCGCATGATGAAGCGATCGCTGCGAATGTGAGCCGACAACCGCGGCTGGTCAGGACGACGACGCGAAGTTCGCGACCTTGACCGCGGGCGTGGCGGGATCGCCGTCGTAATCCATCGTGCGTGCGCAGACGCCGGCATCGCGGGTGGGGGTGGGGCTCCAGTTGCAGCCTCGCTCAGTGCACGCCACTCGCCGACGTCGACCGTGACGACCACGCCGAGGTCGTGCGCGTGTCGAACAGCGCGAACTGGGACTGCAACACCTCGCCATGGACCGAGCCCGATGCGATGACCGGGCGACCGGCCTGGGAGCCGCCGATGGGCCAGGGCTTCTACCAAGGCATCACTGTGTTCGGCGACGAGCACGATAGCTGGGTGGGCACGCGCAAGGTGTGGAACCAGCACGCTTACTCGGTCAGCAATATCTGCGACGGAATCGACGGCGCCTGCGCTGCGCAGGCCCGCTACGGCGAGATCCCCGAGCACCCGAGGGACAACTGGTCGCTGCCGTGGCTCAACAACTTCCGGCAGAACGTCCAGGATGCCGGTATCAAGAACGCGCCGGACGCGACCGTCTCGGTCGACGTACGCTGCGGGATGCCGACGGTCGTGCGGGTCGCGGTGCGCAACGGCGGCCTCGCCACGCTCCCCGACGGCATCGAGGTCGCGGTGTTCCGGGTCGACGGCGACGAACGGATCGGCACGGTCTACACGACCAAGGGCTTGCTGGCCGGCCAGACCGATCTGGTCGACTTCGAAGTGCCCGCCGGCGAGGGTGACAACGCCGACGCCTACTACGCTCGCATCGTGGTCGACCCGGGCATGCCGAAGTTCCAGCAGTGCCGCGAGGACAACGACGAATCCGAGCCCGATACCGCGGTGTGCGGGCCGGGCTAGCGTTGGCGACCACGACGCGCTCGTGGTCCGCGCGGCACCGCCGAGCTGCTGTTCATGCGACGGCGGGCCGGATCACTCGAAACGCAGCGCCTCGATTGGCCGCAGGCGGGCGGCTTTTCGCGCCGGGAACACACCGAAGAGCACACCCACGAGCACTGAGACGCCCACGGCGAGGACCGCGGCCTGATGCGGCAGCGCAAGCGGGAGGTCGAGCATGCGGCTCGCGGCAAACGAACCAGCCACCCCGATAATCAGCCCGATCAGCCCCCCGAGCAGCGACAGGACGATGGCCTCGACCAGGAACTGCGCGAGGATATCGCGGGTACGGGCGCCCACGGCCAAGCGGATACCGATCTCCCGGGTACGCTCGGTGACCGACACCAGCATGATGTTCATGATCCCGATGCCGCCGACCAGCAAGGAGATGGCCGCCACGCCGGCGAGCAGCGATGTGAGCACCCCGGTGATCCTGCCCATGATCGCAATGAGCTCACGCATGTCGCGGACCGTGAAGTCGTCGTCCTCGCCGGCCAGGACCCGCCGACGCTGGCGCAGCAGCGATTCGACCTGAGCCTTGGCTTCGTCGATGCGGTCCTCGGCCACCGCCGATAGCATCATCACGCCGATCCGGTCGTCGCCCATGATCCGACGGGCATAGGTCGACGCCGGCATCAGCACGAGATCGTCCTGATCCTGACCGAACGTCGAGGCCCCCTTGGGTTCGAGCACGCCGATCACGCGGCAGACCATCTCGTGGACGCGGAGCTCGGCACCGAGCGGATCGACCGAGCCGAACAGCTCGATGCGGTTGGTCTCGCCGATCACGCACACCTCGGCGCCCTGACGATCGTCCTCGTCGGTGAGGATGCGGCCCATGGCCGGATACCACTGGCGGATGTCGAAGTAGACCGGCGAGACGCCGTATACATTCGTGCTGCGGTTCTCGTCACCGGCGACGACGCGCACCGATCGCACATTCATGATCGACACGTACTTGATCGCCGGGCACTCGCGCCGGATGGCATCCACGTCATCAGGCGTGAACAGCGGGGCGCCGAGGCTGGCGCCGCCCATGCCCTGGGTGGCACCGGGCACCAGCATGAGCATGTTGCTGCCCATCCCGGATAGTTCGCCAGTGACCAGCGCCGTCGCGCCGGCGCCCATCGATTGCATGATGATCACGGCCGCCACGCCGATCACCACGCCCAATGTCGTGAGGAGCGAGCGCAGCTTGGCGCGCATCAGCGCCGTCAACGCGAGCTTGGTCGTGGTTACGAGCCTCATGCTGCGGCCCGCGATTGGTCGGAGACGATGATGCCGTCACGGAAGGTGACCAGGCGGCGGGCGTGGCTGGCGATGTCGACATCGTGTGTGACCATCACGATAGTGATGCCGCGATCGCGGTTGAGCGCGGTCATCAGTGCCATGATCTCGGCGCTGGTACGGGTGTCGAGGTTGCCGGTCGGCTCATCGGCCAGGAGCACCTCGGGCTCGTTAACCAGTGCGCGCGCGATCGCCACCCGCTGCTGCTGACCGCCGGACAGCTGGTTGGGATGGGCGCGGTCGCGGCCGGACAGGCCGACGTCGGCAAGTGCGCGGCGGGCTCGCTCGTTTCGCATGCGACCGCTGACATTGGCGTAAATCAGCGGCAACTCGACGTTGTCCACCGCGGAGGTTCGCGGCAGCAGGTTGAAGCCCTGGAACACGAAGCCGAAGCGATCGTTGCGCAGCGCCGCAAGCACGTCGGCGGGCAGGGCTTCGACCGAGATGCCCTCGACCAGGTACTGGCCAAACGTCGGCACATCGAGACAGCCGAGGATGTTCATCGCGGTCGACTTGCCCGAGCCCGAGGTGCCCATGATCGCGACGAACTCGCCGGCATCAATGTCCAGATCGACCCCGCGCAGCGCATGGACCGTCGCGTCACCCTCGCCGAACACCTTGGTGATGCGACGCAGCGACAACAGCGGTGCGGTCGACGTCGCCATCGCCTGCACCCGCGCCTAGCTGCCCTCTTGCAGCTTGCGAGCGGCGGTCGTCAGATCGACCAGGACTTCGTCACCGCCGGCCAGCGTGCCGTCGTCGTCGATCTGGGTGACGCTGCCGTCGGTGATGCCCGGCACCACCCGCAGCGGCACCAGGTCGTCGTCGCGCAGTACCCACACGGTGTGATTGGTGGGCTCCTGGCCGGGCGGCGTGAAGCGCAGCGCGGCGTTGGGCACGTGCAGCGCGTCCGCGACCGCGGCGGTGCGGACCTTGACCGAAGCGGTCATGCCCGGTCGCAGCAGGCGCTCGGGGTTGTCGACCTCGAGCACGGCCTCGTAGGTGACCACGTTTTGCACGACCTTCGCCGCGGAGCGCAGCTCGGTCACGACCGCGTCGAACGTGCGCGCGGGGAACGCGTCGACGGTGAAGGTCGCGCGCTCGCCGAGCTCGACCTCGCCCATGTCGGCCTCGTCGATGGCCGCCACTACCTTCATGTGCACCAGATCCTCGGCGATGGTGAATAGCACCGGGGTCTGGAACGCGGCGGCGACGGTCTGGCCGGCGTCGACGTTGCGCGAGATCACGATGCCGTCGATCGGCGAGGTGACGTCGGCGTAGCGCAGGTTGGTCTGGGACACGCGCGCGTTGGCGCGCTGGAGTTCGAGCTGAGCGGTGGCAGACTTGATCGTCGCGTCGGCGAGGGCCTTGGCCGAGCGCAGGTTCTCGAGGGTCTCGCTCGACTCGACGCCTCGCTCGAACAGCCGCTCGCTGCGTTCGAGCTGTCGCTGGGCGCGGGCGCGATCGACCTTGGCCTGCTCGAGCCCTGCCTGCGCCGCCTTCACGCTGGCCCGGGTCTGAGCGGCCTGAGCGGCGAGGCCCTCGGTATCGAAGCGCGCGAGTACCTGGCCACGGGTGACGAGGTCGTTGAAGTCGACTTCGACCGAGGAGATGCGGCCCGAGACCTGGGCGCCGACCTGGACCGACGCGCGTGCCTCGACGCGACCGGTCGCGGAGACCTCGCGGAGCACGGCCCCGCGACCAACCACCTTGGTGCGGAAACGGTCGACCAGCGGCAACGGACGCGGTCGCAGCAGCAGCACCGCCGCGATGGTGCCCACCAGCGCGATCACGGCGAGTGCGATGCGGACCGCGATGCGACGACGGCGGGCTCGCTGTTCATGATCGATCACCGCACGGAGCGCCGGGTGGGCACCGCTGGCGGTGGCAGGGGCAGCGGACGCGGACATGCTCGCCCACGACCATGGACCACGGGGCCGCTGGCGCCGCGCGAACGTTCCGCGAACCCGACGGGGTTGCGGGTGCGAAGATTGCGTGCACCGCTGGGTGCACGCGCAAGACCGCGGTTTCCGACGGGTGCCGACCGCGGGACCCGCAGGCGGCTTGCCGACGACGCGGCTAAGCCACCTCAATCCGTTGGCCGTCTACGACCCGGGGCTTCACGGCTCGGTCGGAACATAGCGAACGCGCGATACGAACTCGCTGCGCGGATCGTCCGCTCCGACCTTCCACTGGAACAGCATGTTGTGCTGCGACCAGAAAAGGCGCGCGTCGGGATACGGCGTCGCTTGGCGCTCCTACTGTGATCCGTGTGAGCACAAACGCTTGGGTTGCGGCAAGCGATCGTGTGATAATATGAAAATACAGGTGGTCATGCGAGCGACCGCCGCGGGGCTGCGACGGAGACCGCCGACTCGAAAGCGCAGCGCATGGGAAGCCGCCGTTGCCGATCGCTGTCGTTGCAAAATGCAACGCAGCAGTCGCGAACATGATCTGGCCAAGCCTGTCCAGACGCCCGCGCACAAGTCGATTGTTCGGTTCGAATGCGCCCCGAGGCTCGCGGCCGCTTAGGGTCCCCTCGTTGACCGCATCATCGCAGACGTGAGATCGTGGTCGCTATGCTCCCTGCATCGCTGTACGTCTCTATGTTGGTGCTGGCCACCGAATACTGGGTCGCGCCCGATGGTGACGACGCGGCAACCGGCACGATGGCTGATCCTTGGGCGACGATCGAGCACGCCGACACGATCGTCGCGCCGGGGGACATCGTTCACGTCCTGGCGGGCGAGTACTCCGCCACGTTCGACACCGTGGCCAACGGCACGGAGGATGCGCGGATTGTCTTCGTGTCGGAGCCGAAGTGGGGCGCGCGACTCATTGGTGAGGGTGGTGGTTGGAGGATCCGCGGCGAATGGGTCGACGTTGTCGGCTTCGAGGTCACGGGCAACGCGGCGGTGGGCTTGTTCAGCTTGGCGAGTCATGTCCGCTTCCTCGACAACTGGGTGCATCACCTCAACCCCGCGTGCGACAGCAATGGCGGCGCCGGCATCGATGCCGGCAACTACGACGCGGAAGACGTCGACTTGATCGGCAACATCGTTCACGACATCTGGGCCGAAGACGACGAGGGCGCGCCGTGCAGGCTGGTTCACGGCCTGTACCACGCGATCAAGTTCGGGACGATCGCGAACAACATCGCGTGGCACAACTCCGGGTGGGGCATCCACACGTGGCACAACCCGAGCGATCTAGTGATCACCAACAACCTCGTGTTTGGTAACCGCGGCGGCATCATCGTAGGCGCCGGGGATTCGCCGGGTGACGGGTTCGCCGACAATTTCCTCGTAGCGAACAACATCGTCATTTTCAATACGATCGGCATCCGCGAGTTCGGTGCCACCGGGCTTGGCAATCGCTACATCGCCAATCTGATGTTCGAGAACGAAACCGACTTCATGTTGAAGAACGGGCTAGTTGACGAAGGTACGATCGTGGGCGATCCGTTGTTCGTCGACTGGCAGCTTGACGGCAGCGGCGACTACCGACTCGCGGAAAACAGCCCGGGCATCGACGCTGGGACCCCTGAAGGGGCGCCCGCGATCGACATTGATGGGGTCGCACGGCCACAGGGGGGCGGCTTCGACGTCGGGCCCTACGAGCTGCCCGTCGACATGGGCACTTCGTCGTCGGGTGGGGGCGACGGAACCTCGAGCGAAGGTTCATCCGGCGGCGCGGGTTCGACCACCGACACCGACGCGGGCGGAGTCGACGGCCCCGCTGCCGGGGACACCACGGGCCACGCCGTCGACGACACAGCTACCAGGAGCGGCGGGGGATCCGCGGACGACGGGGCTGCGGGGGGGTGTGGCTGTACCTGGCGACACCCGCCCGGTGGCTCCGCGCTCTTCCTCCTCGCGTGGCTGATCCGCGGACGGCGATGCCGTACGGTTCGGCGATCTAGCGACGCCGGGTGAGTCGGGCAGGCCGGGATTTCGTGGCGTTTGTTCATCCCAGCGCTGTGACGGGCTCCCCACGACTCAGCCGGCCTCGAGCAGCGCCTTGAGTCTCGCGAGGTCCTTCTCGTTGGCGCGGCGCATGGCCACGGCCATCAGCGGGGCGGCAACGCGCGAGAACCCGCGCGGCTCGCCGTGGTTGCGCAACGTCATGCGCGTGCGGCCGTCTTCGGTCGTCTCCCAGCGATAGGTCGTCGCCATCGGGAACGGCCCCTCGGCGGTGCGCATGACCAGACGCTCGCCGGCGACGAACTCGGTGAACTCGTAGGTGTACGCCAGCCGGCGACCGAGGAAGCGAGCGACGAACGAGACCCGTGCGCCGACCCGGACCGGCGGCGTGGTCTGCCACTCGACCGAGCGGATGTTCTCGTACCAGGCCGGTGCGTTGTCGGGATCGCTGGCATAGGCGGCGACCTGGTCACGCGGGCGGTCGATGAGGATCTCCGTGACGACGTCGACGGCCATGGGCCCTTGTAGCGCGGCCGCAGGTGGCGGACAATGGCCCTCCACGGGCCACATCGTCCCATGATCGAGACAATCTCCCTCGACGACATGCGGCTATTCGCGGTCGTAGCCGAGCGTAAGAGCTTCACCGTCGCCGCCGGCGATCTCGGCATTCCGAAACAGACCCTCTCGCGACGCATCGCATGGCTCGAGCGCTCGCTCGGGGTGAAGTTGCTGTACCGGACGACGCGACGGGTGCAGCTGAGCAACGCCGGCGCCGCCTATGCTGAACGCTGCACCGAGCTGGTTCGATTCGCCCGCGAGGCCAATCGAGCCCTCGGCGACGCCCACGAGGAGCCCGCCGGGACCCTGCGCGTGACCGCCGATCCGGTGCTCGGCGAGACGTTCCTCGGCGAGCTGTTCGTCGCGTACGCGCGAGCGTGGCCGGCCGTGCGGCTCGATGTCCAGCTGACCCGGCGACGGGTGGATCTGCTCGAAGAGTCGTTCGACGTCGCGTTTCGTGTGGGCGAGGTCGACGACGCGGCGCTGTCGGGCGTGGCGCTCGGGCCTGCCCGTGTGCGCTACTGCGCCAGCCCGGGCTACGTGAAGCAGCGCGGGATCCCGCACACTCCGGCTGAGCTGCGCGCCCACGACTGCCTAGTCACCGGTACCAACGCGGCGACGCGCTGGCCCATCGTCGGCGAGGCCGGCCCGCGTATGCACGCGGTCACGGGCAAGCACCTGTTCTCGAGCTTCTCCCTGTGCCACGACGCGTGCGTGGCCGGTCTGGGCGTCGCGTTGTTTCCCGAGTTCGCGTGCGCCGACGACCTGCGGCGCAAGCGTCTGGTCGCGGTGCTCGATGGCGCAATCGTCGATGTCGGAGCGGTGTGGCTGGTCCATCCCGCCCGCCGATTCCTGCCGGCACGGGTGCGCGCGTTCGTCGATCTGGCGCGTGCACGGTTCGGCCGACATCCGCCGTGGGCCTAGCCGAGCATGGGCGGATCGCATCGCCGTGCGTGAGCCCCCGATCGCCCAAAGCCCGATCGCACCGCTACGCAGGCGACGAGGTCGCGATCTATCTCAGCAATCCGCTGTGATCCGTGCCGAACACGCCATCGATCGCGCCGAGCACCCGCGCTTCACCGCTGCGCACCCGATAGTCCTCGCTCTGATCGATCCAGCGGATGACCCCGGCCTCGTCGATCAGCAGCGTCGTCGGGATGGCCATGGCCTTGAACGACGGCACCAGGGCCAGCGGGATCCCGAACAGCGTGAACGATCCGGTCGAGAACTCGATCGCCTTGTGGTGCTCGACGCCGTAGCGACGGATCACCGCCAGGTCCGGATCGGCGAGCAGCGTGAACCCGAGGCCATCGCGCCGTTTGTGCCGCGCGGCGGTCTCGACGTCGTCCTTACTCAGCGCGACCAGGACGATCCCCCGCGCCTCGAGCTGCTCGCGCATGGATTCGAAGCACCGCAACTCGGCGCTGCAGTACGGTCACCAGTGCCCGCGAAAGAACTTAAGCAGCACGCGGCGTCCGGCGAGCGCGTCGGTGTGGAACGCCGTGCCGTCAGAACTGGTGGCCGCGAACGGCAGCAGTCGTTGACCGACGGCGACGCGCAACTCGCCGACCGGCGTGCGCCGCTGACTGTACAGGGCGAAGAACATGGCGGAGAGCAGGATCGCTGCGATTCCCGGGCCGAGGGCGGCACCACTGCCGCCACTGCCGATGATGCCGGCCACCCCGAGGATCAGCGCCGTCGACTGGGCAAGCAGATGGCCCGCGGACGTGCGGCTGACCTGGACCCGGACGACCGACCGAAAATAGAGGACCCATGAGCCGAGGGCGACGACGACGGCGACGAGCGCGAGCGCTTGCATGAAACCTGCACAACGCCGCGGACCCGTCCGCGGTTACGGGATCGCTATCCAGCCGGCTCTTGCCGGTGCAGATACGGCCCAGTACGCTCTGCACGAAGCCCCTTCGACCCCGCGAGCGCGCGAACGACGTTCGCCCGATGTGCCGCGGACGCGGTGGCCGGCCGTGAGCGTGCAACGAGGCGGACCGTGACTCTCGCGAGGCGCAGCCCCTTCGCCGAGATCTGGCGCCACGAACCTGGATACCGCGCGGCGTGGACGGCGACCCAGGCCCAGCGCCTGCTCGCGCGCACGGGCGACGAGTGGAGCGCCCGCTTCACCGGTCGCATCGTCGCGCGGCTGCGCGCGCTCGTGCCCGCGTGGGGCCTCGCCGAGGCGCGGCTTGTCGCGACCACCGCGGTCCACCTTCGTGAGCGGACTGCTCCTCGTTGCCATGATGCACGGCCCGCGCACCGAGGCCCGACTCGTCGCCGAGACGAAGCTGGCGCTGCGAGCTTACCTCGCGGCGCGGCTCACCGCGACGCACGGGCGCTGAGCGCCGCGCGGCTTCGTCGCTGCGCCGCGCGAGCCCTACGCGAGGACTTCGTCAACCCGGTTGTAGCTCCCGCTGCCGAGCCGATAGTCGATGCCGTAGGCCTCGAGCACGGTGTTGTAGAAGTGCACAGAAGGCTGGTCCCCCGGGCTAATCTGCCCCTCGCCGATACGAAAGCGGCCGTTGGCGCTCGAGTAGGCGTGAAACACATCGGTCACAGAGTGTGGGCCAGGGTCGCTGAGCTCCGTGCTGATCATGACCATCGCGTTGTCGAGGATCGTCCCACCGTTTTCGTCGGGGTACTCGGCGTTGTCGAGCGCGGTGAGCAGGTACGAGACATTGTCCATGTACATGTGGAGGTGGTGCCGCGCCTGCGCCGGTGAACTGGCGCTCATCCAGTCGTGGAAAAACTCGTGGTTGACCTGTTCGCTCACTTCGGTCTCGGACCGCTCCCCGGCGTCGTCAAAGTCGTAGATCAGATCGCCCCCGTAGCTGTAAGGCCCTTGGAAGTTGATGCGATCCCCAACATTGAGCATGTGCGCGTTGCCGAATCGAAGCAGATCGCACTGGAACGCCAGCGCGTAGATATCCGCGAGCGAGCGCCAATACGCGAGGAACTGCTGGGGCGAGAAGATCACCCCGGCGAAGTTGTCCTGACCGTTCAACAAGGCCAGATTCCCCGGATCCGCCGGTGGTTCGCACGCCGCCTCGAACTCGCCAAACGCCCGCTGCTCGTACTCGTAGACCCGTTCGAGGTGATCCGAGATGCGAGCACGCGACGGTTTGCCCAGATTCGACGCGTCGCTCATCAGATGTTCGTACTGTCCGACCACCGAGTCGAGAATGCTTTGCCGGCGGCGACGGAGCTTCTGCTGCGCAGCAGTCTCTTCCTCTTGACCCGCGGCTCCGAACACCGTGTCGAATAGCGCGGCCGGTGACAACTTGGGGACCGCGGCCGGGTTGCCTTCGTAGTCCCAACACTTGACGTATCGGACCGGGGGTGCGCCATTGGTCGGCGTGTAGGTCCCCACGAGTCCCATCGACGTCGTGCCCTGCACGCCCGCCGGCAGGCCTCGGGGGTAGAGTTCCGTTCTCATCACCTGGTCGAACGATGGGCCTACCGTCCGCGTCCCCGAGCCGTTGAGGCCACCGCCGCCGAGTTGTCCGGTGCCCGTGAAGCAACTCGCTCCGCCGCCGTAGTGGTGGCCATCGGGATGATCCAAGCCGCGTATGAACCCGAGCTTGGCCTGGTGGCGCGCCAGCGGGGTGAACGGCCCGCTGAGATCCGGCAAGTATTCGTTTAGGGCAGCCACGGGGACGCCCTCGCCGAAGAAGATGGTGAGCGCCCTCGCCGACGGTTCTGGAGCGGCCGCGTAGACACTGGTAGCGCGCATCTCGTCCAGAAACGGCAGCGCGATGGCGACGGTGCCCGCCCCGCGGAGCATGGTGCGGCGACTGAGGACTTTTCGGTAACGGTATTGCATGGCGGCCTCGTTACTCGACCCTCGTGAGCCCGAAGCTCGGTTGTGAGGCGATCGCCTCGATCACATCCCTGTAGGTGCCCCCCGAGGCGACCTGCTCCCGAATCGCCGAGAGCGTGCATCCGTCGGACACGACGACCGGTCGCCCAAGCGCGAACTGGCCGACCTTGAGCAGCTGGCAGTCGCGCGTGCGCGGTTCTGCGGCCAGGGCCTCCGCCAATTCGAGAGCGTCGGCGAACGCGACCGGCTCAGCTTGGAACTGAGTGTGCAGGACGCCATCGGAGCGCAGCTCGTTGCCAAACTCATCCACGTCGGACCAGCGCCCGATCGGATCGTACTGCTCGAACGCAAACGCGATCGGTTCGAACACGGCATGGCACGCGCCGCACTTGGGATCTGCGCCACGCTCTTCGGCGTGATCGCGACGGGTCGAGTTGGGGCCGATTTCGGGCGGACTGTCGTTGACCCCTGGGGGAACGCTACCGACATCGGTGCAAAGCACGTGTTGGATCACAAAGAGCCCGCGAAAGACCATCGACGCGTCGGCCTCTTTCCATGACAGGTAGGCCCCCGACGTCAGCAATCCGCGCCTCTGCCCAACCCCATCAAGGTCGTAGCGTTCCACGCCCTCTCCCTGGACATCAAACCCATACTCCTGGGCCAACACCCCTGACGCCATGGTGAACCGAGCGTTGAACAATTCGACGAGGGGCCGGTCCTCCTCCCACACCATGGCGTCAAAGAAGGCCTCGGCCTCCTCTCTAACCGCCGCCTTGATCGCGTCGTCCTCGTTGATCTGACTGAGCCTATCGAGGTGTAGCCAGTCCGCCAGGTAGCGACGCGCGGTGGTACGCGCCCGCGGATCCTGAAAGAGCCGCTCGACCTGCGCCCGTCGCTGGTCCACCGTCGACAGTTGGTCCTCGGCAGCTGCCGACATCAGGGCGTCATCGGGTCCGGCCCCGATGACGAGGTACGACAGCTTGGACGCGACCTCGTATCCGTCGAGAGTTCGGAACGTGGCCCCGCCGGCGTCGTCCTGGCCCTCGATCCGGTACAGGAACCTGGGCGACTGCAACAACGACTGCACGACCGCCTTGGCGCCGTCCTCGAACCCGTCGCCCTCGGTCTGCGACAACGCGAAAAGGGTGGCTAGTTGGGCCCGCTCCGCTTCTTCAACCGGCCGCCGGTAGAACTTCAGCCCGACGTTGCGGATGAACTCGTCCTGACAGAGGTCGGTGAAATCGGTGCAGCTCGTATGCGCCGACATGAACGCGGCGAAGTCCGCCATCCGATTGACGACGTCTTCGGCGATGCTGGCGAACTGCTCAACGTCGTCCGTCGAGACGATGAGTGCCTGGGCAGTGTTGGTGAAGTCATCCGCGCGCAGATCGATCGGGAGTCGGTCGCGCAGGTCGTTGGTGTCGACACCGACCACGGCTTGAACCGACGCGATGTACTCGTCCCTGTTGAGCCGACGCGCCAGGTATGGACCGGGGTCCTGTACGGACCCTTCGCACTCGAATTCCATGCCGGGCGCCGGTGGATCGTCCATGGGTTCGGGAACGCCGTCGTCGCCGGTCGTCCCCGCGCCCGAGTCCGAGCCGATCGCTGGGCCATCCGTATTGACCTGACCCGAGTCAGCGCGATCGGTGGCACCGAGGCCGGTATAGCAAGCCGTACCGGGGATGACCGAAACGCCCAACAGGATTCGTCGCGCTAGAACACCCATTGCTTGCCTGCCCTGCTTCGGAGCGACGCAACGCGCTCGCCCCGCCTGCGAGGCTAGTCTCCCACCGGGCGCCCAAAAGCGCCCGTGTTCGTTTGGCGCGCGCGGCTACGACTGAGTCGGCGTCCCATCAGAGGGATCGCCGGCTTTGTGCGGTGCCGCTGAGTTGACACCGCGAGGTGCGTGCTCAGAGCGGGGTCGTCCTTATCTCTCAGTGGGTTGCAGAGTAATCGATCTCGCCGAGCTTGCCCTGGCGGTAGTCGGAAATCGCCTGTTCGATCTCTCGTTCGGTGTTCATCACGAAGGGTCCGTACTGCACGACCGGCTCGCGGATCGGCACGCCGGATAACAACAGTGCCTGGGCCTTGCCGGTCGCAGCGAAGGCCACCCCTGAACCCTGGCCGAGCACCGCCAGCTGTCCGGCGTCGAGCACGCTTCCACCGACCGACAGCGACCCGTCGAAGACGTAGACGTACGCCGTGTGATCCGTCGGGATCGGCACATCGAGCGACACGCCGGCGTCGAACCGCCAGTGCTGGTACGCGATCGGCGTTCGCGTCTCGATCACCGCGCTACAGCCGAGCGCTTCTCCGGCGATGACGTGGACCGTCGCGAGGCCGTCGGGCGTCGTGGCGCTCGGAATCTTGGCCCTGGGAATCTCCTGGTAGCGGGGGGCCATCATCTTGTCGCGCGCAGGAAGGTTCACCCACAGCTGGAAGCCGTGCATGCGCCCTCCGCTGTCCCGCATCGCGCGCGAGGGCATCTCCGCGTGGACGATCCCTCGCCCGGCGGTCATCCACTGGACGTCGCCAGGGCCGATCTTGCCGCGATGGCCGGCAGAGTCGGCATGCTCGGCCTCGCCCTCGAGGATGTAGGTCACCGTCTCGAAGCCGCGGTGGGGGTGATCGGGCGCACCGATCGCCTCGCCGGGCGCGTACTCCACCGGCCCCATCTCGTCGAGCATGAGGAACGGGTCGGCGTGGTTGAAGCCGCGCGTCGGAAACGGGCGACGCACGATAAAGCCGCCGCCTTCGCGTTGACGATGGGAGGTGATGATACGGACCACTTCGCGGGACATCAGTCGTTCCTTTCGAGCAACTGCTCGGCGGTCGTGCCGAGCTTCTTCACGAGGGAGATGAGGGTGGTTCGCTCGTCCCTGGTCAGGCCCGCGGCGGCGCGGTTCATCGACCGCTGGTGCTGGTCGAAGGCGGCGGAGATCGCCGCCCGCCCCTCCTTGGTGAGCGAGACGCTGCGGATCCGCCGGTCGTTGTCGTCCAGCGAACGCGTCACAAGCCCGCGCGCCTCCAGGCGGTCGACCGCCGTGGTGATCGACCCGCTGGTCAGCTCGATCCGCTTGCCGATCGCGTTGACCGGCTGCGCGCCGTGGTGGAGCAGCAACTCGAGGATCACGAAGTCGGAGAAGCACATGTCGAGCCCCTCGATGCTGCGGTTCGCGTGGCGCGAGAGCGAGCGATGAGCCTTCATCAGGACCAGCCAGAGGTGAGTTCCGGAGGCGTCGGCCACGGACGATATCTTGGTATCAAGATACTTGATGTCAAGTCTGCGGCAGCGCCGCCGTCACAGCGCGCGCTGCACGGGATTGACGGCGCCTGGGCCGTCGCCTATCGTATATTTGCGATGAGTCGGCCGTCCCAGACGTCCTGCTGCCAGCCCGCGAAGGAGCAGGCCGACCTTGGTCCCGTCGAGGGCGACGAGGCAGACGAGGAGCTGGCCACGCTCTCGAAGGCGCTCGGGCACCCGGCGCGCGTGAAGATCGTCCGCCTCCTGCTGCGCAGGAACGCCTGCGTCTGCGGCGACATCGTCGACGAGCTACCCCTCGCGCAGTCGACGGTCTCCCAGCACCTCAAGGGGCTCAAGGACGCAAACCTCATCCGCGGCGACGTGGACGGACCGCGGGTCTGTTACTGCATCGAGCCCCGCGCGCTCCGTCGCCTGCGCGCGCTCGTCGGGGCGCTGTGACCATGACCGACGCCAACGCCGGGCTACTCGGCAGGCTCTCGTTCGTCGATCGCTACTTGACGGTGTGGATCTTCGCCGCGATGGCGTTGGGCATCGCCCTCGGTTTCCTCGCGCCTGGCTTCACGATCGCGCTCAACAACATGAGTGTGGGCACGACATCGATCCCGATCGCGATCGGCCTTGTACTGATGATGTACCCGCCGCTCGCGAAAGTCCGCCATGAGGAGATGGGTAAGGTCTTCCGCAACAAGCGCGTGTTGACCCTGTCGCTCGTGCAGAACTGGATCATCGGCCCGCTCCTCATGTTTGGGCTCGCCGTCGTGTTCCTGCACGACAAGCCGGAGTACATGCTCGGCCTGATTCTGATCGGCCTCGCGCGCTGCATCGCGATGGTTCTCGTCTGGAACGACCTCGCGAAAGGCGACCCCGAGTATTGCGCGGGGCTCGTCGCGTTCAACTCGATCTTCCAGGTCCTGTTCTTTTCCGTCTACGCCTACTTCTTCGCCACGCTCCTGCCGACGTGGCTAGGCCTGAAGGGCGCCATCGTCAACATCACGATCGGTGAGATCGCGAGGAGCGTCGCGATCTACCTCGGCATCCCGTTCGTCGCGGGCTTCCTCACACGACGCGTGCTCGTGCGCGCCAAGGGCCGCGACTGGTACGAACGGCGCTTCGCGCCGCGCATCGGCCCGGTGACCCTCGTCTCGCTGCTCTTCACGATCGTCGTGATGTTCTCGCTCAAGGGCGAGGCGATCGTGCAGCTGCCGCTCGACGTGCTCCGCATCGCGGTACCGCTGCTCATTTACTTCGTGGTGATGTTTGCGGTCTCGTTCTTCATGGGCAAGCGCGTGAAGGCCGACTACAAGCAGACGGCAACGCTCTCGTTCACGGCGGCCTCCAACAACTTCGAGCTCGCTATCGCGGTCGCCATCGCGAGCTTCGGCATCCACAGCGGCGCGGCGTTCGCGGCCGTGATCGGCCCGCTCGTCGAGGTGCCTGTCCTCATTGGCCTGGTGAACGTCGCGCTCTGGGCGCAGCGCCGCTACTTCCCACACGCAGAACTGCAGGTCGCGGCCCGCGCCTGCGCGACCGATTTGGCCAGCGCGTCGAGAGCCTGAACGATGGGCAATGAAACCAAGGGCATCCTGTTCCTCTGCGTCGCGAACTCCGCGCGCAGCCAAATGGCCGAGGGGCTCGGCCGCATGATCTTCGAAAACCGCGTGCCCATCATGAGTGCCGGCAGCGAGCCGTCGAAGGTGAACCCCTACGCGATCGAGGTGATGCGCGAGCTGGGCGTGGATCTCACCGCGCACCACTCGAAGTCTGTCGAGAGGATCGAACCGACGACTGTTGGGACAGTGATCACCCTGTGCGCGGAGGAGGTCTGCCCGGCGTTCCTCGGCCAGGCTCGGCGGCTGCACTGGCCGATCCCGGACCCGGCGAGCAACAACCGGTCGATTCCGCGCGAGGGGATGCTCACTCGCTTCAGGACGGCGCGCGACACCATCCGCGCATTGCTCGAGACGTTCGCGCGCGAGGAACTGGCGAAGGCGTAGCCCCATGCAGCCGAACGTGTTCGAGTCGCCGCGAATTTGCTGCGTCCTTTCGGCGAGGTCCTCGTCTTCATGAGCAGGAGGCTACGACGATGAACGAACAGGCTAAGGATGAGGTTCGCGCCACGGTGCGTGAACAGTACGGCAGCATCGCCCGCTCCACGACGGGCGCGAGCTGCTGTGCCCCGGGAAGCTGCGGGCCGGGCGCAAACGCGAGCCTGGCGCTCGGCTATTCCGCTGAAGACCTCGCCGCGGCTCCCGAGGGCGCAAACATGGGCCTCGGCTGCGGGAACCCGCAGGTCATCGCGGCGCTGAAGGCAGGCGAGACCGTGCTCGACCTCGGAGCGGGAGGAGGCTTCGACTGCTTCCTCGCGGCCAAGCAGGTGGGCGCGAGCGGGCGCGTCATCGGCGTGGACATGACGCCGGACATGGTGTCGAAGGCGCGAGCGAACGCGCACAAGCTCGAGGCGAAGAACGTCGACTTTCGGCTCGGCGAGATCGAGCACCTCCCGATCGCGGATGGCACGGTCGACGTCATCCTCTCGAACTGCGTGATCAACCTGAGCCCGGACAAGGGCGCGGTCTTCCAGGAGGCCTTCCGCGTGTTGAAGCCCGGGGGACGCCTCGCCATCTCCGACGTCGTGAAGACGCAGGAGCTCCCGCAGTCGCTCCAGGACGATGTCGCTGCGCTGACGGGCTGCGTCTCGGCTGCGGCGAGCGTGGAGACCATCCTCGCCCTGCTCCGCGTGGCCGGCTTCGCAAGCATCCGTGTCGACGTGAACGAGCGCAGCCGCGAGTTCATCCGCGACTGGCTCCCCGGCTCGGGCGTCGAGAAGTACGTCGCCTCGGCCACCATCGAGGCCGTGAAGCCAGGCGGCGCGAAGCCGTGCTGCGATCCCTCCTGCTGCACCCCGGAGACGCCGGCATGATCGAGTCGTCGGCGCGTGGGGCATGGCGCGAGCTCGAAGCGAAGCTGCGGCCGTTCGTCGCGCGTCGCGTGCAGTCTGCGCTCGACGTCGACGACATCGTGCAGGACGTCTTCCTCCGCATGCAACGCGGACTCGCCGGGCTCCGTGACGAGGAGCGCTTCGGGCCCTGGGTCTATCAGGTCGCCCGCAGCGCCATCGTCGACCACCTGCGCGCCGCCGCGAAGCACCGAGTGGTCGACGTCGACGGACCCGAGGAGCAGTCGCTCGAGATCGACGACGACCGCGCCGTGGAAGAGGAGCTGGCGGGCTACCTGGCGCCGTTCGTCGCGATGCTTCCGTCGCCCTACCGCGAGGCGCTCACGTTGGTCGAGCTCGAGGGCCTGACGCAGAAGCAGGCAGCCGAGATGGTCGGCATCTCGCTCTCGGGGATGAAATCCCGCGTGCAGCGCGGGCGCGCGCAGCTGCGGAAGTCGCTCGAGGACTGCTGCCACATCGCCCTGGACGTCCGCGGACGCGTGGTATCGTGCGAGCCGCGTGCCGACGGGCGTCTGCCCGATGGCTGCTGCGCGTGACGCGACGAACGTTCGGGGCTGCACATCGTTTGCGCTCGTCGCTCGTCGGCGCGCCAGCATCGCGGTTCAACAAGGCGCACGTCGACCTCAAGGAGTCGTTCGCGCCCCCCGCGATCCTGGCGCTGATCGGCGTTCTTCGTGGCGCTCGGTCGCTTCGGCGTCTTGTGAGGTCGGTGAGCAAGGGAAGGCGTGAGCGTGGCGCCGCTTTCGCCGTCCGTGGCGATCGCCAGATGGTCAAGATCCGACCGCTCTGCCACGGAGCTACCTCAACGCGCTACCACCATGCCTGAACCTCGTTGCGAATCCACCCTCCTCACGAAAGCAGATCGCTCGCGGCCAACCAGGGGGTGACCCGCTCACGGAACAGGGCATAGGCGCTGCTGCCCTTCGGCAGATCGACATCTCCTCGATACAGCATGGCCAGAATCGGCGGTCCATCGGCCCGCGGGGTCTGCGACCGAGGCTCGTCAGCCTCGCCGCGTACGAGCCGGGCATGAAAGGCCGCCGCCGTCTCGCCGGGCCGGCGCACGAACTGGGCAGTTCGCTCCCCGCGAACGAACACGCGCTCACATCGAGCCGCGGCGTGGAGCAAGCCGAGATCGAACATCGACGCACGGACGCCGCTTCCGAAGTACATCATCAACTCAGGGCAGATCTTCGTGATTGCCGCGTTGGAGGTCTCGACGTTGTTCATCTCGAACTCACCCTTCGCATGGACATCAAGCCAGTGGAGCACGCTATCGCGGAGGTCGAGCACCATCGGCAAAAAGACGCCATTTTCACCATCTAGCGCGAACTTCAGCTGGACGGTGCGTGGATCGAAATGCCGTCCCCCCGGGTCATCCCGGAGCATGACGCCGGCGAAACCTCGCTCGAGGCGGCTGAACGGCATGCCACGGTAGTTGTTGACAACCATGACGGCGTAACGAACGCCTGCCGCAAGTGCTTGACCGCGATGCAGATCGACGAACTCGGTTGCGCCGTCCGGCCAAGGCCCATCCTGGAGGTCCCCGGCGCTCTGCGCGATCAGAGCACCGTCTTTCCCCTTCAGCTTCAGTTGGTAATACGAGCAGACACCTACGTACCGCCACGAATCGTCGTAGAGCCCCACAGATAGATCGAGGTCAGTCGGTCGCCCCTCCTCGGCGGGCTGACACCAGTGGAGAAAGAGCCGGACCAGTTTCCCTTCAGGCACCGGAACACGCGACCCTCGTGGGAGAGAGATCGCAGACTTGCTCGCAGTCCTCTCGTTGAACGGAGCCACCACCTTTCGCAGTCCTTCGTCGATCAAGCAATTTGCGAATGCCGGCTTGGTTGCGAATCGCCGAAGAAGCTCTGCATCGAGGGCGCGAACCGCTGGCTCGATCACCCGGCGAGGAAGGACGGTGCTTTCGTCAGGACTCGACACACCCTTGGCGACGCGTCCCTTCGGCCAGTACACGCGGATGCCCGCCTTCTTGACGCGCGTTGGGAGATGACTCCGCGACTTCAACGCCGCGATCCGACGGATGGCCACCCTTTGCACCGGTGGCCGGATCGGCACGGATGAAGTAATCGAGGAGATCGGGCGGCTTCGCGAAGGATGGGGGCGCGCTCCACGGCAGCGCACCGGCGGCGCGGCGGCACTCGGCGGCGGAGATTCCCTCGCGGCGCGCTTCCTCGGCGATGCAAAGGCAACCGAGCTTGATGAATTCGATCGGGTCCAGCTCGACGAGGTACTGCGCGTCTGCCTCGCTGCCCCCACGCTCTCGGAAGCCGGGCGCCGGCTGTTCAATGTGTCGCGAACACGGAAGGCGACGCCGAACGACGCGGACCGGCTTCGTAAGTATCTCGCCCGCTTCGGTCTGGAACGGAGCGAGCTTCGGGGACGCTAGATCGGAGTAAATGGCTGGACTTGACCACCATTCGCGCGCGTTAATCCGAGTTGCCGGCGTACGCCACTACCCCCGGAGCGCGCGGTCGATAACCGTGCCGATGTCGACCGCTCACACCGCAACGATCTGCAGCCGCCGCGCTAGCACATCCCTCACCGCAACCGACGGCGCAGATGCCAGGGCCGCATTGCGATAGCCCTCCGCGATCTCGCCATTCCCGCAGCGGCGGTGAAGGTCGGCGAGGACGGCCATCCACATGTACGAGCCCGCGAGCCACGAGGGTGGCTCGAGCCCTTTGAGTACTGCGAGCCCCTCCTCGGGTCCGCGCCATTCCGCCACCGCTACGGCACGATTCAGTGTGTGCAGCGCAGAGGGAGCCAACCGTTCGAGCAGCGCGTAGCACTCGACGATGCGGTCCCATCGCGTCTCCTGGAAGGATGGTGCGAGGCAGTGCTCCGCGGCGATGCCAGCCTCCGCGTGGTAGCGGGAGAACACGTCGCCTTGGGCCGACTTGGCGAGCCACGCGAGGCCAGCCTGGATCTCCCGCTGGTCCCAACGCGCGCGGTCCTGCTCCTCGAGCAACCAGAGGCCGCCGAAAGCATCCTGTCGGGCACTCATGCGCGAGGCGTGCAAATGCATCAGAGCGAGGAGCGCAAACGTCTCAGGCGTCCCGCCGACGGGATGTTCCGCGAGAATGCCGCCGAGCCGCGTCGCGTCATCGCACAGCTCCCGGCGGATCGCCTCCTCCGCGCTGGACGAGAGGTAGCCCTCCGTGAAGAGGAGGTAGAGGACCGACTGCACCGCGGGCAGGCGCGACGCCAGCTGCTGTGTCGAAAGGTCGTCTGGCGCCACCGGGAGCTCGCGTAGCCGGCTTCTCGCGCGGCCGAGCCGCTTGTACACGTTCGCCTCGCTCATGAAGAGCCGCTCAGCGATCTCGTGAACGTCGAAACCGCAGAGCGTCTTCAGCGCGTTCACGAGCTGGGACTCGATGGGGATCGCGTCGTCGCAGCAGACGAACAACATCCTGAGCAGATCGTCACGAATGTCCCCCGCCAGGGCTGCGCTCGGGATCGCCGCCGTTGCATCCACATCCTCGAGACCACGCCGCGCAACCAGGCGGTCGCGACGCGCCCGCTGGCGAAGCTCTCCCACGAGCTGGTTACTCGCCACGCGGAAGAGCCAGGCCGACGGGTTCTCCGGGACAGCACCCCTCGTCCAGGATTCGAGGGCAATCAGGAGAGCGCACTGCACCGCGTCCTCGACCATCTCGAGGTGATGCATCCCCACACGCCGTGAGAGCATCGCCACCAGGCGGCCGTACTCGTGACGGAAGAAGTGCGCTTCGATCTGCAAGATCATCCGGGCGGCGCGTGAATCTCGATGACCTCGACGCCTGAGCCGGGGCGCACCAGCCCTGGACACTGGCGAGCAACCTCGATCGCTTCGTCGATGGTCGCGGCCGTGACGATCATGTACCCGCCAACGAGCTCCTTGACCTCCACGAGCGGCCCGTCGGGCGCAGGCTGCGAGGTGACCAGCCGTCCGGCGCCGAGCCTGCCGCCCATGTCGGTCAGGTTCTTCTGGAACTTCTCCCGCCACTCGTTGAACTTCGCGTAC
>CADEGN010000109.1:0-6609 GCA_902826865.1 uncultured Myxococcales bacterium
CGCTTCGTCGGCGGCGGTCGGAAGGTTAGCGGGCACCGTGTAGCGCTCGCAGTGGGTGGGGCCGTTCGTGTCCGCACCGATCACGGCTGCGCTTGTGCTCATGTGGCTGCTCGCGAAGGTCTCCGACCCACCCATCGCCGACGTATTTTCGTACATCAGCCTGTTTGATCACCACTACAAAGGATTCATGCGCGGGCAGATCGCCAGCGAGAGCGTTGTCTACTACGTGTCTCTATCGACCCTGTTCCTCGTGCTTGCGAGCCGGTTCATGGCCGCGCGGAGGTGGCGATGAGCGCCTCGGCATACCTGTACTTCGCCGGAATGGCGATTCTGTTCGTGGGCCAACGGCTCCTCGATGGCCAAGATGAGCTGCAGTGGGGCGCGACGATCGCTGGTGTCGTCGCGGTGCTCGCGGCCGCTTGGCTACGTCTCAAAGCCATGCGCCGCAGCCAGGTGGCGCCGAGCGACGGGGACATCTCGCCCAGCGATGCTGCCGGCCTTCGCTTCGGCCACCGTGTGGCGATGATCTGCGTGCTCGCCGGGCTCGGATCGCTCGTCATGTACGCGGCGACCACCGCAAGCGTGGTCCAGCGACTCACGCTCGATCAGGAAGCGGAGATCAAATGGCTCGGTGCCTGGCGGTCGCTGTGGCCGATCGTATGGCTGCTTGGCAGCGTGCCTCTTATCGCCGTCGACTACGCGATCCAGAGCTCGCCGGTGATGATGCCGGTCCGCCGCGTTCGCGATCTTGTCAGTCACGGCCTCGTTGCGGCGCTGGTGATCTCGCTGGTGTTTCCGCTCAACTACATCGCGACGAAGACGAACGAGCGGTGGGATCTGGCCTATTTCAAGACTCCGCAACCTGGCACGGCGACCATGGCGATCGTTGCATCACTGCGGCACCCAATACACGTGCGCGTGTTCATGCCGCCTTCGTCCGAGGTGGCGCAGGAGCTCCGGGCTTACTTCGAGGCCCTGCAGGGCCCGAACGTCAGCTATGAGGTGATCGATCAGGCCGCCGAACCGAAGCTGGCCAAGGCACTCAGCGTCCGCGACAACGGCAGCGTTACCTTCACGCAGGGTGACCTTGACCTCGATGCCGAGCCGGCCGCGGATGCCGACGCTGAAGCCAAGGAGGAGCCAGACGACGGTCCCCCCAAACCGATCACTCGCACCCTCAAAGTTGCGACCGATTTGGAGAAGGCGAAGCGCACGCTCAAGAAGCTCGACGCCGAGGTTCAGACGATCCTGCGCGAGCTCGGTCACGGGGAGCGCATCGCTTACTTCACCACGGGTCACGGTGAGCTGAGCTGGGATGGCGGCACTCAGGCGCCGGTCGATCGCCAGATCAGCGCACTCAAGCAGCGCCTCAAGCAGCTCAGCTTCAAGGTCAAGCAGCTCGGCGTCGCCGAGGGGTTGGCCGAGAAGGTGCCCGACGACGCCGATTTGGTCCTCGTTCTCGGGCCGAGCAAGCAGCTCCAGCAACCCGAGGCCGATGCGTTGCAGGCCTACGTTGGGGCGGGCGGTTCGCTGCTGCTCGCGCTCGAGCCCGCGATTGCGCGCGAGCCCGTGGTGGGGGTCGATGCAATGGACGGGTTGCTTGCCAAGATTGGCGTTAAGATGGGTGAGGGCGTGCTCGCGGCCGAGCAGGGCATCATTCCGCTCGCCCACAACAAGCTCGATCGCCTCAACTTGGTGACCGATAGCTTCACCCAGCACCCGTCGATCAGCACGCTCACCGAGCGCGCCGAGAAGAACGTCCTGTTCACGCCAGCGACCGGCTATCTCGAGGAGACCGACGACCAACCCAACAAGGTCACGTTCACGGTGCGGTCGTTGGCAGTTGCCTGGGCCGAGCTCCAGCTCGATGGCGAGTATTCAGCCGACCTTGGCGAGAGCAAGAACGCTCGCAATATCGTCGCGGCGGTCGAGGGCGGTGGCGACGCGACCCAGTGGCGCACCATCGTGACGGCCGACGCCTCGATCTTCAGCGATCTCGGGATCCGCAACCTAGGCAATCAGCGGTTCACCGACGACACGATCAATTGGCTGGTCGGTGCCGAAGCCCTCTCCGGTGCCACCGAGAGCGAGGAGGACGTCAAGATTGAACACACCAAGGAAGGACAGACGGCCTGGTTCTATATGACGGTGCTCGGTATTCCGCTTGGCGTCGTGCTTCTCGGGGTGATGCGCATGCGGTTGCGCCGGCGTGGAGGTGTGCGGTGAGACGTTCGGTGACGATCTACGGGCTCATTCTCGTCGCGAGCCTGGCGGGGGCGTACCACGTCTGGACGCGCACTGTGGAGCCGGAGCTCGTTGATCAACAGGTGATGGTGTTGGCCGGCGATGCCGAGGAGCTGCAGCGCGTCCACTTTCGCTCGAGCAAGATCGATCTAACGATCGACATGCTCAAGGACGATTTAGGCCGTTACGGTTGGGTGCGGGTGGAGCCGATCGGGGCGCCACCAGCGGAGGATCCGGCGGAGGAGGAGGCAGAAAACCCTCACGCTCCCCCCAAAGACGACGGTGCGGTTGCGGAGTTCAAGGCCGGCAAGAGCGCCGATGCCGTGCTCAAGGGCCTGATGCCGTTCGTCGCCAAGCGTAGCCTCGATGGGTTGTCGGCGGACAAATTGGCCGAGCTCGGCTTGGCCGAGCCAGAAGCCACCCTTGAGATCCAGCGCGTGGGTCGTGAGCCCAAGACCTACGAGATCGGCGGTAACGTCTACGGCGGGGCGCACGTCTATGTTCGAGATCCGGAGACGGCTCGGGTGTACGTCGTCGACAGCAAGGTGATTCGACCGTTGCAGGGCGCGAAACAGAGCCTCCCGGACCGCGATGTCATCGGGGTCGAGACCCGGCAGATTGCCGGTTTGTCCGTGCGCGCGGGAGAGGCCAGCGCCGACTTTGAGCAGCACAATCCATCTGATCCCGAGGCCGTATTCTGGAGCTCGGCGGGGACCAAGGAGTCGAACCCAGCGGCCGCGGCGTGGATCGACAAGGTGCTGCGCTTGCGGTCGTCGGCCTACGTGCAGCCCACGGACACCACCGGTGATCTCGAGACCGTGTACGCCTTGCAAGTCCGCACGGCAGATCGAAACACCATCGATGTGACGGTGCAGCGCGGCTACGACGAGAACGGCGACGACGAGTGGTACGCGAAGAGCTCGCACACGCGCGCACTCGTCAAGCTGCAGCGGGCCCTCGCGGCTGAGGTGGCCACCGAACTTCCCAATGCCCTCGACGGTGGGGGCTAAGTGGTCCGGCTGCTGGTGTTCCTGGTGGTTATGCCTATCGTCTGGATAGGCGTTCACTACTACCTCGATCGCCAGCTGGTTCGAAACTCCTCCTGGCCGCCGCTCGCGAGATGGATCCTCCGCGCGGTGATCATCGCCGGGGCGCTGCTTCCAGTCGTGATCATGACCACCGGCCGCGCACGATCGGCGTTGCTTGGGGAGGGAGTGCAGTTCGTCGGCTTCTTCCTGCTCGGGCTCTCTTCGGTCGCCGCCGTCATGATGGTGACCGTCGATGTCGGGCGCGGCGCAGCTCACCTGCTCCGGCGCTGGCAGCTGCGGCGCGCAAGGGACGCTGCGCCGGTCGATCCGACGCGGCGTGGCTTCTTCGCGCAGTTGGCCAACCTCGGCGTTGTCGGCACTGCCGGAAGCGTCGGGGTGGTGGGCTTCTTTGAGATCCAGCGGACTCCTAACGTCGTGCAATGCGACGTTCCGATCGCCGGGCTGCCACCCGAGTTCCATGGGTTCCGCATTGTCCAGCTCACGGACATCCATGTCGGGCCCACGATCCGCGGTGAGTACCTCGAACGCTGCGTAGCCGTCGCCAACGAGTTGGGGGCCGACGTGGTCGCCGTCACTGGCGACCTTATCGATGGTTTCGTGGCCGACCTCGGCCCCGAAGTGGCCGCGTTGGCGCAGCTGCGTGCTTCCGCGGGCGTGTACTTCGTCACTGGAAACCACGAGTATTATTGGGATGGTCCGGCCTGGTGCGCGGAGGTCGAGCGTCTCGGACTTCGCGTCTTGAACAACCGCCACGAAGTGATCGAGCGCGGCGCGGCGCGGCTGCTGCTCGCGGGAGTCACCGACATCTCTGCGGGAGGAATGGTTGCGGAGCACCGCAGTGATCCCGCGGCGGCCCGCCACGGCGCGCCCGCCTGCGATGTCAGCGTCCTTCTCGCCCATCAGCCCCGCAGCGTGTTTGCGGCGGCCGAGGCTGGCTACGACCTGCAGATCTCGGGTCATACGCACGGCGGGCAGTACTTCCCGATGAACCTGCTTGTCTACCTCGCGCAGCCGTACGTCGCCGGGCTCGCCCGCCACGCCGATCGCATGTGGATCTATGTCAGCCGGGGTACCGGCTATTGGGGCCCGCCGATGCGCGTGGGCGCACCTGCTGAGATCACGCTGCTGCGCCTCGTCCCCGCGTGATTTGCCATATTTCGTCGATCCATGGGCCCACTGTTCGACATCGGAGCCAACCTGACCAACCGCGCCTTTCACGGCGACTTGAAAGATGTGCTTGCGCGTGCCGCCGCGGCCGGCGTTGGGCCGATCGTGGTCACCGGCACGTCAGCTGAGGCAAGCAGCGAAGCGCTGGCAGTTGCCCGCCAGCACGACGGACGGCTGTGGGCGACTGCCGGGGTGCATCCGCACCACGCGCAGCATCTTGACGACGCGGGCATGCTGATCCTGCGCGAGTTGCTTGCGGATCCTCAGGTCGTCGCGGTTGGCGAGTGCGGGCTTGACTATGATCGCGACTACTCTCCGCGCGCGGACCAGCGCCGGGCGTTTGCCAGGCAGCTGGACCTGGCGATCGAACTACGGCGGCCGGTATTTCTCCACGAGCGCGCGGCGCATGCGGACTTCACCGCGATGGTGGGAGAACGTCGCTGTGAACTCTTGCGCGCCGTGGTCCATTGCTTCACTGGCAGTGAGGCCGAGCTCGACGCCTACCTCGAGCTCGACCTCCACGTCGGAATGACCGGCTGGATCTGCGACGAACGCCGCGGTGCTCACCTGCGCGGGTTCCTCGGCAAGGTGCCGGCGGATCGGCTCATGCTCGAGACGGACGCGCCCTACCTACTGCCCCGGGACCTCAAACCCCAACCCCGCAATCGTCGCAATGAGCCGGGCCTGCTGCCGCATGTCGCCCGAGCGGTGGCGCAAGCGGTCGGCAAGCCGATTGCGCAGCTCGCCGACGAGACGACGGCGACGGCTCACGCGTTCTTCGGGCTCTCGCAGTCAGCAGGCCCTACCAATTCGGGCTGACGAATGGCGGGCCTGGCCGGGCGAACAGGTAACCCTGAAGGAGGTCGCAACCGAGTTCGCACAGGCAGTCGCGTTGTTCCGCGGTTTCTACCCCTTCGGCCACGACAGGCAGGCCGATTTCGTGGCAAAGCGCCGTCATCGATCGCACTAGCTTGCGGCGCGTCTCGTCTGTGTCGACGTCGCGAGTGAGTCCCATATCGAGCTTGACGACGTCGGGTTGCACGCGCAAGAAACTCGAAAGCCCGGCGTAGCCCGCCCCAAGATCATCGATGGCGATGCGATGGCCCTGCGCGCGCAGCTGCGCGATCCGGCTGCTGAGGTCGGGAATGTTGTCGAGTGGAGCGCGTTCAGTGACTTCGAGGACGATTCGCGATGCGAGGCCGGCGAACGGCGTGGCGTCGGGGCCGATCAACCTTGGATCGCAGAGATCGTCGGGATGGAGATTCACGAAGAACGTCCACGCGGGATCGCAGTCGAGGAGGTCGTCGCAAAGCCGTTGGCGTATCGCGGCGGCGAGGCATGGCAGGCGGCCGAGGCGCGCGGCAGCATCGAGTATCGCTTCGGGGTGGGGGAGCGAGGCACTGTCGCTACGCAACAACGCCTCGTACCCGTACAGCGCGCGGTCGCTGGCGCGGATGATCGGCTGATATGCGATCCATACCGCGCCCAGGCAGCGCTCGAAACAGGCTTCAAGCCCGGCGCGGTCGGAGGCCTCGCCCGCATGGCCGCCGAGCAGGTGCAGGGCTTCGCGCTTGGTTTGGGCCAATCGATAGAGGCGCAGCGCGTTTTGGACTTGCGCGACGAGATCGCGGTTCTCAAACGGTTTCGGCATATACCGCATCGCGCCGTACTCGACGGCGGCCATCGCTGTCCCGAGATCGGGCGCGCCGGTCATCAGCAGCACCGGGAGGTCGAGATCGATGCCGCGAATCGTGCGAAGCAGGTCGATTCCGTTGCTTCCCGGCATGTCGATGTCGGTCACCACGGTCGCAACGCCCCCGCGACGAAGGATACAGATCGCCGCTTCGTAGTCCCCGGCGCTGACCACTTCGAAGCCAGCGCGGACGAGCACCCGGCTCAGGGTCTGGCGCACCAATGGATCGTCATCCACGAGCAACACCAGGTTGGCGGGCGCGGGCGTGACGACGGCACCCATGACCAACGACTTTACCGGGAGCGCCGGCGGAGGGGCGCCCCGGGATGGGACTTTTTCCCTGATCGTCG
This sequence comes from uncultured Myxococcales bacterium, assembly GCA_902826865.1. Lineage (GTDB taxonomy): Bacteria > Myxococcota_A > Polyangia > Nannocystales > Nannocystaceae > Xiheibacterium. Next base: position 6,504 of record CADEGN010000109.1, read on the forward strand.
GATCGACACGTTGGCGGGCTAACCACAATCCGCGAGGCAGTAAGCCTGCGCCTCGAGGACGCACAGCTCGGACCACCCGTCGAGGCAGCATGCGTCGTCGAATGCA
>CADEGN010000109.1:6619-24356 GCA_902826865.1 uncultured Myxococcales bacterium
CTTGGGCATCGCAGCCCGGCTCCGCCGACGGGGTGCAGCAAGTTCCGCCCGGCGTCAGCGCGCAGTCCTCGTCGCACTGCGAGGCCGCTAGCCCGGCGCAGCCCAAGGTCCACTCGCCGTTGCAGCAGTCCCCCGTCTGCGACTGGGGTCCGAGGGCGCACACGCACGCTGTCACGGAGACGTCGGCGCAACCTGGTGTGTTGTCGGCCGCGCAGCAATCACCGGCCAGTGTTTGTCCGCTGATGCTGATGTCGAAGTCGCCAGCTTCCATCTCGGTGGCGCCATCCACGACGATGGTCACTTCCTGGTCGGCGTCGATCACGAGCGTGATCTCCGAGTCGGGGCCGTTGGTGGCGCACGCGATCTCATCGGCCGGAGCACCGCATATGCCAGTGTAGGCGTAAAGAACGGTGTCGAAGGCGGAGCCCACGGTGTCGACGTGGTAGATGCCCGGATCCTGCGCTGTGAATGAATGCACCACATCTGGCGCGCCCGCTCCGCCGCAGGTGCCCGTGAGGTCGTCCCCCGTGGCCGTCGTGTTCCCGGCCACGTCCATCACCGGCACGGCCGGGCCGAGCTCGATCGGGGTGCCGCAGTCGACCTGTGAGATGTCGAGAGCGATGTCTCCGATCTGCGACGCGTCGTAACCGTCGACGACGATAGCGATGGTCTGTCCGGCGCTCAGCGCATAGACGAGGCGCGAACGCAGGCCTGATCCGCTGTCCTCATCGCAAGCTAGCTCCGTTCCGTCCATGCAAGCGTCGAAGATGTACACCACGGTGTCGCTGATGGAGCTGGCGCTGGTATCGAAGGCATAGGTTCCGGCTGCGGGGGCCGTGAACTCGAACACGTATTCGTTACCATCGTCGCTCGCCTGGGACGTGCATGTGCCGGTGCTCTCGTTGCCACTTGTCGTGTTGTTGGCGACTGCCGTCTGAGGCACGGTGTTCGGCAGTGCCTCGTCGCACATGGTCAGCTCGCCCCAAGTGTCCGTGCCCGGAACCGAGGCGGCGCCGCCTGTCACCGTGTCGCCTTCGCTAACGCTCATGCCCTCGCCGCAGGAGTTGAGCGAGATGCTGTCGACGTTGAAACTGGTGAACGGGATACCACCGCCCAAGAAGGCGACGATTTCGATTTCGTGCTTGCCACCATCGGCGTATGCCAGCATGTCGATCTCGACCTGCTGGTATGAGGCATACGTCGCCTGATCCGCGATCCTGACCTCGAACACCTCGTTGCCATCGACGCGAACCTCCATCCGGTCGTTCGGGGAGGTCGCCGACACCGAGCCGATCCAGAGGTCGAAGGTGAGCGTCACGCTGTCCGCCTCCCCGATCTCTACCGCTTGGGCGATGCCAGCCTCTTCCGGCTGGTCAAACCCGAACCATACCCAAACGTCGCCATCGCCGGGCGCGGCGGTGTCGTCCGAACCGCAGGTGTCGGGAGTGCACAACGGCGTCATGAACAGGAACGACCACTCGGCCCACGATGCGTTGGGAACGCCAGCCTCGAAGCTGCCGTCGGCGAGGAGATTCCTCGGGATGACGCACGGGCCCCCGCTTGTGCTCATGGGACCCGACGAAGCTGTGTCCGCGCCCGTCTCGGGGCTGCTCGTCGTGTCCGCGGGCGTCGAATCGGCGCCCGTTGAATCGATCGGTCCACTTTCGGACGCGGAACCACCGCTCGAGGAACCGCCGGTGTCATTTTGCGACCCGCCATTCGACGAGCACACCGACAGGCCAAACGCGCCGCAGGTGAGTCCGAGTACCTGACCGAGGGTCCAACGCTTCATGGGTGCCATGGGTCGTCTGTGGTGAGTCCAAGCCGCGTCGCCGCGGTGGGTTCACAGTACAACGACTCGGTCGGTCGGCGTTGGGGACCGCGCGGAATGCCGGTGGGACGCGCAGGCGGGGCGGACGGGCACGTCGGCGGCGCCTCGTCCTCGAGCAAACGCTCAGATCCCGACCGACAGGCTCGCCTCGATCAGCGCCTTAAAGCTCTCAAACGGGATCGCACCTTCGACGCGGCGACCGTTCACGAAGAACGTCGGGGTGCCAGTCGCGCCGTTGTCTCCGCACACCTTGCGACCGTCGGCCACCACCTTCGCTGTTGCCGGGTCGGACATGGCCGCCTTGAATGCATCGACGTCGAGCTTGAGCTCGCGCGCGAAGGCTTCGAAGTCAGCGTCCTTCCGTGCGTCGGGGTTGTCGTAGAGCTTGTCGTGCATTTCCCAGAACTTGCCTTGGGCTCCCGCGGCGACTGCGGCCCGGGCGGCCTGCTCTGCGGTCGGGTGGTGGGCGAGTGGCATGTGGACGAAGTAGAGGGCCACGTCGCGCGGATGTTCGGCAAGCACGCGCGTAAGCGCCTTGGTGACGCGCTGGCAGAACGGGCAGTCGAAGTCGCCGCATTCGATGATCGACACGCCAGCAAAACCGTCCGAACCACGGCGGGGCAAGCCACTCGTGTCGATTGCGAATCGCTCGCCCGTATCGACGGGCAGCGGCGCACTGGGCTTTCCCACCTCTGGGGCGAAGCGCGCGACGATGTCGTCGTACAACCCCTTGCGGGTACTGCCGCGGCGTTCCACGAAGCGTCGCGCGCGCTCGAGCTCGGCGGTGATTAGGTGGTCGAACGCCTCGATCGGTTGCGCTCCGCTCAAGATACGACCGTTGACGAAAAAGGTGGGAGTGCCGCTCACTCCGAAGCGTTCCGCTGCGGCAATGTCCTCGGCAATGCGCGCGTCGAGCAAGGGGTCGAGCATGTCGCGGTCGAATTGCGCGCGATCGAGTCCAAGTTCCTCCGCTAGGGGCCCATAGCTCGCATCTCCCAGCTCGGCTTGCTCAAACAACTTGTCGTGCATCGCCCAGAACTTGCCCTGGCGGGCGGCCGCGAGCGCGGCGCGAGCAGCGGGTTTGCCTTGGGTGTGCATCGCCAACGGGTTGTGGCGGAAAACCAAGCGGACTTCGCCATCGTATTTAGCGAGGACCTGATCGAGCGTGCCGGTGACCCGTCGGCAGTAGGGGCATGCGAATCCGCCAAACTCAACGATGGTGACAAGGGCGTCGGCTCGTCCGCGTGTTTGCGGATCGCTGCCTATCCCGACAGCGTAGTTCACGTCGGGTAGAGGCTTTCCGTCGCTCGCGCCCTCGGCCTTGGTGTGCGGCCAGATATCGTCGATATACGGCACCGGGAGTGGGTCGCTCTCTTCCGGCAGCAACGACCCACCGCACGCGCTGATTTCGGCGAAATTCTGGGCCGCAGCGGCGCACGCCAGCGCCGTGGGATCGGCCGTTGCGACGCAGCGATCGCGGAACTCGAATCTAATCTCGAACTCGGCGAAGGTCCGCGACTTGTCGGTCTTGCCCATCTCGACGAGTTTCTCCACCAGCGCGTCGCATCCCTCCCGTCGCCGGGTCCGCGCGAGTTCCTGCGCGAGCTCTTCGCCGGCGCTGTCCAGTAACGCCGTGACGAGCGTGCGAGCGGCGTCATCCACGGTGGTGTGCAGGGTCAAGCGGACAGTCGCGTTGCGACCAGATAACCCGCCTCGGAGGGTGAAAACGTCGAGCGGCGCGAGCACGCGCTCAAGCTCGCCACGGCGCTTGCGCTCGCCCTCCGAAAGGAGTGGGTCGCTGGCGCTTACGGTCTCCTTAATATCGAAAAAGCCCGCCACGCTGCCGCCGCTGGCGACAGCATCGGCGATTGCGGGCGTGCGGGCGCTGGTGCGGATCGATGTCCCGGACGACTGGACGAGCGCGTTCACGTCGGCCGTGCCCGCGACGATCCATAGGAAGCCCTCGGTGACGAACACCGAGACGGGGATCTTACCGCCGAAGCGGTGCACTGTGACCGCGCCAATGGCCTCGGAAGTGGAGCCCGGAGCGTCGATGAGTTTTTGGATCGTGGGAATCGCCTTCGCCAGCGAGGCGGTCGCTTTGCCGTCGTCCTTGACGCCGATGAACACTACGCCGGCCGCGTCTTCGGCTTGGGGCTTGCTCGGCAAGCGCAGCAACGCGGCGCCGAGCTCGCCGCCGATATTGTCGATCACGTCACCGCGCAGATCGAGGCCGCTATCGGCCTTGAAGTCCTCCTCGACCCGCGACCAGACCCCGCTCAAGGTGGCGAAGCCGATGAGTGTTTGGGCGATCGGCTCGGCGCCGACCACGAGATGGAGACCTGCGAGCGCGGGCCCGGGGATCCGGTCAAAGGCTCGACCGCTAAGCTCCCGCTCGCCGACGTAGCGCGCAGTTTCAGAACCTTCGCGGATCACCGTCTGCCAGCCGAGCGAGATCCGGGCCTGATCGCTCGATACCGTCATCGCAAGTCCGTCGACTTCCCTGAACGCGAGCTGGAGTGCAAGCAACTCCGCCCCGCCCACGGGGATCGCAGCGCGCATCGACACACCGTCGGCATAGGCGAACACAAGCGCCTCACCGGGCTCACCCACCAACTCGGTAAAACCAGGTCGGTCCGCGAGTGAGTCTCCAGACACGATGCCGGCGATGCGCTCCGCCTGGCGGGCGACGGCCGCGGGATCGGCTGCCTGAGCGAATACAATCAGCGCGCGCTTATTGCGGGGGAGTACCGCAACCGGATGTGGCGACTCGGCCCACAGCCCCGCCGTCGAGCCGAAGCTGCGATCGATGACCGTCACCGACTCCGCACGCATCGACTTGGCGAGCAGCGCGGGCAGGGCGGCGCGGAACTTGTCGACATCGTGGATCCCGAGCGATAGGGCGAAGCTCGGGCGCGACAAATCGAGGAGTGAGATCGCGATCGGGGCATCGACATCGATGCCGCGCTCCTCCCAGGCCGAGAGCGACCACGGGTCGAAGCCCAACTCGGCGGTCCCGTTGGCGCGGAACGCCTCGGGCACGTTGTCGCCCATGAGTCGGAGCTGCGTGCGGGGTGAAGCGATCGCGACGAAGCCGAGAGTATCGGGGGGAAGTTCCGCCGCGGCGATCTCTGCCAACGCCGGTGCCCGGTCGCGAAGCCATCGCGTGATCGCCCACGTGCCAACTCCCAGGGCGGCGATCACCACGGTGGTGAGCGCTCCAATGCGGAGGAACTTCCCCCACGCTCGCGGGAGTCGTGGACTCGCGGCGACCGTTGCAATCGGCCCGGTGAGCGGGCGCGCGCCAGGCTTGATAAGGGCGTTGGCGACCGGCGCGCGCATTGGCGCGCGCGACGGCGTCGCGGCAGCCGCGGACGCATCCGGCAGCATCGGCGGTCGTGTCCCGTCCGGGTTGGACGTCATCGCTGCGGCGATCTGCGCCGGACTCGGTCCAATCGCGGTGCGATCGACCGTTTCGTCGACGATCGGAGCCCGCAGCGTACTCGAAGGCATCGCCGACTCGGGCGGTGTCACCGGGACAACCGAGTCGCGCGCGAGCACCGGGGCGTCTTGGCCTAGCTGCGGGATCGGAGCTTCGACCGACGACGCCGCCGCATCGACCGACGCGGTGGGAAACGGCGGTCGCGGTTGGGGGAAGCCGCGAAACGTTCGGCTCGAGGCGGCGGGCGTCGCGGGTGTCGTCGCGGTCGACGAGGCCGCGGGCCCCGGCAGGGTCACGCTCGACGCTTGGGTCTGGGTGGATAGGAGCGTGCGGCCAGGCACGAGCGGAGGCGCGTCGCCCAGTCGCGTCAACGTCAGGATGGTCGCGCCGACTCTGAAGCTCTGCCCGGCGAGCAGGGCGAATTGCGGCAGACGCTTGCCGTCACGCCACGTGCCGTTGCTGCTGCCGAGATCGCGAACGATCACATGACCGGCCGCGATCTCGAGCTCGGCGTGGAGGGCCGAGGACTCCGGATCCGCGAGCACGATGTCGCCGGTCTCCCGTCCGACCAGGACCCTCGGTCCGCTCAGCGTGACGGTCTCCGGCGCGCGGCCGGGACGTTCGATCGTGAGCGTGATCGTGGGAAGCGTTCCGATGGTCACCGCGGATCCGTATCGACACGTCAGTATTCCAGCGCACCCGAAGTGGCGCAAGCCGCGGGTCTTGAACGCACGGTCGCCACGATTGATCTGATCCGGCTGATCCTCGTGAGGAACAGAACCGGGCGGCCTATGAGCGGGGCGGCCTGTGACCGGGGCCTCAGCCCGGGCCGCCGGCGTCGCGGGCACCGGCGCTCTTGGAGGCGTACTCCTCCTCAGCCGCGAGCCGCTCCTTTGGGTGCGTGATCGCGCCCACGATTTGTCCGCCACAACGCGGGCAGGTGGCCGCCCCGGGCTTGAGCGGCTCGCCGCAACGTGGTTCGGAGCAACGCACATCCGGGAACATGCGGCCGATCGCTAGTCCAGCTAGGGCGAGCGCGCCGGCGATCGTGAGCGCCTTCCACATTTCGAACTCGACGCCCATTTGCATGCGCCCGGCGAGCATGCCCAAAAGGAGCACCGGGAGTCCGAGCATCCGGGCAAGTCGACGCGCCTTGCTGCGCTCGACACGAAACACCGGCCTTCCGACGTTCATGCCGAGGACCCCGCGGTCGCCGTCGTGGCGCGACTCGGCCGCCGACTCGTCGCCGGCATCTTCATCGTCTGTCAGCGGTGCCGTGAGCAATGACAGACTCGGCGGTGCGCTCCAGTCGGCGCGTGGGGGGATGCGGAGGAGTTCGTGCAGCCCGGCTTGATTGCGGTCGTGCCACGCGAGCGCGGTCTCGAAGAATGCTTGGGTATTGCCGCCGAGCTCGCGACCGAGTTGGCGGCGCGCGTCGGCGTCGAGTTCACGAACGTGGATCTGCGCGGCCAAGACGAACGCGAGGGTGCGCGGGGGCAATACACCGAGGCGCGTTGTGTTGGCGCGCGGCCGCGCACCGGAGCGTTCGATGCCGTGGCGCAAGGCCGACCCGACTGTGAGTCGACCGAAGCCGAGGTAGATGGCCGCGACGTCGACGCCGCGTTGCTCGCGGATGTTGTCGACGACGGCGAGTCCGTGGTGAGCGCGCCAGACTTCGGCGGTTACGCGCGCGAGAGCCGACGCGAGTTGGGCGGGATCGCGAAGGGACGACTCGCGAACGCCCACGAGCGCGGTTTTTCCGGTGACCTTGTCGCCCTCGAACTTGTCAAACCATGCCGGCGCGCCGACTCCCGCCGGCGACATCGGGCCGAGGCCGATGTCGGGTTCGATCACCGCCCGAGCGCGAAGGGATTCGAGATCGGCATAGACGAAGAGCCGCCGAAGCATGCGGACAACGCTGGCGGAGCCCCCGGCCCAATGATCGGGAAAGTAGGTCGGCTCGGCGCCGATCAGTGGCGCGAGGACGAGGTGCTCGTAGCCGCCGCCGGCGACCAGGGCTGCCAGCTCGGCGAGCATGGCATCGCGCTCGTCTTGGCTGGCGAGCAAGACATCATCATCGACGGGCATCTGAGATGGCTCCGCTGGGCATACCATGCCGCCGGGTTGGACCTGACGACGGGCCGAGTTCCGGCCCTCGGCGCCCGACGCTGCACGTCGAGGCGCGGCTGATCCGCGGGCACGCGGGCACAGCCGAGGTTGAGACCGAGCGCTTCGTCAACGATCATCGAGGGGATGAGCGTGTCTAACCGCAAGCGGCGGGATGATCAAGATGCGAGGAAGCCAGCCGTGCGGCCGAGAGCGTCCGAGGATCGCCGCCGGGGGACTTGCTATGGTTGCGCCGCAACGCAGTCGGCGTCCGGCCTCAGGCAGTCACTCCGCGGCGGGCTCGCGGCTATCGTTGAGCACGAACGTCGGTTCAGGGGGCGCGCCCCACGGGCGCATGCCCGGGTGCACGAGCGCGGGATAGCGCGCCAGCATGTATGACCAACACGACGGAACCCCGTCGGTGCCGGGTGTATGCGTGTCGTCGTCGCAAAGATCCAACTGGTCGCTGCGCACGCCATGCTGCCCGGGATGCATGATGCAGACGCACGCTTCGTGTTCGTCGGGAATGCGAAAGACTCCGTGAAGCATTTCGTGGGCCAACGTCCGTGTGGCGACGCGCCCTGCGATCACGACCTGCCACTGCGGTGTTCCGGGACGCAGGGTATAGGCCGCCGCCGGACCTATCCGCCGCTGTTCAAGCTTGTCCTTCTCGACAACGATGCTTCCCTCGGCCGTCCGATCCGCGATGGTCACCACGTCCAGGAACATCTGCCCATGCGTGAGGCGCCAGATGGTCCAGTTGAGACGGCGGAGTCTCTCCCGCAGATCGTCGAAGTGCCTGGGCTGAGCGTCGTCTTTGATGGCGACCGTCACGCTCGTGGCGAGGCCCATCTCCCGGATCCCGGCGACTCGGCGGGCGTCGACAAGCGCCTCGTTCTGCCCGACGCCGGCCCCGCCGCGAACATCGGATAGACCCATGGCCACGCGTGCGTAGGCGTCGACCTCCGGCATCGACACTCCCGACTCGGCTATCGCGGCGTTGAACTGCTCCCACGCCTCGTCCTCGAGCCCCGCTCGGTAGGCCCACACGCCGAGGGTGATGCGGTCCTCCACAGTGGACGTCGTGTCGCGGCGTGTCTCGTACTCGTGCACGGCCAGACGCCACTCTCTCAGCGAAATGGCGCCAATCGATCCGCTCTCCGGCATCGACGTCACGGCGACCGGATCGGCGTGCGCCGGCTCGGGGGGCTTCGCGATGGTCGTCGGACCCGTCATCCCTTGCTGCGAGGGGCTGGCCGCGTTCGCCTCACCGTTGGATCCTGCCGATCGATCATTGGCCTTGCTCCCGCATCCGAAAAGGAATGTCGCAAGCACGAACGCGATCGCCCCGACTCCAATTGTTGGTACCGACCAGAACACGTCAATCCAACCGTCGAATCAAACCGGTTCGACGCGTGTGGGAGGCTATCGAAGCAGACCCGCGAGAGCAAGGCGCCCGCGGTGGGGGGTTCTATGTGGAAACGGTGTGGGCGTGGTCGATCCGGTCGATGACGACAGATGCGGGAGGCAGAGCGCCGGCGCGCGGCGAGGAGGGCCGAGCTCCGGGATCGAGAGTCGTGGCGAAGGTTCACGGGGGTCCGTCGGACCGAGCCGGCCGGATCCGAACCGGAGGTCGGTCCCTCCCCGGCCGGTCCGCCGGGCCGATGCAAACGCGCGAACAGAAGTCTGTTGACCGTGCGGCGCTACCCGTGGCGAAACGTGCACCCGGGATGGTTGCCCGCGCTTGCACTCCGGCGCGCTAGCCCCATAATCCGCGGCGCATGACCAACGCCGATCCCCGCAAACTTCTCGTGCTCGCCTTCGACTCCCCGCTGCGCGCCCAAGAGGCGTTTCTGGCCGTCACGCGGCTGACCGGCGAAGGGCATCTGTTGGTCCAAGACGCCGTCTTCATCCAAAAGCGCGAAGATGGCAAGGTGCGCGTCACCGAGACCCTCGACATCAGTCCTGGCGACGCGGCGCTCAACGGATCGCTGTGGGGAGCACTCATCGGGACCATCGTGGCCGGTCCGGTGGGGCTGCTCGCCGGCGGGGCGCTATCCGCCGGGATCGGTGCGTTGGTCGCCAAGTTCACCGACATCGGTGTGCCCGATGGCAAGGTCGAGGAGATCGGCAAGGCCCTCGAGCCCAGCACCACGGCGCTCGCGTTGCTCGTGAGCCACATCGATGAGGCGGCGCTGACCGACGAACTGCGTCGGTTCACCGGAGCGACCCTGGTGCAGACCGATTTGTCGGCGGACATGGTCGAGCGCTTGCGTGGCGCGCTCAGCTCGCGCACGCAGTGACGCGCGGGCTTCCGGCGCGACCACCCATGGGCGGTCGGCGAACACCGACGCCGCGCGGTGGAGCGAGCTCGTCCCTGTGGTGGTAGCGTCGCCTTGATGATTGGAGCGACAGCATCAACGGCCCTTGTCCGCGCGTTCGCCCGCATGGCTTCACTCGCCGTGCTTGCCGGCGCCAGCGTGACCTGCGCGTCATCGTCCACCTCGACGTCATCTCCGACGCCGACGCCGACGCCGACACCGACATCGACGAACGTGATGCACTACAACGACGTTGCCGACGTCCTCGGAGTGCGTGAGGGCATCGCCGCCGGCCTGATCGCCGATGGCGGAAGCCTAGCGTTTCGCTGCGAACACCCGGACACCGGCACACCACTTGACGACTGCACGTTGCGGATCGGCCACGGGCCTGGCGCCATCCGTGTCGAAGCCGACGCGCAAGGCACGCTTGCGTTTCCGATCCGACTTGGGCTCGTCGCGAGCAATCCCGAGATCCACAGAACCGCTGGCGCTCTGACGCCCGTACTCAGTTACCAGGGGACGGTTGCGTTCAACTGCGACGAGCATGGGCTGCGCGGTCGATCGTCGACAGTCGTGACCACAGCGGAGTACGGCGCGCTCGCCCATCGGGACGCCGGGCCTGATCGTGTCTACGCGATGGGCACAGACGTCCCTGTTTCGGCGATCGAGGCCATGGCAACCCATGCCAAGGAGCTGCGCAGCGCCTATCGTCGCGTGACGGGATTTGATCCTCCGCCAATGGCGGTGCTCCTGGTGCGAGGGGATGGCCCCAACGCGTTGAACTCGATCCGGATGGCCGAGTGGTCTGGGCGCTATCTGAGCCGGTCGACGTGCGGCGGGCCACCGCGTTCCTCGCCCACGAGTGGACCCACGCGACCCTCACGCGGGATGCACCGGCGTCCGGTGCAGGCGATCCGAAGAATCGTTGGCTCGAAGATGGAATGTGCGAGCGCGTTGCCGTCGAGGTCGAGGCGATCCTTCATCCCCGCGAGTCCCCAACCACGATCGCATCACGCTCGTCGGAGCTCTCAGCGAATTCCCGTGACCTCCCCGAGCGTGTCGACTTGCTCGCATTCGGCACGACCTCCGCCACCACGCTATTCGGCACCCTGGCAGCCCAATGCGAAGCCGGCCGGCTCTACGGTTACGCCTTCGCCTTGGCGTTCTGGTTGGCTGCAGATCTGTCAGCTGACGAGCTCCGCGCCGTGTTCGCCGATTTGAAGTCGAAAACGCTCCCCGAGGTCGCGCGCGCCGTGGCACCGGCGGCGTTCCGCTCGTTGAGCGTGCCGTTGGCCTGTGCCCGTGAGGTTCTCGCGGGCGAGCGTCGTTGTACACATTGACGGTGCTCGGGTCCCGCGTGTCAGTCCGCCTTGGACACGGTTCCGCCTTGCCGCTGAAAATCGATGCTCGCGCGCGACCGGTCGTTCGGGTCGTACCGCACCCAAATCCGCTTGCCCGGTTCGTAGTTCTGCGCGCGCGAGTAGGCCAATGCGACGGGGAACGTGGCGCGAAAGCTCCCGCCCTCGGCGGGGATCACCGTCACCGTGAGGCGCGCCATGAAGCCCTCACCGTCGTTGACGTCAATGCCAAGTCGCTCGAGCGTGTTGACGATCGCCTCGGCTGCGACGCCGGTCTCGTTGAGCTCGTCCAGCGTCTTCTGCTGCTCGGCGAGCAAGGCCTCCGGGTCAGCGCATTCAACTTCGCCCGGCGTTTCGCCGAAATCGATCTCCAGGTTGTCGAGATCGTCGGGATCGTAGCGGACCAGCAGTTTTCGGCCCGGCTGCACGCGCGGGATCTCCAGCAAGTCCACCAGCCGCGTAATCTCCACCGTCCCTTCCTTGTCGCCGAGATCCAGGTAGAGCTCGAATTTGACCTGGGGCTGGTCGTTGACCGTAAGTCCGGTGCGCTGAAGGCTCTTGATCGTAGCGCTGCCGCGTTCGCGTCGCTTCTGGGCCCGCGCGGCGTCAGCGATGGCCTCGGCGCGTTCCGTCCGCTGCGTGCGGCGAAACCAAAATGGCAAGCCGATCCACGTGAGTGCCGCGACGGCGACTCCCAGCGCGGAGTCGGCCCGCGATGACGCGTGCCGAAAGAACTCCCCGAGCCCAAGGAACTCCCCGAGCCCAGCGCCAGCGAGATACCAGCCTCCGAAGACGGCTACGGCAACCACGAAACTCTGGACCAACCGCATGGTCCACCACACGCGCGCCTTCGCCTCGTCCTCGAAGGGATACGTGGGGACATCCCAACTCGGTCCTCCGCCGACGACACGGTTGACCAGACCGATGCCGAGTCCTACGCCTCGCACGCGACCTCCGGCGATGACCCCACAAGACGCCGCCGTGCCCCCCAACGCGAACGGAAAGCCGATCGCGACCAAGCCGATCGCGACAAAACCGATCGCGAGAACCCCACGGGCAAGGCTACCGATCGCGATGACGCCGGTGGCCGTCCCACCGATCGCGATGACGCCGGTGGCGTTTTCCCCAACGGCGACGAAACCAACCGCGTCGGGACCGAACGCGATCGCGTTCACCTCGGGCGTCCCGGCGGAAAGTTAGTCAGCATCTCGCGCGCTGAGTTCGATTCGGCTTCGTAACGTCGCGCAATCTCGACCAAGACGAACCGAACCACACCTGGACGAGCCACCCACGGCGAAGCGAATCTCGACATGTGTCGATATCCTAGCCTGCGGAGCAAGCGACGCTGCGGATCCACTTACGGGTATTCGGCTTGTCAGTCCTAACTGTGGATAATTTCGGAGAAATTCGAAGCATCGAGGTGCACGTCGACGTGTTCGTGCGCGGTCAAGTCCGTGCGGCGGCGTTTGTGGATGCGATCGTACGCAACAACTCGATCACAGGTTGCGGATCGGTGCCGAGCGGAATGGCGGTTTCACCGACGCGCGCCAGTTGCACCGGCACGCGGCTGGCGAACATCCCACCGGCAGCTCCGACGGCGATCAGATCGCCGAGCGGAAAGCACATCCTCTCGTCGTACTCTTTGACGAACAGGTGGGTTGGTGTGACGCCTGCGATAGATGGGGTTGCGCATCGAGCCCCTGCGCGAGCTGAGGCAGCGCACTATGCCAGCTCTCGCTGCGAAACGTGCTTGCGGCCGCGGTGAGAAATGTGGCGCGCGAAGGGCGCGAGCCAACGGGTCTGCTGAGGCTCCTCCGCTTGATCCGGGACGACGAAGACATAGCCCGTGCGCTCAAGGTCACGGAGGGTCAGGATGCCGCCGACCGCGGCTGACCCCAACACCCCCACCCCGAGTAACGCGCCACCTGTCGCGATGAAGGCCGTGACGCGGGTCCTCCGTTTGGCCGCACCCGGAAAACCGCGATCGAAACGCCCGCGGCGAATGCCGCCTCCGACTGCCAGCCCCAGGGACGATATCTGCAACGAGTAGCTCAGGGTCGCGACACCCAGGTTGGCTCCGTCACGCTCATTGTGAGGTCCGTCGGCGAACACGACGCCGGCTAGTCCGATGGCGACGGCGCTCGTGACCCCCGCCGCGATGAACAACCCATCCCCCGGCCGCAATCGCTCGTTCGTTCCACCGCCGGCCGGCGCCCGAGCGCCCGTGCCGACCTGCGTTGGTTGACTTGCGTCGACCGGAGGGGCGGGCGCGGGCGCTTCCGACAACCAGACCACGCACGCCAAGGACGAACCCAAACTGATCATGCCGCGTTGAGTCGCACGAGGCGCCCAACGGATCAGCGGCCGCCGCGTGAGCCCACCCACAGGGGGCGTACGTCTCAGCCGTTGGCGATGCGCAGGGCGTGCGAAATGGCCCCCGCGATTTTCGGCAGGCTGCGGTCAACGACCGACGAACTCGAGGCGAGTCGCGTCCAAGCCGGCGCGTCGACTCGTATCGGGTCTCCTTCTCGAGGAGCGTGGTCGCGTTCGGGCTCGACCTCGTCGACGTAACCAGCCGATCTCTCCGCGTCGGCGAGTGGGTTGACTTCGTCGGGGCATCGTCACGAAGGTGACAGCGGCAAGGTCGATCACAAGACCGGCAGCTCGACGCCGATGCGGTTCGATCTCGACGGACGGCTGATCCGCCAGGTCTCGCGAGCGAAGCGCCCCGGCGACCGGCGCGATCAGTACCTGTTGCTCGCGAGCCACTGAGGTTCGGCTGCGCTTGCGTCGCGCACCCCCAGCCGCGGCGGGTTTCCGCTACAGTCGCCGCGCCGTGAAGGTCGAGTACCAGAACACCGTCGACCTCACGTCGACCAGGCGACCGCCGCCTCCTCCACCAGCTTCTCCAGCGCATCGACGATCTGCTCCTCGCCGCGCCCCTCGACCGGCATCGTAGAGCACAGCATGTTGAACCGAGCGAGTACGCGCTCGACGACCACGCTGGGTTGGTCGGTGAGCACGCGCGCGCAGGCCTGCACGAACGGCGCGTGATCGGACAGCCGCCGCACGAACACGGCGTTGGCGAGGGACTGGCTGGCGAGCAGCCGACGCACGGGGCCGAAGTCGTCGCCGCGGCGGCTGAGTTCGGCGATCCACCACAGACGGCCGAAGACGTTGCTGTCCGGGCGCGTGCCGCCGCGCCAGAAGCGGTCGCGCATCGTCGTCCAGCTGCGCAGCTCCCAGCGGTGGCGCACGACGTCGGGTCGGTGGACGACGGCGAGGTAGCGCCAGAGACCCCAGTCCGCGGCGATCCGCCGGGACAGGGGCAGCGCGCGGTGCAGGGCGCAGGCGAGCTCGGCGTCGATGGCCGTGGCGTCGAAGGGCGTCGTCGTCGCGATGACACCATCCAACGCGGCGTCGAGCGGCGCGAGATCCGGCGCGTGCTCGATCGCCTCGACGTGATCTCGGTAGGCATCCGGCGACCAGCGCTCGAGCGCGCCCGAGCTGAGCTCTGCGGTGACCAGTCGCCGCCCCGACGCCGCGAGGCGAGCGAGGACGCGGCCCGGCCGCTCGAGTGGTCGGTTCACGAGTCCTCCAGCAACTTGCGCAGGACCTCGGCGGTCCGCTCCTGCGCCTGGAAGACGTCGTCGAGACGGGCGACGAGCTCCGCCGGATCGGCGAGTTCGTCGCGCATGCGAGCGAGTCGAGCCGTCGTGGCGACGGCCGGGTAAAGTCGTTCGAGCGCGTCGTCGAGCACCAGCGTCTCCCACGGATACACCGGCCCGTCGGCCGCCGCGTGGGCGGCCGCGCGCAGGACGAGCTGGACGCGCACCGCGGCGAGGATGCGCTCGAACGTCACGTCGCGGAGGCGTGCGCGGGCGCCCCGAGTCCCCTCGGTGGCGAGCATCGCAGCGACCTCGGTGTGGTCCGCGTTCAACCACAGCACCGGCACCACCTGCGCGCTGTCGAGTCGATAGAGATTGCCGCGCTCGCGCGCCGGAATCGCCGGGTCGCTGGCGAAGGACTTGAACAGCACCTCGAAGCCGTGCGCGCCGCTGGGCGCTGGACGATCGATCTCGACCAGCCACGCGGGCGACTGCGCGACGCGGAGCCCTGCGCCCTGCGCGTAGCCGGCGTGCCGACGTGCGGTGGGCTTGGTCCGCACCACCCACGCCATGAGCTCGGCGGTCCCGGCGAGTTCGTCCCGTCGTATCCGCATCGCGCCCGTCGCCGTCTCGTCCGTGAACGCGAACACCTGGCCGCGACGCACGCGCGTGGTCTCGCAGCGGAGCGTGACGAGCACCGCGAGCGGGGGCGAGTCACGATCGGGCGCGGGCACCAACTTGGCGCGGGTACCGACGGGGAGGCGCGCGGTGAAACTCAGCTCGGCGCTTCGCCACGCGTCCCCGAGCCGGAGGACCCTGCCGTCTTGTTCGATGCTCGTGGCGTCGTCGCGCGTGCACGCATCGATCTCGAACTCGAGGGCCCGGTGGTACGCGTAGGGCAGGAATCGGTCACGCCGCGTCGTCGTGGTGCTCACGGGTCAACCTCTCGACTCAGTGGCTCGAGCTCGGCGGCCACGAGCTCGACGGCCACCTCACCGGTCCAGGCATGCTCGCCGCGAAGCGGAACCGTCGAGCCGCGGAATGCCACCATCGAGGCTTGCGTCGAGGAGCGCAGCTCCGCACGGCCGCGATCGAGCCGCGCTTCGCCGCTGTGCTCGAGCGCCTCGATCGCCGCGATCGGGAGGTCGTCGCCCAGCGTGCCGTCCTCGCCGACTTGGCGCACGGCGACGTGGGCGGCCCACTGCAAGCCCTCACGGCGCGCCCGGATCTGTCCCTCGAAGTGCCACCGCCCGTCGTGGAGCCCCGCGTCGATCGAGTGGAATGCCACTGGCCCTGCCGCGCTTCGCTTCGTGCCCTTAGCCGTCAGCGCGAGTCGCTTGCGCAAGCGCTCGGGCCCGCGGACGCCGGTTCGGCTGCTCGGCGCGAGGAGCTCCCGCAAGGTCCCCATCACTCGATCGTGCAGCCGTGCGAACTCGGCCTGCTCGCCGCGGACGTACTCGTCCTTTACCGTGGGCGTCGCGATCCAGTCGTCGTGCCCCGGGGGCTCCGCGGCCCGGAGAAACCGTTCGATCGCGTCATCCGACTCTGCAGATCCGTGCGCGAGCCCGCAGCGCAGGATCGCGTGGAACGGGCGGAGCGTGGCCGCAAGGCGCGACGCGTCCCAGCGGCGGACGATCATGCCCGCACCGCGGTACGCGGCGATCTTGCCGACGCCCGGTCGATCCGGCGCGTCGGCCAGCCGCACGACCAACTCGACCGTGCCGACTGCCGCATGCTTGTCGCCGCGGCGGCGCGGGACTTCGAACGGGATCTCGCGAATGACGACGTCGCCGTCGTCGCGGGCCTGGTCCGCCGCCTTTGCCCGGCCCCGGAGACACTCGACGAACGGTGTGGCGACAGGATCGAGCAGCGGGTCGACGTGCCGATCGTCGACTTCAACGGCGAGTGGGCCCGACTCGCGCAGCATCGCGGGCCAGAACTCGCCGGCGGCGTGACCGTGGATCCGCGAGAGCATCGCAGCGATCGTCCGGGCGCCGTCCGTGTCGTCGTCGTCGTCTTCGGTGTCTGCCGTCGGATGGCGCGCGCCGATCACCAGGATGCTCGTGCCCGTCGGACCCTCGCGCGCAATGCCCAGTGCACGCGCCAAGCCGGCGGCCTCCGCTCCCCACAGGGATTCGGCGCGTGCGCGTCCGTCGGTCAGGGTCGCGGGGCGGCCGAACCACCCCGATCCCACGAACGCCTCGGAGCCGAGCTGATGCGAGGGCAGCTCGGCGCGACCGATCACGCGCGGCGACGTCCGTCCTGCGGGGTGTTCGCTGAGACGGGACGCGAACAACACGGTGCGCAGCCCGGAGAACGCCCACAGCACCGACTTGCCAAGGCCGTAGCTGCCGCCGGCCCCCGCGGCGCGCTTGTGGCTGAACAGGGTGTCCTTGCACAGCGCGCGGAAGTGGGACTGCTCGTCGTCCTCGCCGCCGAGCAACCCGACGGTGTGACGGTCCTCGATGCACAGCAGCGGGAGCTCGTCGCGTCGGTCGATGGTCGCCAGCGCTGCACCGATGCGCGCGCCCGTGCGGGTCGACGCGGTCGAGCGCAGGTGCTCGGCGAGCGCGGACCAGTCGATCGCCCCGCGGAAGGCCGCGAGCTCGGGGCCGCGGAGCACGAGGCCCCGGAACGCTACGATCGGGGCGCCCAAGTCCTGGTCGTTGGCGTTCTGGATCACTTCACGCACGAACGTCGCGAGGTCGGGCCGAAAGGCGTGCTGTGCCGGGTCGTCACCACGGCGCGCACCGGAGGGCGGGAGCGCGTCGAAGATCCACCGGGCGGACATCGCGGGAGTGTACCAAGCTCCGCCTCCGCGGGGCGCCAGGCCCCGCGCGCGGCGATGCCGGAGGGTCGCGGCAGACTGTCGCCCGATACTCACCGTCGACACGATCGCGATCCTCATGGGGTCGGCTTCGGCGCGTAAATTCCAGCCCGACATCACGTGCGGGCTGCGTCTTCGCGTGGTCGCTGCTCGTGTCTTCCTGTGGCGACGCGGACACCGGCGACCGTCCGACGCGAGCACCTCAAGCGTGCTCGGTCGCGAGATCGTAGGTCACGATATCGCC
>CADEGN010000110.1 GCA_902826865.1 uncultured Myxococcales bacterium
TTCTATTCCGTGGCACTGCTCATGGGCGTGGACGCCAGCGAGGCCGCGCAGGTCGGCAGCGTGCTCGGTACGCGTACCGTGGTCAATGAACTGGTCGCCTTTGGCGTGCTCCACGATCTCGCGGGTCAGCTCGGCGCGCGCGCCCAGGGGATCGCGACCATCGCGATCTGCGGCTTCGCCAATCTCTCGTCGATCGGCATTCTGATCGGTGGCCTCGGTGGCCTCGTTCCCGAACGCAAGGCGGACATCGCACGGCTGGGCCTGCGCTGCCTCGGCGCGGCCACCCTGGCGAATTTCTCCTCGGCCTGTGTGGCCGGCGCGTTGCTTTGAGGGGCGCTACCCGCAATCACACGGGTCGGTCCCGTCCGCGCACAAGCCGCTGCCTTCGGGCTCGTCGCACGTCCCGTCGTCGAGGTAGCTGCAGAGTTCTTGGTCACCACAGTCGCCACAAGCGCCTCCGGCGCACAGACGGCATTTAGAGTCGACGCATTTGGATCCGCCGGGGCAGGGGTCATACATTCCGCAATACCGGGTGCAGTAGTACCGTGTCGTCAGGTTGTCTGCGTCAACGTTGATGCAGTAGCCCGATGTCCCGCACGAGTCATCGTCGCACGGCGTGCCGACCGGGTCTGTGCAAATGTCTAAGTAACACTCCCCAGCCCCGCATTCGTAATTCTCGAGGCACCGGGGGTAGCAGCGGTCGTTCGATTCGCACTTGTGCGTGGCGGGACAGTCATAGTCGTCTTCGCATCTTATGTGGATGCAGTCGGCATCAGGCCCTTCGGCGGCGCGGATCACCGCGCAGCGCGCTTCGGCTTCCACGTCCTCGCAGCTCGCGGTCGTCGGCGCGTGCGGGTCGCACCCCGAGGCATTGGTCGCGGCACAGCCCAGCTCGCACGCGGCCAGGTCCGCGATCGCATCGCACGTCTGCGCGAGCTGACACATCGTCCCGCAATAGATCGAGCAGCGGATCTCGTCGCAGTCGCGCGCGCCACCGAGGTTCGCTTCGTAGTGGTCGCGGCAGACAGTCTCGTTGGTGGGAAGACTCGCGAGCAGGCCATCGCGGTCGATGCACGCGGCCCCGCAGTCGGCGTCGCTCTCGACACCGCAGTCTACGAGTTGCTCGCATAAGCGCGTGCACAACGCGTCGCAGGGGGCATCCACGCACGTCAAGTCGACGCACACGCGGTTGCCGAGGCAGTCGCGGCTGTCGTTGCACCCATCCTTGTCGAATCGTGCGACGAGACAGGCGTTGCCTGCAGCAGCGACGAGCACGGCGATAATACTGATCCTCATCGATCGCGCGACGTACGGACACTCTGCCACGGGCAGAGCGTTGCAGTCGGATTACCGCCGGCTCCCACCGCGACGTCGCACGATCGCGCTTCGCCGCCGCTCCCTCTGGCATATGGACCGCCGTGCCCCGCCCAAAGCACCGGGAGCGCAAGGTGCGCCGCTTGGTCGACACGCCGGTGCGGCCGCTTGCTACCCTTGCGGCCCAAATGGGCCAGCTTGTCGTCGTTCGCCATGGCCAAGCCTCGTTGTTCGCCGCCGACTACGACGAGCTGTCATCCACCGGAATCGCGCAGGCGCGCGCGCTGGGCGTGTACCTCCGA
The DNA here is from genome assembly GCA_902826865.1 of uncultured Myxococcales bacterium. GTDB lineage: Bacteria > Myxococcota_A > Polyangia > Nannocystales > Nannocystaceae > Xiheibacterium. The sequence goes on from CADEGN010000110.1 coordinate 1,617, forward strand.
GGGGCGATGCCAGCGGTTGATCGCGTTTTCACCGGACCGGCGAAGCGTCAACGAGACACGGCCGCGCTGGCGTCCGAGGCCGCGAGCACCGACGCCGCGCGCTGGCCTGATCCGGAACTCGTGGGCGAGCTGGATGAACACGACGCGTTTGCGCTCGTGCGTGGCGCCCTGATGCAGGCCCCGGACGATCGCCAGCTTGCAGACCTGGCCGCGGGCACCAATCCGTCGTTGGATCCTCGCGCACGATCCGCCGGGTTTCAGCGTCTGTTCGAAGTTGTCATGAGTCGCTGGTTGCTCGGGGCACTCGACGTGCCCGGGGTTGAGACATGGATCGAGTTCTCGACGCGCGTGGAACGTGGGATCGCGCGCATGCTGGAAGCCGCGGGTCCTGGCGCGAAGATCCTCGCGTTCACGTCGGTGGGCCCGCTGGCCGTGATGTTGCGCCGCGCCCTCGAGGGCACCAGTGAACGCAGCTTTGCCACCGCGTGGCGTCTGCGAAACTCCTCGATGACCACGTTCGCGATCCGCGGCCAAGAGTTCACACTCGATGGCTTCAACGCCTTGCCCCACTTGCCCGATCCGCGCAACTGGACCTTTCGCTAGCAGGCCTGCGCGGGCCCGAACGTCTGGCGCCGCCAATCGACCGGGCGGAGTTCAGAGATAGTTCGTCAGACGCGCGACGCGATCCGGAAGTGCGATCCAGATCTCCCTGGCGGCATCGCCAAATGCGTAGGGCGCCGGCGCCGTGCGGACGTCCTGCGCGCCGGCGTAGTCGGGGACGCACACGGAGTTTCCCGCGCCGAACACGTCGAGGATGACGCAAGGATGATCCGCGGACATTTCATCGGGGCGTGCGAGCAAGAGCACGTCCCATAAACCGTCGGAGTCCACGTCGGCGAGGCGTAGCCGGCGGGCCCCGGAGAGGAAAGCGATCTGCCGAACGTCTTGCTCTGTGGGGCCCTGGACCCAAACGCCGCTGGGGGTCAGCACGACAAAACCCAACGCGATCTCGCCCTCGCCGAGCACCATCGGGGGCGCGAGAAACTCCCCGGGTTGCTCGAGGCCGTCGACGAGCGGCGCGGACTGCCAATCGCCGCCGGCCACTTCCCCGAGCACGAACAACCCACCGAGGGAACGGTTCGCGACGATGAGTTCCGTTCCCAGTGCGGTGTCAAACGGCCAGGCCGCGGTCGCGACCCACGAGATGTCCTCCGTGCCGCCGTACACGGATTGGGCAGCGATGGTACCGTTCGCGTAGACCTCCGGTGCCAATGGCACCGTCACGAACACCTTGTTCTCGGCGAGCAGCGCCAGCCGCAGGTGAGGAATCGGCACCCCCCCAGTGTCGGGCGGCAAGAACTCCATGACGCGGGTCACGCCGAGTAGCGGGCCCTCGGAGCTGTGCACGGGCGCGATGGCATCCATGAAATCGGGACCGACCAAGGCGACCCCCTCAGCGCTCGCGTAGGCAACGCTACCGGCACCGAGTCTCCTCGGCGCGTCGAGACCCCACAGGTTTTCCGCAACCCCGACGCCGTTGAAAACCTGTGGCTCATACTCGGTGCCGAACTCCGCTGCAATGCCGTTCCATACCTCCAGCACCGCGGACGAGGGGTCCCCGGTAAGGAAGATCGCGTCAGGGGTACCTTCGCCCGTGACATCGGCGAACGCGGTCGCGAACGCGCTGATCGGGAGCGCGGAGCACTCGGAGAACAGGTTGGAACCGAGGGCGACCGTTAACCCGCAGAATGGGTCGCCGGTGGCGTCGGGACTGATGCTCGTTTCGACCGGACCGATCGTGTCCAGTGGGCCGGACTCCTCCGTTGGGCCCGATGTAACGACGGCCGCCGTACTCCCACCAGTGCCGCCACCTGGTCCCATCGCGCCGGCACGCCGTGCGATCGCGATCTCGTCGTGGTCTGCGCTCGCGACCAGCAGCTCGGGCACCATGTCGCGATCGAGGTCGGCGATGGTGAAATCGGAGGCGTCCGTCATGCCGAGACTGCCGCCGTAGATCAGGCGGCCGTCACCGTCGTTGTCGAACAGGTAGAGGTCGCGGCGCTCCGCCTGGGCGGGGCCGAGCACGAGTACTTCGAGATCGTCGTCCTCATCGAGGCTCGTGGTGGCGATCGCGAGGGGGACCCAACCGAGCTGATAGACGAGTTCTGGTTTGGCGTACGGCGACTCATCGGGGGATCCGCCGTCGGCGCCAATGCCGTTGCTCTTGCCTCGGCTCAGCCACAACCCGCCATCATCACCGGCCGAGAGGACATCGGTGTAAGCATCGCCGTTGAGATCGGCCAGCGTGAACCTGCGCGGGCGCGGGCCAACGCCGATCCCAGCGCCGGACGAAAACGTTCCGTTGTTGCCGCGATCGAACGCGCCGATCTCATCGTTCTCGACCATGCCGACGTACGCCACCGTTGGGGTTCCCGAGGCGTTGCGGACCGCGATCAAGTCGCTCGGCGCGGGGATGTGTGTATCGACCCATGCCGTGTCGAACACCCCTGGATCTGTCTGGCGCGCCACGTGAATTCCGTCGTCGCCCAACACGGCAATGTCCGAGAGCCCGCGCGCGTCGTCGACGAAGTCGCTGATAATCGGCGCGCGAGCGCCCGGGACCGGCACTCCGATGGTCGTGACCGCGGGCGTGGCCTCCGGATCGAGTCGCACCATGCGAACCACGCCGTCGTCGAACGTGACCGCGAGGTCGGCCCAGCCCTCGCTGTCGATCGCCCCGATCGCGACCGCGGCCGGCGTGCCCTCGACGCTTGCCTGGTCGAATGGCGCGGCGGTGAAGTTCCCCTCGTGACTGCCGAGGCGGACGGAGACAGTCTTGGAGTCCGCGTCGGCGCTCACGATGTCGCGCACGAGGTCAAGGTTGACGTCGCCCACGGCCAAGGCCACCGGTCGGTCGCCCACGGGCACCCGGACATCCGAAACGGAAAAACAGAAGTCTCCGACGGTGGCGCCGGCGTCGCAGCGCTCAGGTCCGCCGCAAACGCCATACGAACACGCAAGTCCATCGCACGATGCGGACTCGGTGCAGGGCAGGCCGCGCGTCGCCGCGCGTCCATCAAAGCACGCCGCCGGCGAGAACGCCGTTGCGCAGAGCGTCCAGGCCCACCACCGATGCGAAGTCATGGCGTGCGATCATGGTAGCAAAAGCGCGGTATGCCGTTGCTTGAGCAGCGGGCCGTCGCACCCGAGCGGGTTGCAAACGGCTCACTTGGACGCCTATGTGTGGCCTCGCGAACCTGATCCGCGGATTCGCCTCCGGGGCCGCCGCCGCCGGCCAACGACGTCTTCGTTGCCCGGCTCAGGGTCGTCTCTTGCTTCGTCGGTCGCCCCCCGGTTCCCCAGCGCAGGCCCAGGAACCGGGTTGGGGCCCCCGTCCGTGAGCTGGCCCCCGACCGGGAATGGCCGCGTGGGTTGACGTGTGCCAGTAAGGTCCTTAGGTTGCCCGGGCGTGCGCCGCCCACATTGGGCGCAAGGCGCGGAAGGACCATCCCAAGTGAACTCTGCATCCAAGTGGACGACCCGCACGTTGGCCGCGGCCCTGGCGATCGCGTTGCCGGTGGCCGGTCCAGGCTGTGGCGCCGGTAACGACCGCTGGGTCGTCACCGAAAACACCGCCGTCGACATCGATTGGGACGAGGTGGCGAAGGCCTATCGCGAGGCCGAGGGGCCCGAGGATCTCGAGCGCCGCGTCAACGAGATCTACGCAGGGGACGAGGTCATCAGCATTGCCGTGAAGGACACGGACGCGAACAACCAGGTCGTCACCGGGTTCTTCGATAACAATGAAAACGGCACCGCTGAAGACGCCGAGAAGATCTTCTCCATCGATCGGCAGCTCAAGACGGCCGACCAGGCCAACTACGCGATCGCAGGGCATGGCCCGTACGCCGGCTACCACTCCCCCGTTTGGGATATCGCCGCCGGCATGATGCTGGGCTCGATGATGTCGCGCATGTTCATGCCCGGCTACACGCCGATGTACACAACGCCGTATAGCACGCCGGCGGGGCGGCGCGGCGACCTGATGACCCAGCGTAACTCGTGGCGGCAGGCCAACCCCGAGAAGCACCAGGCAGCGCGCTCGAAGTCGGGGCGCAGCTATGGGCGAAAGGGCGGGGGCTTTGGCGGCGGCGGATCCACGCCGGCACCGCGGACGCCCAGCCGTGGCGGCGGCCGGTTTGGCAGCCGCAAGGCGCCGCGCCACGCCGTGACCAAGCTAGCTGTCTGATCGCGCTCGCGCGCGGCAGCCATGTCGATCACACGGATCGCTGATCTTCCGCTGCCGCTCGTCGGCGTCGCCGAATTGCTCGCACTCGAGGTCGAGCGCATCGCGCCCGATCATGACTACGCCGGATTCGGGATGGCCTGGGCCGACGACCTCGAACTCGCAGCGCCCGATCGCGTGTCCCTTCGCTTGACCCGGGCACTGGTCGTGGCGCTGCACAGCGCCGACGAGCAACCGCACGAGGGCGACGTCGAGCTCCTGTTCGAACTGCCTGACCAAAGCGTAATGGTTGGGCTGTCGGCGTGGCTTGATGTGTTCCTACCCCGCTTGCCGGCGGCGGATGACGTCGTCCTGGCGCTGTGCAATCCTCGCCGTGTGGCGATCCACGTGCCACCGGCGGCGCCGCGGATACACTTCGCCCTCGGCGATGTTACCTCTTGGTGGGATCGTGATGGTCGGGGCCGAACGCACGTGCGATTGTCGGCGCGAGCGTGGAGGCTTGCCCAGCCGCGGCCGATACAACGATGAACAGCGACGCCAAGCTCACCTACGCAGGGATTTATCTCCTCAAGAAACTCGACGTCGACGCCGAACATGGCGGGATCGAGTTACCGCTCGCCTTGCCACGCGAGCTTGACGCCCTTGATCCCGCGCTCGAGCGACTCGTCCTCGACGGTCACGTCGTCATGGATCGCAAGAAGGGGCGCTACCAGCTGACGGCATCCGGCACCGACCACGTCGGCAATCTGATCGACGAAGCCGAGCACTACATCGACGAGTTCGATGCGATGGAGGTCGACGCGGTCGTCGCCGAGCTACAGCGCCGTCGATTGGATCCGCTTCGCGTGCGCTTCCTTTGGGGTTGGTACCAGGGCGAGTTCGACGACCTGGTGCTTTGGCAGCAGCGCCGTGGATTGGTCGAGATCGAGACCGAATGGGCCAGCTACCTCATGGACGACGCATTCTGGGACGAGCTCGCGGGTGAGCTCGGCGGGGATTCAAACTAGCACGCGCTCGCCCACGACGTCGGGCGCCTGGGCATGCTCGGCCGTGACCACCGCGCGAGCGATCGCGTCTGCAGCCGCGGCGGCAGCCTCGTTCGTCCGGGCGTGGATCCGCGCGAACGGTCGCTCGCCGTCGATGCGTTCACCGATCTGGGCAATCGCGGACAGCCCAACGCTGTAGTCGATCTGGTCGGTGGCCTGGCGTCGCCCTCCGCCCAGGGCCATCACTGCGAGGCCGATGGCACGTACGTCCATGCTTGCGACCACGCCAGAGCTCGGCAACAACACGTCGTGAACGACAGGGGCGAGTGGCAGGTAGTGGTCGACCCGATCGAGCAAATCACGTGGCCCGTCGAGGGCAGCGATCATTGCGGCGAATGTCTCGGCCGCCCGACCGCTGGCCAGAGCCTGGCGCGCGGCGGCCTCGGCCGCGGCGATGTCGGGCGCGAGGCCACACAGGTGGAGGAGTTCGCCCGCAAGCGCGAGCGTCACGCGCTCGAGCCGTGGGCAGACTGGTGCACCGCGCAGCATGTCGATCGACTCGCGTACCTCGATGGCGTTGCCGGCGGTGCGGCCGAGCACCTGATTCATGTCGGTGATCAGCGCGACGCAGCGCAGTCCCGCGCCCTCGGCCACCTCGACGATGCTGGCGGCCAGTTCGCGGGCCATATCGAGCCGGACGGCAAATGCCCCCGATCCCCATTTGACGTCCATCACCAGGTACGAAAGCCCCGCCGCGAGTTTCTTTGACAGGATGGACGCGGTGATGAGCGGGATGGACTCGACGGTCGCCGTCACATCGCGGACGGAGTAAAAGCGGCGATCGGCCGGGGCGAGATCCGCCGTCTGGCCGATGATGGCGCAGCCGACCTGCTGCAGCACCCTACGAAAGCGCTCATTGTCCGGGGTCGCAACGTATCCCGGGATCGAATCTAGCTTGTCGAGGGTTCCCCCGGTGTGTCCGAGCCCGCGCCCGGAGATCATCGGCACAACTGCGCCGCAGGCCGCGAGGATCGGGGCAAGTATCAGGCTGACCTTGTCGCCAACCCCTCCGGTCGAGTGCTTGTCGACCACCGGGCCGTGGAAGCCGGCGTCGCTCCAGTCGAGGACCGTACCCGAGTGGGTCATCGCGCGCGTCAACGCCACGCGTTCGGTCATGTCCATGCCGCGGAAGAACACCGCCATCGCCATGGCGGCGATCTGGCCCTCTGTAAATGACCCGTCGACAAGCCCACGCACGAATGCGGCGATCTCAGGCCCCTCGAGGGCGTACCCGTCGCGCTTTCGCCGGATGATTTCCTGCGGGAAAAGCTCCACCGCTCACTCCCCGTAGGGCACCCAAACGTTTTTGACCTGACAGGCGTGGCGAAGAAACTCGCGGCCCTCACTGTGGGTGCGGTCGAACCAATCGCGGCGGCGACCGTCGTTGACCCACGTACGCTTCATGTTCACCACGCTGGCGGTCTCTACCATCGCGCTGCCGGCCTTCGGGCCCACGTACCACATGGCGTCCACGCCCTCGTGCTCGGCCAGCACCTTGGCAAGATCGTCGCGCACCCCGGTGACGATGTTGACGACGCCGCCCGGAACATCGGACGTGTCGAGTACCTGGTAGAAATCGGTGACAGCGAGCGGCCACCTCGGCGAAGGGACCGCGACGACGCGGTTGGCCATGGCGATCGCGGGAGCAACGAGCGAGACGAACGCCAACAAGGGGAGCTCGTCGGGACAAGCGATTCCGATCACGCCGATCGGCTCGTTCATGGCGATGGTGACGCTGCGAACCGGGGGATTGTGGACGACGCCCTCGAACTTGTCGGCCCACGCGCCGTAGGAGAAAAGGCGCGAGACCGCGGCGGCAACTTCCGCGTCCGCACGGTCGCGATCGCCTGTCATCGCGGCGATGCGGGCCGCGAACTCCTCGGCCCGGGCGGCCAAGTTCTCGGCGATGTAATAGAGGATCTGCGCGCGGTTATGGGCGGTGGTCGTGGCCCACCCCTGGGCCGCGCGCGCGGCTTCAACCGCGTCGCGAATGTCCTTGCGATTGCCATCGCCGACCTCACCGACGAGCTTGCCATCGGCGCCGATCACCGCGCGGCTGTACGTTGCATCGGGGCGCGTCTGCTTACCACCGATGTAGAGCTTGGGTGTCCGGTCGATCCCACCGTATTCCGGCAGATGGACGCCGCCGGCGACCGCCCCGGGATAGGGCGCGGGCACGGGCGTTTCGTCATAGGCCGGAAGATCGTGCAAGAACGCAGGCTCGAGGTAGGCGTGCATTCCCTCGATCCCACCTTCGCGCCCAAAGCCTGATTCCCGGTAGCCGCCAAAGCCACACGCGGCGTCGAATACGTTGGTGCTGTTGATCCACACCACACCGGCGGCGAGGCGAGGCGCGACGTCGAGGGCGAGATTGATGCTCTCGCTCCACACGCTCGCGGCGAGGCCGTAGACCGAGTTGTTCGCCAGCTCAACCGCTTCGTCGGGCGTTCGGAAGGTCATCGCGACGAGAACCGGTCCGAAGATCTCCTCCTGGACGATGGTGGAGGCGGGGCTGACTTCGGTGAAGAGGGTGGGGGGATAGAAGCAGCCCTCGGTGGGCACGGCCCACGAAGGCTGCCAGATCTTCGCCCCTTCGGCTGTACCCTGCTTGACGAGGCGATCGATGCGCTGCAGCTGGACTGGCGCGACGATCGCTCCTATGTCGACGCACTTGTCGAGCGGATCGCCGACCCGCAGCGTCTCCATGCGGGCGCGCAGCTTGGCCAGCAGCTTGGCGGCCACGTCCTCTTGCACGAGCAAACGAGATCCAGCGCAACAGACTTGTCCCTGGTTGAACCAGATCGCGTCGACGACGCCTTCGACCGCGCTATCGAGGTCGGCGTCGTTGAACACGATGAAGGGCGACTTGCCACCGAGCTCGAGGGTCAGGTGTTTGCCGGTCCCGGCGGTGGCCCTACGAATGATGCGGCCAACCTCGGTGGAGCCGGTGAATGCGATCTTGTTCACGCCCGGGTGATTCACGATCGCCGCACCCGTCGAGCCATCCCCGGTCACGAGGTTGATCACGCCCTTGGGCAGCCCTGCGCGCTCACACAGCTCGCAAAACAGGAGCGCCGACAGGGGGGTGAACTCGGCCGGCTTGAGCACGATGGTGTTGCCGGCCGCCAGCGCGGGGGCGATCTTCCACGCCAACATCAGCAGCGGGAAGTTCCACGGGATCACCTGGCCGACAACGCCCACCGGCCGCAAACCGGCGAGCTCGCGGTCGGCGAGTTGGGCCCAGCCGGCGTGGTACAGGAAGTGGCGCGCGACCAACGGGACGTCGATATCGCGGGTCTCGCGGATGGGCTTGCCGTTGTCGAGGGTCTCGACCACGGCGAGCATTCTCGCGTGGCGCTGGACAAGCCGCGCCAAGGCGTAGAGATGCCGCGCGCGTGCGTGGCCCGGGAGCGCGGCCCATTGGGGCTGGGCGGCGCGCGCGGCCGCGACGGCGGCGTCGACGTCCGCGGCGTCGCCCTGGCCGATCTTCGCCAGCTCGCGGTTTTTGCTCGGATCGATGGTCGGGAAGTACGCACCCGCACGCGGTGCAACCCAACGCCCGTCGATGAACAGTTCGAAGCGGCGGGCGTGGGCCTCGAGCCAAGCGTGGGCCGCGGAGGCCGACTCCGGAGCGGGCCCATATTCCATGCTGTCGTAGATCTCGGCGACGCTGCGCAAGCGGTCCTCGGGCGCCCCTGTCGGGGGGCGGGCCGAGCATGCCGGATGGCCAGCGCGCCGGGCAACTGCCAACGGTGTGCGTGCGAGGGATCCGCCCTCGCGGCTACGCTGCGCGGCGCGGCAGCCATCCGCGCGCGGCGAAGTCGGCGAGTGCGTCGGCCACGGCAACGTCGAGAGGGCGCGGGCGCAGGCCGAGCTCGCGCTCGGCCTTGCTGCAATCGGCGCTGAGGCCGAGCTCGGCGATCGCGATGGTCGCCGGGGTGATCGGCGGGGCGCGGTGGGTGATGTGGTTAGAGATCGCCAGCAGCGTGCGGGCCACCCCGCGCACGATCGACGTCGGGACCTCGACGACCGGAGCCGCGCGGCCGGTGGCGGCGAGGGCGAGCTCGGCGAGCTCGGCGAACCGAAGGTCGCGATCGCCGAGCAGATAGCTCTCGCCGGATTTGCCGTGCAGCGCCGCGAGGACGTGGCCCTCTGCCATGGTGCGAACGTCCGCGAAGTTGCACGCGCTCCGCGGGACCGCCACGACAGGCATACGGGTGCACTGCACAAGGAGCCGTCCGGTCGGGGTTGGAGCAAGATCGCCCGGTCCGATCGGGCCAGTCGGGGCGACGATCACCACGTCCTGACCGGCGCGCGCGGCCGCCTCGGCCACCGCATGGCCGTCGGCCTTGCTTCGGCTGTATCGATCGCCCGTCGGGCCCAGGCGAAACTCGCTTTGCTCGGTGGCGCGACGGCCCGGACCTTGGCCGCCGAAACGAGCGATCGAGCTGGTGTGCACGACGCGGCCCACCCCTGCCTCGCGTGCGGCATCTAGCACAGCTCGCGTGCCGCCGACGTTCACGCGATCGAGCAGATCAGGATCCCGTAGCCACAGGGCGTAGACGGCGGCGAGGTGAAACACGGTGTCGACCCCGGACATCGCCCGCAGAAGCCCCGCGCGGTCGGTAACGTCACCGGTGATCCTCGTGGCGTCGAGGCCGGCGAGCGCCGGCGCGGGATCGCCGGGCAATATCAATGCGCGCACCGCCACACCCCGGGCGAGCAGCGCGCGCACCACGTGGGCGCCGATGAATCCCGATGCGCCGGTGACGAGCGCGAGCTTCATCGACTCGTCAGTCCGAACCAAAGCACGAAGTGTCGCTTGCGTGCCGTTCGTAGCCAGGCCTGGCCGAGGAACAGGCCGGGTGCGACCGTGCGCACCTCGTCTTCGATCGCCCGGATGAAGAACGGGTTGCCGGGGTGATCATAGTCGAGCCGCACCGCCGGCTGGCCATCATGCAGCGATGGGCCGATCGCGGTGGTGAAGCGGAACAAGCGAAAGCGGTCGCTCGCCACCCGGTTGATCCCTGTGCCACGGTCGCCGTCGATGCTGGCGAAGCTCTTGCCGCGCCAGGGGAACGCGCCGGTGCGCGCCCAGGCACGCGGGCCGACGGTCAGCCAATCGGGTAGGCCGGGAACCGCGAGCATGCGCCCGCGCAGGTCACCATTGAGGGTGGCAAGCGGTTCCACGGTGCCGCCCTCGTAGAGCTCGACCAGCGTCGCGTGATCGAGGTCAAGCAGGCCGTCGAGGTCGCGGGGGGCAGCGGTAGAATCGAAGTCAACGGTACGGGCCTGCATTGGGAACTCCTGGATTGGTCCGGTTCGAGAATTTCAGATACGATCGCGTATCCGATATTCGGATCCCACATACGAGTTCGTATGTCAACGCCACGCCGCCGCACCGCCGCAAGACTCGGTTTACGCCGCAAGGCTGGCCCCCGCGCCCGCCACGAGACCATGGCCGAGACGCGGGCGGCGCTGCTGCGGGCGGGGGCTGAGTTGTTCGCCACCCGCGGGCTCGACGTTCCCAGCCTCGACGACATTTGCGCCGCGGCCGGGTACACGCGCGGCGCATTCTACGTTCACTTCCGCGATCGGGATGCGTTCGTCGATGCAGTGATGGAGTCGTTTGCGGGCCCACTGCTCGATGCCCTGTTCCAGGCGAACGAAGGTGACCAGCCTCCCGGGTTGGCCGACGTGGTCGCGAGATTCGCGACCGCGGTTGCGAACGACGTGTACCCGTTTACCCGGCCCGGAGGTGTGCGGCCGCACCAGCTCATCGATGCCTGTTTGCGTTCGCCAGCGATCCGAAAGCGATACGTAGGATTGGTCCACGACGCGATCGCGCGGTTGGCCAAGGTGGTGGAGGCGGATCAGGCCCGCGGTGGCGTGCGTGCCGACGCCGACCCACGCTTGCTCGCCACGACGTTGATGGCCGCTGTCATCGGTGCGCAGACGATGCTTGAGCTCGGCGCGAACATCGACGTCGGCGCCAGCGGGGCGGATCTGCTGCGCTGGCTCGGTGAAGCACCGCTCGAGCGCCAGCCCCCGCTGGTCCCCCGCTCGCGCCCGCGAACGCGCAGGGTCTGACCGAGACGAAGCGTCGGGCCGAGCGGTTCGCGACTGCCAAGGCCCGCGCGGCCGATGGGGCTATGCCATCGGGTGGCGGTACGCGGCCGAGTAGTGCCCGGTGGTGTGGTGCTCGAGCTGCCGCTCGATGTCCGTGAGCAGGCTCGAGGCGCCAAAGCGAAAGAGATCGGGTTCCAGCCAGCGACGCCCGAGCTCGTCCTTCATCATCGACAGGTAGACGAGGGCCTGCTTGGCCTGGCTGATGCCACCGGCCGGTTTGAAGCCGATCTCGACGCCGGTGCGCTCGAGATACTCGCGGATCATTCGCACCATCACGAGGCTCACGGGCAAGGTCGCGTTGACGGACTCCTTGCCGGTGGAGGTCTTGATGAAGTCGGCGCCGGCCATCATGCACACCATGCTGGCGCGGGCGACGTTGCGGAGCACGCGTAGATCGCCTGTGGCGAGGATCGCCTTGAGATGGGCACGTCCGCAGGCGGCGCGGAACGCCTTGACCTCGTCGTACATCGCTTGCCAATCGCCGGTGAACAGGTGCGCTCGCGTAATGACGATGTCGATTTCCTCCGCACCCGCGGCCACGCTCGCCTCGACCTCGCGGATGCGCTCACGCAGGGGGGATAGACCCGCAGGGAATCCGGCGGAGACGGCCGCAACCGGGATCCCGCTGCCGGCCAAGCACTCCACCGCGGTCGGAACCATCTCGTGGTAGACGCACACCGCGCCGACGCGGATATCGAGATGGGCGACGCCCAGCGCGTCGACGATGCGTTGCTCGAGCGGGCGGCGGGCTTTGGCGCAGAGCCGGCGGACGCGGCCCGGCGTGTCGTCGCCCTGAAGCGTCGTCAGATCCATCAGACGGATCGCGCGCAGAAGCCATGCCGCCTGCCAGTCCTTCTTCACACTGCGGCGCGGGCCGAGGGTCGCGGCGCGGCGCTCAACCGCGCTGCGATTGACCTTGACCTCATGCACCCAGTCGAGCTCAAGCGCCATGCCGGGGTTGCGAACATGGCTGGAGTCCGCTTGCGGCGCGGGTGTCGGCACCGGGCGGATCTGGCTTGGGTTGGGGATGGATTTCTCGGCCATGGCGGTGCGCTCGCGTGGCGTGGGGGCACGCTGGGGTCGACGATGATGCCGGATCCGTGGCGGGCGATCGAGAGGGTGGCCGCGAGCGGAACCCGCGGGCTTCAGTCCAGCCGCGCGAGGAACGCCTCGAGCAGCCGCTGGAGGTCGCCCGCGGCGAGGCTCGAGAAGTGCAGCGTCTGGGCGTGGCTGAGCTCCTCGTCGGCAAGCCCGGCGCCGAGGTTGGTCAGTACCGACACCGCGGCGACCCGCATCCCGCAATGGCGGGCAACGATGACCTCGGGCACCGTCGACATGCCCACGGCGTTGGCGCCGAGCCGCGCGAACGCGCGAATCTCCGCCGGGGTCTCGAAACACGGGCCCGAGAGCGCCATGTAGACGCCCTCGCGTAGACCGATGCCGAGCTCGCGCGCGCAGGTGCGCAAGAGGTCGGCGAGGCCCGAATCGTATGCCCCCGTCATCGCTGGGAATCGCGGGCCGAACGATTCGTCGTTGGCTCCGATGAGGGGGTTGGTGCCCTGCATGTTGATGTGGTCGACGATGAGCATCAAACTGCCGGGAATCGCGTCGGTATCGAGTGCGCCGGCGGCATTGGTGGCCACGAACGTTTCGCAGCCGAGGCATTGCAGGGTCCGCACGAGCGGCAAGACCGCCCGAGCGGAGTGGCCCTCGTAGAGATGCACGCGACCTTGCAGGCATGCGAGCTCGGTTGCGCCGACCCTGCCGACCACGAGTCGGCCGGCATGTCCCGCCACCGTCGGCACGAGGAAGCCGGGAAGTTCGGCGTAGTCGAACGCGATCGCGTCTTCGATCCGGTCGGCGAACGTTCCCAGGCCTGAGCCGAGGACGATGCCCACGCGGGGACGCTGGGATCCGATGCGTTCGCGGATGATCGCTGCTGCGCGTCGTGCTTCGTCGCTCACGTAGGGTCTCGCGCGGCCAGGGTACCACTCACGTCATCTTGGGCGCGATCTTGTCCCACAGCGCATTGGGCAACGATGTGACCGAGCGCATTGCCGCCGCCATCGCCAACGGAAATGCGTGAACGGCTTTTCTTGCGACGATCGCGTCGAAGATCTCCTGGGCGGCAGCCTCCGCTGTCAGCTCGAGGGGCAGCTTGCCGGCGCCAGCGTTCATGCCCGTGCGCACGTAGCCGGGGCGAACCTCGGTGACGGCGACGCCGGCCTTGGCCAGATCGACCCGCAGCGACTCGCACAGTGCGCTGAGGTAGGCCTTGCTCGCGCTGTAGACGGCGAGCTTGGGCAATCCGCGGTACGCCGCCAGGCTCGACACACCCACGAGGTGTCCCCGTCCGCGTTCCACCATGCGGGCGATCGGGGCCACAAGCGTGGCGGTCGCACCAACGACGTTGACGTCGAGCATCGTCTCGCAGTCGTGCCAGTCGATCTTGCCGCTCCAACGTTGGACCGCGACGCCGGCATTCGCGACCACCACGTCGAGACCCCCGCACTCGTCGTCGGCGCGCAGGACGGCGGCAGTGATAGCGGCGGGATCGCCGACGTCGACCGGATAGACCCGCGCCGTACTTCCCTCTGCGGCGATCGTGGCTGCCAACGCGCTGAGCTCGGGCTCGCGTCGGGCAGCCAGCGCGACTTGGATCCCCGCGCGCGCCATCACGCGGGCCAGCGCGGCTCCGATCCCGCCTGAAGCGCCAGTGATGAAAGCGGTGCGGAGGTCGTGACCGGGCATGGCAGGCATCATGGCAGAATCGGTGGGCGGGTTGCCCCCTGGAGATCGATCGCCGGGGCGTGGGCGGCCGACGGTGGCGATGCACCGAGCAGCGCCGCAATCGTTGGGGCCACCTGGAGCGTCGAGACGTCCTCTTCCACCCGCGCCGCAGGTACGCCGGGCGCGGCGATTGCCAAGGGGACCTGTCGATCGTGGTCGCTCGGGGAGCCATGGGCGGTGCACTCGTTCGCGTCGTCGTTGACCAACGAAAGCGGTGCGGACGTGAAGTACACATCACCGGAACGCCCGCGCGCCAGGCTGTTGCAGGCCAGTTGAGCGATCCCTTCGCGGGCGTCACAGTCGCCGACTAGCTGATCGACGCGGCCGGCGAATGCCATGCCCGGGATCGCGCCCACCGCAAAGACGATCTTCGACAGCACCTGGTCTTGTTCGGCCGCGGGACGTTGTTTCGCCGCGTCGGCCAACGACAGGCCGAGCACGCTCACGCCGACGATCCAGTCGCCGGGGCCCAACACCGAGGCGGCAGCGTTCTCCGCCGCGGCCTCCACCTCTTCGAGCATGATGCGCCGGGCTGGATGCCCCGCCGCCACCGAGCGGTCGATGGAGGGGGTCGCTCCGTGATCGGAGGTGAGCACCACCGCGTAGTTGTCGCGGCCGATCCGCGCATCGAGTTCGCGAAGGAGCCGGGCGAGATCGCGATCGATGCCAAGCAGATGGTCGACCCGTTCCCATGACTCTTGGCACCATGCATGGCCGGCGAAGTCATGGGCAGAGAACGTCAGTGCCAGCAGATCGGGGACGTCGTCGCGACCAAGGGCTTCAGCTTCGAGCGCAGCGAGGGCCGTGTCGACGACCAGGGTATTGGCCGCAGGAGTTTCGCTGAACGCCTTCGCCGGGGCTGAGCTGCGCGCGACGTCGTGGGGAAACGTGCGGCCGAGGCCGAGCGGATCGGTCTCGCCGGGCGCGTCGTCGGGACCGCCCGCCAGCGCGGCCAAGCGCGTAGGGTCGTCCGCGGTCCAAACGCCCACGGCCGTCGGGTCGCCGCGCTCGACCGCGAACGCGGTGACCCACGCGGGGAGGGTCTTGGCGAAGGCGGTGCTCGTTGTCATCGCCCGGCGATCGGTCTCGAACCACAGCGCGACATCGGGACTTCGCCCGAGGACGTGGACCACCGCACGCGACTTCATGCCGATCGCAACCGCGCGCGCCGCCGCGCCATGGGTGCGGTGGAGCGACTCGGCCAGCCCGTCGACGGCAAGGTTGTGGTTTGACACGCCCTGTCCGTCGGCGGACAGCGTGCGGGGATCGAAACTCGGGTGCGTGGGGTCGTCGTCGCAGTTGACGAGTCGACCCTCGCCGGGGATCCACCAGCGATTGGCAACAATGCCATTTATCGCAGGCGGTGCACCGGTGCCGAGGGTTGCGTGGCCGGGGGCCGTGTGGGTGCCCGCGTAGGGGGCGCTCGCGCGTGGGTAGTAACGACCACGGGTGACGATCTCGTGCAGGCCGCCGTCGAGCTCCGAGATCATCGGATCGAACGACCAGGTCGGTAGCTGATCGACGACGACCAGCACGACCAAGCGGACAGGGGAAGCCGTGCGGGCATTCGGTTTCGGGGACACCGGCGGTGGCTCACGGCACGCGACCGCCGCGAAAATGATGCTGCCCAGTATCGGTGCGATCCATCGACGTCGAGGCATGGTGCTCACGCGGTGGGCGGCATCGTAGGTGATGCGGTTGCGGATGTCGCGGGTGGCTTGGCTGGGAGAGACCGCGCGCCGGTGGCTCGGTTGCGGGAGCCGGCCGTCGACGCTGATGCGCGCCCTTCGTGCTCCTTCGTGCCGGGCAAGCTGGTATCGCTGGGCCGGTGCGCGCGCCGAGACTAGACGGGTGGGCTCGGGTCGTATTGGATGTAGCGCCGGACCTCACGTGCACGCCCGACCGAGTGCAGCCGCACGATGAGGTGGAGCGCCGCGTCGATTCCTGCGGACACGCCCGCGGCCGTGATGATGTTGCCGGTGTCGACGAAACGCGCCTCGGGGCGGACGTCGACGTCACGCCCCAGCTCGCCCAGCAGGGTGAGCGATTCGTAGTGGGTGGTTGCAGGCTTGCCATCGAGGAGGCCGGCCTTGGCGAGCAGCAACGCCCCCGTGCAAACGCTGACGATCAGCTTGTTGGCGTCCGCTGCCTTGCGCAGGCGCGCGAGCGTGGGCGCACGTTCGAGCAGCGGCCGAGTTCCGCGCCCGCCCGGGACGACAAGGATGTCGAACTCGGGCGCGTCGTCCCATGTGCAATCGGGCAGGATCCGCAGGCCCTTTGCGCAGCGGATCGGCTCGGTCGTCTCCGCCACGGCGATGCACTCGATGGCGTCGTCCCGCCAATTGTGTGCCCACGCGGAGAGGACTTCCCACGGCCCGACGAAGTCGAGCTCCTCAGTCCCGGGAAATGCGAAAAACGCGATACGTCGGGGCGCGGTCATCTCGCGCAAGGATAAGCCGGCGCATGCGCGTAGACCTCGAGCGCCGACGGAGGCCCCGAACAGCGCTTTGCGGTCGCTGTTCCGCTTCGGCCGGGGGCGCAAACTCACGCACCAACGGATCGCGTTTTGTCGCTACGGGCGGGGTGGTCCGGTCCCGTCTTGGATGACGGCCGAGGTCACAGTGGGCACGTCGTATCGCTTCGCACCGCAGGTTCGCACAGTCTTCGCAGTTACTAGCGTCCTCTGCGCGATCCTCGTCGTCACGCTCCCGATCGCGATTTGGTGGATGCTCAGCTCCCGTACCGCGCGGCTGGTTTTCGACGCCACGGGCATGACCGTCCGCGGGATGGGGGGCACGCAACGTTGGGAGTTCGGCGAGCTCGAACGGCTGGGAATACTCGCAATCGAGATTCGTGGCGGGGGTCCGCTTGTCGCCGTCAACGGTGGCGCGACCGCGATGAATCTCGTCGGGATCACCCGATCGGGCAAGACGCTGAAGTTCATGCTCTCCCGCTTCGAGCGCTGGGAAGAAATCCTCGCGCACGTGGAGCGGAGCACCAAGCTTCCGATCGAGTCGGTCCGACGGGGACTCGTGGGGGTCGCTTGGCCGCCGAAGCAAACGGCCGGCGGAGCGTGAGGGCGCCGCGTCGCGCGTGCGAGGTTACCTGGGCAGTGGTGGCGCTCAGCTGAGCTGGGTGCCGCGCCGACGTCGGCGGACCGCGGCCGGATTGGCCGTCCAACGCGTTGCTGTTCCTCCACGTGGGCGGGCGCATCGCCGTGGTAGCCTCACGCGCGGGATCGACCCATGTCCTACGAATTCTACAAGCTACTCCACATCGTCGGCGTGTTGCTGCTCGTGTGCTCGCTCGGGGCGCTGGCAATGCAGGCGTTGTTCGGCCGCGACCGCAAGGACGTCGACGTCACGGCAACCCGCAAGCGCTTGCTCATGTGGCATGGCATCGCGATGCTCGTCGTTGTCGTCGCAGGGTTCGGGTTGATGGCGAAGCTTAAACTCATGTCGACGTGGCCGACGTGGATCCTCATAAAGCTCGGCGTCTGGTTTTTGCTCGGCGGGGCGACCGTGGCGATCCGACGTTCGCCCGGCCTCGCGCGCGCGTGGGTCGTCCTTGTGCCGATCCTCGCGGGCGTCGGGGTCGCTGTCGTGGTGTACAAACCCGGCTGACGAACGTGGTGGGCACTCGAACTGCCTGGCGGCTGCACGTTGGCTTCGGTGCCTTCGGGGCTCTGCTTGCGCTATGCGCCTGCCAGGCCGGTGCGCCCATCCCGCCGGCTTCAACGGGGTGGCCACCGGTGGTTGCGGTCGCCGATCCCGCGGCGGTTGAGTCCAAGGCGACGGCCGATCGGACGGTGCTCGCCCGCGAGATCACGGACGCTGCGATCATCGTCGATGGGCACATCGACGTGCCCTGGCGGTTGCAAGAGGGGCGAGATCACCAAGGCCGCGTGCAAGAGGATGTCTCGCAAGCCACTGCGACCGGGGACTTCGATTGGCCGCGCGCACGCGCGGGCGGGCTCGATGCCCCGTTCATGTCGATCTACGTCCCGTCGAGTTATGAGGGGCGCGGGGCAAAACGCGTCGCGCAGGATCTGATCGAGCTCGTCGAAGGGATCGTCGCCGCGAGTCCCAGCAAGTTCGCCCTCGCTCGATCGCCGGCCGATGTGCGGCGCAACAGCGCCGCGGGCTTGATCTCGCTTCCGCTCGGGATGGAAAACGGCAGCCCGCTCGAGCGGTCGCTCAACAATGTCGCCTACTTTCACGGCCGGGGTATCCGCTACATCACCCTCACCCACGGCAAGGACAACCATATCTCCGACTCTTCGTACGACGCTCGCCACAGCAACGGCGGGTTGTCGAAGTTCGGCAAGCAAGCCGTTGCGGAAATGAACCGCGTCGGAATCATGATCGACGTCTCGCATCTATCCGACCAGGCGTTTTGGCAGGTCATCGAGCTCAGCCGTGCGCCCGTGATCGCCTCGCACTCCTCGTGTCGTCACTTCACCCCCGGGTTCGAGCGCAACCTCGACGATGCGATGATTCGCGCGCTCGCCGAAGGCGGTGGGATCGTGATGATCAACTTCGGCAGTGGCTTTCTCGACGGCGAGATCCGTCGCGCGCGCGAGGAGCACGAGCGCCAACAGGAGCGGATCGTGGCGGAGGCGGGGCTGTCCGCCGACGCCCAGGCAGCGGCGGACGTGGTGGCGGCGTGGCAGGCCGAGCATCCCGCGCCGCGCGCCAGTATCGAACTGGTCGCCGATCACATCGAGCACGTGATCGCGCTGGTCGGCATCAACCACGTGGGTATCGGCTCGGACTTCGACGGCGTGGGCGACTCGCTGCCGGATGGGCTCGCCGATGTGTCGAGCTATCCAAACCTCGTTCGTGTGCTGCTCGATCGCGGCCACCCACGGGCGGAGATCGAGAAGATCCTCGGCGAGAACGCCCTGCGGGTGTGGCAGGAGGTGGAGGATCACGCGGCGAAGGCGAGCAGCAGCGACGCGGCGACGCCCGGCGGCCGCGCACGACCGCGCCAGCGCTGACGAGCCGGCGCTGGCACGCTCACGTCTGCTACGCCCGGCGCCGCGCCTCAGTTCTCGACGAACGCCTTCAGGCGCTTGCTGCGGCTGGGGTGCCGGAGCTTGCGCAGGGCCTTGGCCTCGATCTGACGGATGCGCTCGCGCGTGACCGAGAAGTCCTGACCGACCTCTTCGAGGGTGTGGTCGCTGGCCTCGCCGATGCCAAAGCGCATACGCAGCACCTTTTCTTCGCGCGGGGTGAGCGTGGCGAGCACGCGGCGCGTCTGGTCGGCGAGGTTCAAGTTGATGACCGCGTCGGACGGCGAAGTCATGTTCTTGTCCTCGATGAAGTCGCCAAGATGCGAGTCTTCCTCCTCGCCGATCGGCGTCTCGAGGCTGATCGGCTCCTTGGCGATCTTGAGGACCTTGCGGACCTTATCGAGCGGGAGCTCCATCTTCTCGGCGATTTCCTCGGGCGTGGGCTCGCGGCCGAGCTCCTGGACGAGGTAGCGGCTCGTGCGGATGAGCTTGTTGATCGTCTCGATCATGTGGACCGGGATACGGATCGTCCGGGCCTGATCGGCGATGGCGCGGGTGATGGCCTGGCGAATCCACCACGTTGCGTACGTCGAGAACTTGTAGCCGCGCTTGTACTCGAACTTGTCCACCGCCTTCATGAGGCCGATGTTCCCCTCCTGGATCAGGTCGAGGAATTGCAGGCCGCGGTTGGTGTACTTCTTCGCGATCGAAACCACGAGGCGGAGATTGGCCTCGACGAGCTCGGCCTTGGCCTTCTCGGCCTGGCGGCGTGCGCTCATCAGCTTGCCGTGGATCTCCTGCAGCTCCGGCGCGCGCATGACGGTCTCCTGCTCGACCTGCTTGATGCGCTTGCTCGCCAGGCGCATGCGCGCCTCGATTTCGTGGAGCTCCGAGGGGTGCAGACCCAGACGGCGGCAGAGCTTGAACTCCTCCTCTTCCGACAGGCGCACATCCTTGAACAGCTTGCGCAGCTCCTTGAGGTCCATCCCCGCCCGGCGCTCGCACTCGACCAGATCGCGCTCGGCTCGCGTCACCCGCTCCACGAGCTGGGTCAGCTCGTCGACGATGCCGTCGATCGGCTTGCGGCTCAGGTTCATGTCGGTGATCGCCTCGACGCACGACGATTCGTGATCGTCGAGCTGGGCCTGCAGCTTGGGGCGCTTCGGGTCCGGCCGGTCGCCGAGCTCGACGACTTGCTCGCGCAGCTTCTCGATCTCTTTTTGGTGGCGGCGGATCTTCTCGAGTTGCTTCTGCAGATTCTCGAGCGCGGCTTCCTGATTGACCGGCGACGGCTCGGGGGCGAGTGTGCCGGGTGGGCCGCCGTCGGCCGGGTTGTTGATCTGGACGACGTCTTTGATCCGCAGCTGACCGCGCTTGATGCGGTCGTAGATGTCAAAGATGTACGGGATGGCCACCGGGCTGCGCAGGGCGATCTGCAGCAGGCGACGCTCGCCCTCCTCGATACGTTTGGCGATCTCGACTTCGCCCTCGCGGGTGAGCAGCGAGACCGAGCCCATCTTGCGCAAGTACATCCGCACCGGATCGTTGGTGCGGGCCTGCTCGTCTTCCTCTTCGCCCTCGCGCTCGTATCGCTTGGGCATGACCTTGCGCGTGGCGACCTTGGCCTGGGCCTTGGTGGCGGCGGTCTTCGCGTCGTCCTTGGCGACGATCTGCACCCCCTCGTCCACGAGCATCTGCTCCCACTGGTCGAGCTCGGACGGGTCGATGAGGTCGGGCGGGAGGAGCTCTTGCAGCTCCTCGTAGGTCAGATGGCCCTTCTTCTTCCCGTACGCGATGAGGTTCTTTTTCAGCTTCTCCGCATCGACAGTTCGCGTCGGGGTTTTGCGCAGCATGGGACGTGCCTCGAGAGCTAGGTTTTGGGCCATGGCAGGGACGAATCAGTTGGTGAGCGTGCGGCTGAGCTCGGCGGCCTGTTTGCGGAGCTCGAGGTGGCGCTGCTGGAGTTGAAGGGCGTCGCCGGCGAGTCCCTGGGATTTTGCACGGCGGATTTCGAGCTCGAGCCCCTTGGCCTCGAGCTCGAGCTTTTCGAGCTGGCACCGGCGCATGAGCGCCCGGAGGAGGATTTGCGGGTCGTCGGCCAAATCGCGGTAGCGGCCGGCGAAGACCCCTTCGAACAAAACCGGCTGATCGACGGCGTCCACCAGGCCCAATAGCTCGGGCATGGAGGGGTCGTCGCCCCGGCGGGCGGCGTCGATCACGGCGGCGCCGATGCGGGCGAGCCGGATGTCGGATAGGCAACCGAGCGCACCTTCGCGTTCGGCGACGCTCGCAAGATGCGGAACATCGACCAGCAGCATCGCCAGCTGGGTCTGGCTAGCCGGCAACGGCAGGGGCACGGCCGCGGAGGATGGCACAGCTCGAGGTGAAGTCGAGCGAAAGTGGCGAGAGTTTTCTTCCGGGGCTGCGCCCCGGCGCGCCGCGCCAACGCGCCCTTGGGACGGGGCTCTGGGACCGCCCTGTGCAGGGTCCCCACGGCTGGCGAGCTCCTCTTCGAGTCGCACCTCGATCCGACGGATTGGGACGTGGAACAGCTCGGATGCGCGGTCCGCGTAGAGTTGCCGCTGGCTTGCGCGGGGGGCCCGCGCGACCAAGGGGAGCAGCTGGTCGAGCGCTCGCGCCCGGGCATCCACGGCATCGCCCGCGCGCTCGGCCATACGGGTCATCATCTGCTCGAGCGCCGCGCCCGGCCGGGCCAGCAGTGCAGCCATTCGCTCGTGGCCGAGGCTGTCGGGATCCTCGCCCTCGGGCAGGAGCACCATCCGGACGTCGAGATCCGCCTCAAGCAGGTGCGGGAGGGCGGTCCACGCGGCCTTCTTGCCGGCGGCGTCCCCGTCGAACGCCATCACCACCTGATCGCAGAAGCGCGCCAGCAGCGTGGCCTGGTCGGCGGTCGTCGCGGTGCCGAGGGGCGCGGGGCCGGTGCCGTCGAACACGTCGGCGAACCAGACGACGTCGCCGGCGCGGATCTCGACCACCGCGCCGAGCGGATCGAAGTCGAGGGTGAGCG